>NZ_OUMZ01000007.1:1280815-1601019 GCF_900327775.1 Roseovarius sp. EL26
TATTTTTTGCTCACCGTTCGCAAATCATCCTGTTGCCATTTCAATTCTCGCAACTGGCGATTTAGACGGCCCACAAATAATACCAGTATTATAAATACAGCCACAGACGCCACATTCACTTTGATCAACAATCGTTCACGCTCCAGCCATTGGTCGTGCATCCCGCCCGCAAAGGGCGGGTATTTTAATCCGAATGGCGGATATAGCATCGACCACCCCATCACAAATATGGCACTGATCAGGGCAATCAGAACAATGCCCCGCTTGCGCTGGCAGGTTCTGAACTTTCGCTCTACATCAGAAATTTCTTGGTCAAGCTGATCTATGTGAGAATGCGTCACTCAAGCCTAATCCCAAGCGCTGCAAGCTTTAAGCGTCTCTTCAACCAAATCGTTTTTCTTTTTCAGCAGTTCATCGCGCTTTTTAACCGATCTGGCAACCAAGTGGCTAAACAACATAATCAACATTAGTGGGAGGAGGAAGAACGCCGTTCCAGCAAACTGAACATATTGTTCTTGAACATCAAGCCAGACAGGTAATCGCGGCAAGGCACCCCAATTTTTGCTATTCCTCCAAAACATCCAAAGACAACTCGCGAACGTCATTAAAAGATACAACGCGCCTCTGCATTCGGCCGCTATAATACCGGCACTTAGCTCTCTTATTTCTCTTCCGATTTTTTGCATGATCGTGCCGTCTTTCTTTTTCAGCAACACTACCGTTAAGATTGAAATTATCAAGCGGGATCACCCGAATTGACTAAACTTAACGTGTAAAATATTCCCCGAGCTGGCCCGCCCTCTTGCCCCATCCGTTAATCCACGCCATATCAAACCCATGATCCGCTTTACGCCCATCCTGTTGGCCATACTCTACGCCTTTGCCATGTACCGGTTTTCGGTCTGGCGCACCAAGCGCGAGCTGGATGCTCAATCGACCGAGCTGGCAGATCCAAACCTCAAAGACATGACCGATAAGCTGGCCAAAGCGTTGGATCTGCCGCGCATTCGGGTGAACATCTACGAAATTGACCCGGTGAACGGCCTTGCCGCCCCGGACGGACGCATTTTCATCACCCGTGGGTTTTACCGTAAGTTTCTCAATGGTGAGGTCACCGCCGAAGAACTGGCCAGCGTCATCGCGCATGAATTGGGTCATGTTGCGCTTGGTCATACCCGCCGTCGGATGATTGACTTTTCCGGCCAGAACGCCTTGCGCACGGCCCTGGCCATGGTGTTTGCCCGCATTCTGCCCGGTATCGGTGTCTGGGTGGCCAATGGCATCACCACGCTTTTAGCCGCGCGCCTATCACGTGGGGATGAATATGAGGCGGATGAATACGCCGCCGCCCTGCTGACCAAGGTCGGGATCGGTGTGGCACCACAGATTTCCCTGTTTGAAAAGCTGGACGCGATGACAAAATCCCGCGCGGGCGTGGCCCCCGCTTGGTTGATGAGCCACCCCAAAACGCCCGAGCGCATCAAAGCGATCCGTAAGTTGGAAAACAAGTGGGCCAAGGGTAGCTGACAGGCTGAATAACGACGCCAAGTGACCACAATTATTGATGACCTCCATCACAAAATAGCAAAAAATTCAGAACTTTACATGAATACATTGTAGTGTGATCAATTTAGGCTGTGGTCATAAGATCCAGCCTCCAAGGAACCGGCATGTCACTCGCGCTATTAATCATCGTGGTCCTAAGTTGGGGGTTTTCTTGGTACGCGATTGAACTGCAAATCGGAGAAATACCTGCACTGGTTTCCATCACCTACCGCTTTGTCCTGTCCACTGCGATGTTGGTACTTTTCTTACTGCTTAGCGGTCGATTCCGGCGTATTCCGCTCAAAGATCATGGGCTGGTGGCCGCGCTTGGCTTTTGCCTCTTCAGCATGAATTTCTTCTGCATGTATCTGGCGGCGGGCTATTTCCCCAGTGGGCTCCTGTCAGTCATCTTTGCCACAGCCGCCATCATGGGGGCGTTCAATCAAAAGCTCTTTTTTGGCAAGCCATTGAACAGCCGGGTGCTGCTTGGGGCGGCGGCAGGTCTAATCGGGCTAGTTCTACTATCGTGGGATGACATCATCGGCACCGGGGGCATTCCCCCACTCTTTATCGCCCTCCCGTTCATTGGTACCTATCTGTTCTCACTGGGAAACCTATTATCAGCACGTCTGTCGCGAGATCATGACCTGCCTAACATCGTGGCCTATGGCATGGGTTACGGTGCACTGATCTGTCTGGCGGTCTGCCTAATGGCCGGGCTGCCCTTTCCGATCCCACAAGGGGCGACGTATTGGGGCGCGATGATCTATCTGTCAGGGATCGCTTCGGTACTGGCCTTCCTGACCTACCTCAACCTTGTCAAACGCGAGGGCCCGGCGCGTGCCGCCTATGCCACCGTGTTGTTCCCGATTGTAGCGATGCTGGTTTCCACGTGGTTGGAAGGGTTTGAATGGACAGTCTACAGTGCGCTCGGCCTTATTATGGCATTGGGAGGCACCGCACTGGTGTTTAAGCGCCCAAAAGCGGCGCAATTTTCAAGGGTTTGAAGTTAAAGCCTTGCCCAATCGCGGCAAACGCGCCTTTTTCATCAAGCCACGCATGTCCCACTCTTTGCCAGACAAACGATTGGCCGTTTCCAAAACACGATCTGCAACGCATTCAACCACATCAGGTTGTGCGCTCCAGACCCCATGTAGGAATCCATCTGGTTCAAATCGAGACAACCCTTCCTCGCCAAGGATATTTTGTGGAAAGTCTTTTTTATTCAGCGTGATGATGCCATCTGCTGATGCCGATATTGCCGCCGCCAGCACATGAATATCTGCTGGATCCGGTAACCAAAGCCGCGCTTCCAAACCGGGTGATGCGGGCACTTCAGCCTTGGGCCAGCGGGCTTTCAACAAAGCTGCCTCTGCCCCAGCCTGCACCACACCGTCTGGTCCCAGCTTGATTGCTGCACGCTGCCATTCTTCGATAATGCGTGCCGACCAATAGGGCCGATACACGCCCTCTGCCGCGACGCCCAACAGCATTTCGCGCATCACCGTGGGGTAGATAACACAGGTATCAAGCAGCAGCTTCATAGCCTGATCATAACCTGTAAAACAGCGCCTTGAGATACCCAGATTCAGCCAATTGCAAATGCTGTGGATGATCCGGCCCGGCATATCCGGTGTGGATCAACTGACCGACGCGCCCAGCCCGGCCAATCCCGCGAGAGGAGGACGCCCGGAACTTGCTCAGGTCTGCCGCATGTGAACACGAGCACAAACCAAGATAGCCGCCCTCAGCAACCAACGGCGCCGCCAGCCGTGCAATGCGCTCATAGGCGCGCAAACCCGCCTCCATTGCTTTCTTTGAGGGCGCAAAGGCAGGTGGATCACAGATCACCAAATCAAATGTCTCACCCTCTTCCGCCAGTTTGGTCAGTACATCAAAAGCATCGCCTTTGCGGGTCTCAAACTGATCTGCTTTGCCCATCGCCTGCGCCCCGTCGCGTGCCAGCGCCAAAGCGGGATCAGATCCATCCACCGCCAAAGCACTAGTTGCCCCATTCGCCAAGGCCGCCAGAGAAAACCCACCAACATGCGAAAACATGTCCAGCACCCGTGCATCTTTGGCAAAACGGGCGGCAAAGGCGTGGTTGGGGCGTTGGTCAAAGAACAACCCGGTTTTCTGTCCGCCTGACAGATCGGCCATATAGGTCGCACCGTTCATTGGCACTGGCACGGGTGCATCGGGCATTTTCCCGGCCAATACGGCGCTGACATCATCCAAACCTTCCAACCCACGCGCTCGGCCCGAGGCGTTTTTGTAGATGGTTTTTATCCCTGATATTTGCCCCAAAGCGGCTGTCAGCTCTGGCAGCAGGTTTTCAATCCAGGCGGCATTAGCCTGCACCACGACAATGTCACCAAACCGGTCAATCACCACGCCCGGCAGGCCATCCGCCTCGGCATGAATCAAGCGATAGTAAGGCTGATCATACATCGTTTCGCGCAGGGCCAGCGCACGTTTGATCTTTTGCTCCAGCCAGCCTTGATTGATCTCGGCCGTCAGATCCAGATCAAGAATACGCGCAAATAAGCGCGACATCGGATTGACCGCCACCAGCGCAATCGGGCGACGCTCTGCGTCTTCGAGAATGGCCAAAGACCCCGGTGCAATATTTTTAGTGCGCCGGTCAGTGACGATTTCATTATCATAAATCCAAGGCACGCCGTGCAAAAACGTTTGCGGGCGAACTTTGGGCATAAGGCGGATCACGGGGAGAGATGCAGTATTCATGCCCCCCCATAACGCCTTTGTAGGACCTGCGAAAGATTAGATTACATCGCAAATCCATAGAAAACCGAACGTGATTCAGTCGCGCGACCGCGACCGCCAACCACCGCGACGCCGTGGTTTTTCCGCCTTTTGCAAGCCTTCTGTTAGCACCTGCGTCATTGGATGATCAGGGTGTTCGCCCTGATACTGCTCCAGCGTGCTTGTGATGGACGCGGCCATGTCCGCCCCATCCGGCAATGACAAAGCCCAATCCAGAAAGATCGAGCGGCATTCACCAGCTGTAATGCCTTCAATGCGATAAGATTCCTGCATCAACCCTTTGCGGTCCAGCGGATCACCCTTCATGCGCGCTATCCTCTTGTGGCACTCTCAACACTCTATCGATCACCACAGCTGCCAGCGCAGAACATTCGGCCAACGCCTCAGCCAGCTCTGCCAACGTCTGATACCCTGTATCGCGCAATACAAACTCCGATCCACCTTGGCCAATCTTTTCCGCCTCAAGGGGTTTCTCCCCCAGCAAACGCGCGGCCTGATGCAGTTGCCAGCAAAGCCCATGTGCCCGACTTAATGCTGCGCTATCCGCGTCACTCAGCCAACCACAAGCGACACCGTATTGTAATCCATCCGTAGTCGTACGCCCGCCCCCCCCCGCCATTAGCGTTGCGGACTGTGCAATCAGCTCGATGTCCTGCAAACGCCCGGCTCCAAGCTTGGCATCCCAAGGCCCTGCCGGGGTTTTGGCACTGGCAATGCGGTCACGCATTTCAGCAACTTGCGCGCAGATTTGCACGCGCGTACGTAGCTTCTGGGCCAAAAATTCAACCCGGAACACCTCAAACTCCTCCATCAACGCAGCCTGCCCCGCGATAGCGCGCGCCCGTGTCAGAGCCAGATGTTCCCAAACCCAGGCCTCATTGCGCTGATAGGCCTGATAAGCTGCCCAAGCGGTGGCCACTGGCCCCTGATTGCCCGAAGGCCTGAGCCGCATATCCACCTCATAAAGCCGGCCCTCAGACATCGGCACGCTCAGGGCGGTGATCATCGCCTGTGTCAATCGCGCGTAATACTGCCGGGTCGCCAAGGGGCGACGTCCGTCCGAGGCTTCCACCCCGTCAGCCTCATAGACCACGATCAGATCCAGATCCGAACGCGCATTGAGCAACCCTGCCCCCAATGAGCCCATCCCGATGATCGCAGCACCCTGTCCCGGTGGTTGGCCATGTTTTTGCGCAAATTGATCAACCACTATGGGCCAAAGCGCCGCAATCACCGCGCCCGCCAGATCGGCATATTGCTGCCCGGCAGCGTCGGCATCGATCACCCCACGCAACAGATGCACGCCGATCCTGAAATGCCACTCTTTGGTCCAGCGACGGGCGGTGTCCAGCTTGCGCTCGTAATCGTCCTGCTGCGCCAATGCACCAGATAATTCCTGCTCCAACGCTGCACACCCCGGCCAAGGCGCAAAAAACGCCCCAGCGATCACCGCCTCAAACACACTGGCATTGCGCGAAAGGTGCGTGGCCAGTGATGAAGACGTGCCTGCAATATCGACCAACAAATCCACCAGATGCGGATTGGCCTCAAACATCGAAAACACCTGAACACCAGCGGGCAAACCGGCCAGAAAGCCATCAAACGCCAGCAAAGCCTCATGCGGGTGGCTGCTTCTGGCAAGCTTAGACAGGATATCGGGGCGTAGTCTGCGAAAGATCTCCAAGGCGCGGTTTGAGCGCAAGGCAGGATAGCTAGGCCAACGAGCAATAATCTCGCTATCAAGTGCGGCGTGATAGTTATCCGGGACGATCTCGGTTTCATCGGGGGCAAAAAATCCCTCGATCAGATCGTGCACTTCGGTCAGATTATCGCGCAAATCGTGTTCTAGGTCGACACGATCACGGCCCATAAAGGCGGCCAGTCGGTCAAACTCCTCATCTGACGTTGGCAGATTATGGGTCTGGGCGTCCCGCAGCATCTGCAAGCGATGCTCAACCTCGCGGTGCGATCGATAGTGGCGCACCAGAACTTCAGCAGCCTCTTGCGGCACCCAGCCTTTTTCGACCAGTTTCCCCAGACCTTCGACCGTGCCCCGCACACGCAAGTCCCGGTCACGCCCCCCCGAAATAAGTTGCCGGGTCTGGGTGAAAAATTCGATCTCGCGGATACCACCGCGCCCCAGCTTCATGTTGTGCCCAAACAGATCCAGCCGTCCGCCCAGCCCCTTATGCTCGCGAATGCGCAAACGCATGTTATGCGCGTCTTCAATGGCGGCAAAATCCAGATGCTTGCGCCAGACAAATGGTTTTAGCCGCGCTAAAAACCCTTCGCCAGCCTCAACATCCCCGGCGCAAGGCCGTGCTTTGATATAAGCCGCGCGCTCCCATGTGCGCCCAAGGCTTTCATAATAAGCTTCAGCCCCCGCCATGGCCATACAGACAGGTGTGACTGCCGGATCGGGCCTCAGGCGTAGATCGGTACGAAAGACGTATCCATCTGACGTTCGGTCATTCAGCATCGCTGCCATCCGGCGGGTCGCCCGGATCAACGAACTACGCGCCTCTTGATAGGCATCCGTCGAAAACCGGGTTTCATCGAACAGGCAAATCAGGTCAATGTCAGAGCTGTAATTCAGCTCCCCAGCGCCCATCTTTCCCATCGCTAGGGCGACCATACCACCCGCCTGCTCCAGATCATCCTCGGTAATCTCAGGCAACTTCTTGCGCCGCACTTCCGCGCCAACCTCTGCCCGCATTGCCAGATGGACAGCGGTGTCAGCAAAATCTGTCAGGACCTGCGTGACCGTTTCTAACGGCCAGACCCCCGCCAGATCAGCCAATCCCGTCAGCAAGGCAACTCGGCGTTTTGCCACGCGCAGCTCTTTCGCCAGTTGATCCGGAGCAACCTGTGGCAAGTGTGTGAATAGCTGTTGGATCGCCATCTCAGGATGATCCAAAGCCCCGGACAACCATGCAGCTTCCTGTGTGGCCAACATTTTAAGATAGGGGCTGCATCCCCCAGCGCCCGCCAGCAATTGCCGGGCTTCGATGGGCAGCCCGCCAAACAAGTCCTGCAATTCCTGCCCCTGCTCAGCATCGTAAACATCCGAGCACCGTGTCATACGCGAAATAAAATCCATATCCCCGTGATACCGACGTGGTCAAAGCGGTCAATGTAAAAATAATTTACATTGACCCTTGCACAAATTCGATATGCCCCCATTTCATTAATGTGAAAGACATTCACATTGCGACACACACCGAAAGGATCTCAAATGACCAGCGCCAGCCACATCACACCCGCCCCTCATCCGGCCGGTTGGCTTTCGCGGGCAGAGCAATGGCTGGACAGCAAGGGCAAAGCCGCCTGGATTGTCGCCACTGTACTGGCCTTCATTCTGTTCTGGCCCTTGGGCCTTGCACTTCTGGCTTATATGATATGGGGAAAGAAAATGATTTGCACATCGTCACGCCAAAACGGATGTTCCTTTAAAAACCGCTCAACAAGCCATCGTAGCAGTGGCAACTCTGCCTTTGATGCGTACCGCGAAGACACCTTGCGACGTCTCGAAGATGAGCAACAGAACTTTGAAAACTTCATGCAGCGTCTGCGCGATGCCCGCGATAAAGTTGAGTTCGACCAATTCATGAATGAGCGAGAGAAAACCGCAAAATCTCAAGCTGATGAAGCCTAAACCAGATCTGGCCCGCACCTTGCGGGCCACGCCCACCCCTCTTATCTAAAGTGGTATGATGCACGCTTATTCCTCTCTTCCTGATCCGGATTATCAAGCCGAATTTTATCAGGATATTCCGACAAAACGTCTGGTTGCCTGGCTTGCCGATATGCTCGTCATAATCCTGATCTGCTTACTGATCGTTCCGTTCACGGCCTTTACAGGCTTGTTCTTCTTTCCCTTTCTGATGCTGATTGTGGGCTTTGCCTACCGAGTAATCACACTCGCCAATCAATCCGCAACATGGGGCATGCGGTTAACCGCGATTGAGTTCAGAACCTCCGATGGGCAGCCTTTTACCCTACAGATGGCATTTCTGCATACGCTCGGCTATTCCGTATCGATCGCGTTCTTTCTGCTGCAGGTGGTTTCCATCGTACTGATGTTGACCACAGCCCGGGCACAGGGCCTGACCGATCATTTCCTTGGTACAGTGGCATTAAATCGGCGCGCGCGCTCCTGATTGCACTTTGGGCAAACATGTACTCTTGGCGCATCTCAACTTCGTTGCTATCGTAACAACAGATTGTTTCGAAGGTGATATGCGCCACACACTCCCGATAGCGCCCCAGTTTTATGTGACGGCTCCGCAACCCTGCCCCTACCTAGAAGGGCGGATGGAGCGAAAATTGTTCACGGCGCTGCAGGGTGAAAGCGCCCAAAAGCTGAATGATACACTTTCAAAACAAGGCTTTCGCCGCTCGCAAAATGTCCTTTACCGCCCATCCTGTGCCGATTGCGCAGCCTGCTTGTCGGCGCGAATTGATGTCGGAAAATTCGCAATCACACGCGGACAAAAGAAAACTCTCAACCGCAACAAACATCTCAAACGCAAAGCCACCTCTCCTTGGGCCACCGAAGATCAATACGACCTTTTTCGCAATTATTTGGAGGATCGCCACGCTGAAGGTGGCATGGCTGACATGGACGCCTTTGAATTTGCGGCCATGGTCGAAGAAACTCCCATTCGCACCCGTGTTGTCGAATACACAGACCGCGATACTGACGATTTGATCGCCGTTTGCCTGACTGATGTCATCGAAGACGGGGTCAGTATGGTTTATTCCTTCTACCAGCCTGACAAAACCCGCCAGTCACTGGGCACTTATGTGATCCTTGATCACATCGCCATCGCACAGGAGGCAGGCCTGCCTTACGTCTATCTGGGTTATTGGGTGCCCGGCAGCCCCAAAATGGGCTACAAGGCCAGTTTTTCAGGGCTTGAGGTTTTTGCAGACGGGGAATGGCAAGAAATGACAGATCCGGCCGAACACGATTCTCGCAGTCACCCAATCTCAAATGATTCCATCATAGAACAGGTTGCCAATATCTCCCTGCCCGATGGCACCCCTTTGCGTCCACAATCCAATACGGGGCCAAAAAGTTAATTCAGGCCCCTAGGTAGTCTTTAGGGTCAATTTCCGATCAGAGCAGGCACAATCGTGACGATCGATGGGAAAAACCACAAGATCCCCAGTCCAACCACCTGGATCAGGACAAATGGAAACACCCCACGATAGATATGGCCCGTTGTGACCTCTTTGGGCGCGACCCCCCGCAGATAGAACAACGCAAAACCAAACGGCGGCGTCAGAAACGAGGTCTGCAGGTTTACCGCGATCATGATCGTCACCCATTTGGGGTCAAACGTACCACCATAAATCACCGGACCGACGATGGGGATGACGATGTAGATAATTTCAAGAAAATCCAACACGAAGCCCAGAAAGAACAGCACCAGCATCACGATCAGGAAGACCTGCAATTCACTGTCAAAGCTTTTCAGGAACTGCTGGATATAATGTTCGCCACCAAAACTGATCACCACCAGATTGAGCAACTGCGACCCGATCAAGATGGTAAACACCATCGAGGTCACCTTGGCGGTTTCACGCACCACCGGGGTCATCACCCCGCCGGAATACAAAACCCAGCAAGAATACAGCAATCCAAAGGCAGCATAGAGATACGCACCATACGCCACAAAGAAGGCCATCCAGGTCTCAACACTGACGTTGGTGCCATTGATCCGTAGGTCAAAATTAACACCAATCAAAACCGACAAAATGATCGCAAACGTGGACCAGATGATCACCTTGCCCGAGCGCTCCTGATCTTGCAGTTTGCGATAGGCCGCTAGCATGATCGCCCCACCTGCCCCAAGCGCCGCTGCCGGCGTCGGATTGGTGATGCCACCAAGGATCGATCCTAGCACGGCAATGATCAAAATCAGCGGTGGAAACACCACGCGGATCAACTCATTCTGCGCCAAACGCCCTGCTGCATGGCTACAACCGTACAATGCCACGGCAAGCGGAATGGCCAAAATCACTACGGTCAATCCGGGGCTGGTCGACGGCGCAATCAACAAGATATCAACCATCAGGCCCAAAATGACCCCAATCCCGCCAATCAATAACGGTACAGGGCTGGCAGAAGGCTTCACTCCACGTGCCACGACTAAGATCAGTGACAGCAGCACAAACAGGATCGCGACGCCGGTTCCGATGGGGGCGGCAGCCGCCTCTTTCGCGGCTACGGCTGCAGTGACCTCTTCGTCGGACAAGGCCACGCTTTGCTGTACACCACCGGCAGCCGCAATCGCCTCTTTCTCAGCAATCGCCGCATCCCAGGACTCCTGTCCATGCAGCTCAATCATCGACGCCTGACATTGTTCACCGACATTAGTGCGCAGGCTGGCCGTCTGCCCTTGCGCAGAGTAGCTACCAACCGTCAGATCTTGCGAACCGATCACATTCATCTGCCCCAACACAACGGTCCCGATGATCAGTGCCAAAGGCAAGCCCAAGAACCATGTGAAGGATTCACCACGTGTGATCACCTCAGTACTTGTTGTTTCCATCTGCACCGCAGGGGCCTTGGATGGGTTCATCAACGCATAGCCAAAAGCGTACAATCCATAGAGCATCGCCAACATGATCCCTGGCAGCAAAGCCGCCTGGAAAAGTGCCCCCACAGACACTACTGCCGGTTCTCCCAAATAGGTCAGTGCGTCGGTACATCCCGCCTCAATGGCACGGTTTTCCTGCGCGACTGAATAGAGATCTCCGGCAAGTGTGCCCAACAGTACGATCACAATAGATGGTGGAATGATTTGCCCCAACGTGCCCGAAGCCGCGATCACACCAGTCGCGATCTCAGGACTATAGTTGTGCCGCAACATAGTTGGCAGGCTTAGTAAACCCATGGTCACGACCGTGGCACCAACGATGCCGGTTGAGGCCGCCAAAAACGCACCCACAACCACAACAGATACCGCCAGACCTCCGGGCAAAGGCCCAAAAACCCGCGCCATCGTGGTCAGCAGATCATTGGCAATTTTGGATCGCTCCAACGTAATGCCCATCAAAATGAACATCAAAACAGCCAGCAAGGTCTCAATCGACTGTCCCGCCAGCACCCGTTCGTTCACCCGGTTGACGATGAACGATACATTGCGGTTCATCGCCACTTCCCAGCCCTGTACAAACACAGGTTCTGCGATGCGAGCTAAATCCGGGTATCGAAACACTGATATGCTTTCTGCATTCACACCCGAGGCGATAAGCGCATTATACCCCTCGCTTGACGTGTCAATCGCTTGGTGGATCAGCAGACCAGCTGAATCCAGCGATGCGATGATCCCGAATGAGATGATCCCAGCCCCACCAATGGCAAAGGCCACCGGAAAGCCCGACAAAATGCCCCCAAACAGGCACAGGAATACAATGATCAGGCCGATTTCGACGCCATCAAGTCCAAATAGCATTACTCTTCCCCGTCCCCTTAGTGGGTGCCCTCATAGGCTTCTTCACCCGCGCCCAACGTGTCGCGGTCAAGATATTTTCCTTCGCTTTCCTGACCCTCTTTTCGTTCCAGATAAGAGCGGTAGAAAAACGCGATTGCTTGTAAAAAGACCATCCCGCAGAATGCCAGCAGCAAGATTTTGAACAGGAAATACCCGTTAAACCCATTTGGGCTAAAGCCGATGGTCTCAACATTCCAGCGCACGGCACGCGATTTAAGCAAAAGGCGCTCCAACGTGTCACTGGCCGATGGTTTTGGCGTGATCAGGTGACGCCACATAAAATACCAACCATACATCCACATGATCACCGCCATCGGCATCATGAACAGCAGGCTACCGATCATATCGATCAGTTTCTTAGTGCGGAATTTCACAGCGGCATAAAACAGATCCACCCGAACATGTCCGCCTTGAACAAACGTGTAAGTGCAACACAGCGCCACCACCATGGCGTTGTAGAACTTCAGCTCTTCAGCCCACCAACTGATGTCTTTTTGAAACGGCACACCAAAGCCGAATATGATGTCAGGTCGCGCAAAAATACGCTGCATGAAGACGATAATGATCTGCTGCAGAACCATCAACAGACCAGCCCAAGCAAAGAACCGGCCCACCGTGTTGGCAAAGCCTTCCAGCACCCGAACGCAGCCCCACATGAAGGCGTTTTTCCAAAACCCGATGGCCGTCACCACCAAAAAGGTTGTAAAAACAACAAAGAAAAACTCGACCGAACCGCCGTAGTAGACAAAGCGCATAATCGATTCTTTGTTGGACCAATCCAGCCAAGTCCCCGGATGCGAGACCGCATAGCCAAAGTTGTAAAAAGCCAGTCCTATATTCTGGAAAAACCAGACAAGTGCGTCCAGCATCATCTTCCCCGCGTATTATCTTTCAGATCTTTTTGATCTGTTGTTGGTCAGCAGGCCCCGGACATCGGGACCTGCCAAATTTAAAACCGATATGGATTAACCCAGAACCCGGTCACGCTGTGCGCGGTATGCACCAACAGAGTTGGTCAACCAGCCTGACGAAGCTTTCATCGAAGTGACATAGTCATCATAGATTTCCTTGAACAACTCGTCGCCCATGAATTCGTCATAGACTTTCTGTGACGCTGCACCCATCGCATCCCAAACGCTGTCAGGGAATTCCAGAACATTCACGCCACCAGCGCGCAGGCGCTCAAGAGCGGCACCGTTGTTCATCAGGAATTGGCTCAGGTTCCAGACATTGGCCTGACCTGCGGAAACCTCGATCGCCGATTGCTGTGCAGGTGTCAGGCTCTCAAAGACTTCCAGATTGGTCGCCAAAGACAGACCGGCTGCTGGCTCGTGGAAACCGGCAGTGTAGTAGAACTTGGTGATTTCCTGGAAGCCAGCCTTTTCATCCGCCCAAGGACCGATCCATTCGGTGCCCTGAATGGATCCGTTCGCCAGTGAGGTATACACTTCTGCGCCCGGAATGTTCTGAACAGATGCGCCCATGTGGCCAAGGGCCTTACCACCCAGACCCGGCATACGGAACGCCAGACCGTTGAAATCTTCTGGACCTTTGATTTCATTCAAGAACCAGCCACCGGCCTGTGTACCAGTGTTGCCACCAAGGAAGGATTTCAAACCAAAGATTTCACCCAGCTTGTCATGCATGGCCTGACCATTGCCGTGGTAATACCAGTTGTTCAGTTCGGTCGCGGTCATGCCAAATGGCACGCCAGTAAAGAAGGCAAAGCCCGGATGCTGGTTCACGAAATAATAGTCAGCTGCGTGATACATATCCGCCTGACCCGAGGTCACAGCGTCAAACACTTCAAACGCGCCAACCAACTCGCCTGCGGCTTTGATTTCAACGGTCAGCGAGCCATCGGTGATGGCGTTAATGTTGTCAGCACATTTTTGCGCCGCATCAAACACGCCAGCAAGGCCACGGCCCCAGCTGGTGACCATTGTCAACGTGCGCTTACCCTGCGCATAAGCCGGTGCGGCCAGTGTTGATGCAGCCGCTGCCGTGCCACCCAATGCTGTTTTTGTCAAAAAAGAACGACGATCCATTTAGGTCTCCTCCCAAGTCGTTATGTGCGTACAGGTTATAAATCCCGCACGCGGATCTTTTCGTGCCCAAACCGTAGCCCGCTCACAATCATTTGAAAATACCGACTACTGCGTAGAAAACCTCGGTTTGGTCATAAAATATCACCAGACCCTCGTATTTTTCTGGGAATTCCAGCCCATTGGCCTTATCGAATCCCCATGCGTTTGCTCTCCGATCGCCCTTGGCTGAACTACGGCCAAAAGCTGTTTCTAATCGCCACACTGCCGTTCTTGCTGGCGGCGGTGGTGATTTCTGTGCTGGTCACATTGCAATCGCGCCAATTGGCTGAGCGGGAGATCAGCGCACTCGAACAACAACTGATTGCCGCCAAACGGGCTGAACTTAAAAACTACCTCTCCATCGCCCGCACCTCTTTCATCAATATCTACGGTCGCGCCGCGCCGGATGATGATCAGGCCATGCTGGAGGTCAGTCAAATCCTGTCGGCCACGCTTTACGGCCAAGACGGCTACTTTTTTGTCTATGACTATGATGGCACCAACCTTGTCAGCCCACGCCAAACTGACCTGATTGGCAGCAACTGGATGGATCTGAAAGACGCCAATCATATCCCGATCACGCAAGAACTGATCCGCATTGCCCGTTCAGGCGGCGGATACCACAGCTATGAATGGACCAAGCCAAGCACTGGGAAAAATGCCCGCATGGTCAGCTATGTCATCGGCCTGCAGGATTGGCGCTGGGCCGTGGGCACTGGCGTATTCATCGATGATGTTGTGGCCACCGTGAACGCCGCCCGCGCCGGAGTTGAGGCCCGTGTGCGCCGTACCTTCCTCTATATAGGCGGCATCACCTTGGCCGCCTTGGCGCTGGTTTTCACTTCGGGGCTATTCATCAACATCCGCGAACGCCGCCTTGCTGATGCCAAGCTCAAAAAGCTGACTCAACGGGTTTTTGATGCGCAAGAGGAAGAACGCGGTCGCGTCGCCCGCGAACTGCACGATGGCATCAGTCAAATCCTTGTCGGCGTGCGTTACACGCTCGAGGCCGCCAAACGCCGCTTTGCCAACGAGGACCCCGCCGCTGGCGATATGCTGGATCGCGGCCTTGATCACCTTGGGGGTGCCATCCAAGAGGTCCGCCGCATCAGCCGCGACTTGCGCCCCGGCGTGCTTGATGATCTTGGTCTAGGCCCCGCCCTCAAGGCGCTAACGGATGATTTTGGCAAGCGCACCGGGATCGAGACTGAGTTCGAAACCGTTGTCTTTCGTAACCGTCTGGATGACGAGG
Organism: Roseovarius sp. EL26; assembly: GCF_900327775.1. Classification (NCBI taxonomy): domain Bacteria; kingdom Pseudomonadati; phylum Pseudomonadota; class Alphaproteobacteria; order Rhodobacterales; family Roseobacteraceae; genus Roseovarius; species Roseovarius sp. EL26. The sequence continues at coordinate 1,295,992 of NZ_OUMZ01000007.1, forward strand.
CCAAGATAGCCCTCTACCGTGTTGCCCAAGAGGCGATGACCAATGTGGAACGCCATTCTGGTGCCACCTGCGTCTCCATCGATGTGCGCGGTCACAGCCATGGTGCCACGCTCAAAATCCACGATAATGGATGCGGCATTAATGATGATGCGCCCTCCACCCCCTCCAGCGGGCTTGGCCTGCGCAATATGCAGGAACGATTAGAGCAATTGAATGGAACGCTGATCATCCGCTCAGACCCCAATGGTACAAAGATTGAAGCCACTGTCCCCCTGAGCCATATGTTACCCCCAGAGAAAAGCAGCGCAGAGCAAAAGAGGACCGCCGCATGACATCCGCCGCCATCCGTGTTCTGATCGTCGATGACCACCCGATGGTGGCCGAAGGCATCCAGTTCATCCTCGAAAATGATCCGCAAATTAATGTGATTGGCACCCTGTCAAACGGGCAGGAAGTCATCGATCAGGTCGAGGTGCTGACCCCTGACGTTATCTTGATGGATCTCAACATGCCCGGCATCGGGGGGCTGTCAGCTACCGAAATCATTCTGGAACGCCGCCCCGAAACCCGCATTCTGATCCTCTCAATGCATGACAGCCCTGAATACATCTCGTCAGCCCTCAACCACGGTGCTGTGGGCTACGTGCTCAAGGATGTGCCGACAGAAAAGATCAAACAGGCCATTCAGGCGGTGATGGCCGGACAGCAATATCTATGCACCGGTGCACAAGGGTCTCTGAATCCCGCCAATCAACCCGACCGCGAGCAACTCACCAACCGCGAACAAACCATCTTGCTGCAACTGGCGCAGGGCAAATCCAACAAAGACGTGGCGCAGGACCTCGATATCTCGATCCGCACCGTTGAGACCCACCGCAAAAACATCAAACGCAAACTCGGCATCAGCTCCACCGCCGGTCTCACCCGCTACGCCATGGAACATGGCGTATTGCAGGGTACCGGGGCAAAGTTTTAGAGACAGGTCCTAAACTGACTATTTTTAACGGATGTCGGCAGTGAGCCCATTGCGCCGATTTTCTGCGATGCGGCCAATGTCTGCTATATAGGCAAAAAGAAAAGGAAAACTCGCCCGAAACTGGTTACTCAAGCCGGTATGATGCCAACCAAAATGGCTTCGGCGCAATCACTTTAGTCTGAATTGCAAGTGCTCAGAATATACTGCCTGACAGCGGCGACTGCTGGTGCAGAGAGGCGCGTCCGGTCATCTGGTCAGCGAGGCTACTTGTCACCTTTTCCACCGTTCTGCACCGTCCGGCGCCATTGACCCAATCATAGGGCAAAACTTCGGGGCATCCAGCATGGACCGGTTGCGCAAGAGCTACATTGACGGACTAAAGTTCCTGACCGCCTATGCCTGCCTTGCGACACTGCTGCTCTGTCTTCTGCGTGTGCCATTGGCGGATATGTTCTATGCATAGGGTGATGCGCGGGTGTTGCTGTTCTGGTTTTGCGGACCGCTGGCACTGGCCAATTTCTTTACGGCGCGATCTATGTCTCAAACGCGTCTTTCAACAACCTAGGCCATCCAACCTACTCAAGCTGGATCAATTGGGGCCGTCATACGCTTGGCACCTGGCCATTTGTGATTGTGATCACGGGGTGGATGGGTGCGCATGGCGTCTTAGTCGGCCAGACAGTTGGAGGCATCTTCTTTGCTGCAATCGCTGTGTGATTAAGTTTTCGGACGATCAAACATCCCGGCGAGAATCCGTTCATGCCGTTTTCCTGTCCGTTGCAGTATCGCCTGCATGTGGTGAGCGGTCGTTGTATTCGGTAAATTCAGTAGAGCTTTAGTGGAGCCGAAATCCGGCGCTCCGAATGTTCTTGGTTGCAAACTCAAAGAATGCGTGGACACGAGCACTTCGGCGAATATCGGGATGTGCGAGCATCCATAGATCTGAGTTAAACCGCTCATCAGGGTCATGCACACGCACCAGATCATGGCAAGTCTCGCCCAGATAGCACGGCAATGCCCCAAACCCGAGACCAAAGCGCACTAGATCAAAGACCCCCATCAATGAATCGCACAATGTCACACCTGCGCCGTCCGGCTTGTGTTCGAGCGTTATCTGGCTCATCGGGGATTGGTTGAGGTTGTCGTTCAGGCGAATCCACCGCTGCTCGGTTACGGGCTGATCCTGCAAAGCCTCCAGATAGGCTTTTTGTGCGTAAACCGCATAGGCGAGCGGTGACAGGTTCCGTCCAATCCAGTGTTCCGGCGGTTTGTTCGTGGGGCGTAGGGCTATATCCGCGTCCCGCTGCATCAAATCAAGCAGACGTGTACCCGACAGAAGCCGCAACTCAATGTCAGGATATTCATTTTGGAATGCCGAAAACACTGGCGCCAGACAGTGGAGCAGTGAATCTGTTGTCGTCACTGTCAACGCACCGGCCAATCGCAGGTCCTGGCCACCCAGTTCCCGTTGGATGATATTCATGCCGTCGCGCAATTGAAGCGCATTTCGAAAGAAGTGCTCGCCCGCGGCGGTCATGATGTAGCCGTGGCTTAACCGTTCGAACAGGGTAACGCCTAACCGAGTTTCCACCCCTTCGATCCTGCGAAACACCGTCGAATGGTTGACCCCCAATTGACGTGCAGCACCGGACAGGCTGCCGGCTTCGCAGACGGCAAGCACATAGGGGATATCACTCCAATCCAGTGTCTGTGCATTCATGCAAGCTCTCCTTGCTGACACTGTGAATTACTTTGCGCTAAACTTCAATCTATCTCTGACAAACACCAAGTTGGAGAAATGTCATGAGCAATATTCTGAACCTTCCCAAACGGGTGGGGGCCAAACCGGACACCTCGCACGGTATTCCACATTCACAGCTGAATCAGCATGGTCCTGATGAGACCATCGACCAATTGCGTGATTGGGCCTTTGGCTTGCCCGATATAGAAAATCATCACAGCCAAATCTCTGTGCCCGGCGCGCGCGCCATGGTGCTGTGTGACGGCACATCGTGCAACGCCGAAGCTTTTATGATTGGCCGGGAATTTGCACATATTCACCCGTATCCCGACAACGGAAGTATGCACCTGAAACTGGAGCATGATGATGCGCTTGCCGTTATTGAAAGCGGATTTGGCGAACATCACACGCTGGTTCTGAGCGGTCATCGGCCTGTCGGGCTGGTGATGGTGTTCTCACCTCGTGACGCGCAAGAGCAGGAGATCGTCAAAACCATCATTACCCGATCTTACGACTATGCCACCGGCAAAGACATTGCGGCGCATTCGCCGAACTAACGGAAAGGAAAAGACAATGAAACATACAATATTTAGTATCGTGGCAAGCGCACTTTTTGCGACCTCAGCGCTTGCAACAGAAGTTGCAACCAAGTCAATCGAGCAGCTTTACGCAGAGGCGGTTGCCGAAGGTGGAGAGCTGGTTATTCGAGCCGGGGGCGATAAGGACGATCAGGCTGATTATTACCTGAATATGTTCAAAGAGCGCTTTCCGGAAATCAAACTGACCCACAGTGTTGACCTGAGTTTCTATCATGCCTCACGCTATGACAATGCGCGCAAAGACGTTGATAACGAGAACGTGCCGGACATCATTCAGCTGCAAACGCTGCACGACTTTGATTACTACGCCGAGCGCGGACTGCTGGAACGTTACAAGCCAAAGAACTGGGAAAAGGTCATCCGGATTACAAAGACCCGCATGGCAACTGGACAGGCCTGTTCGGCGTGGCCTTCACCAATGTCTACAACAACAGCGTCATTGCAGATGCGGACGCCCCGCGCGATGCGATGGATTATCTTGACCCGGCACTAAAGGGCAAACTGATCCTAGTTTACCCACACACGGATGATGCCGTACTGTACCAGTTCTGGAACCTGAAGGAAAAATACGGTTGGGAGTATCTTGAGAAACTCGTCGCAATGGAACCGACCTGGGTCCGCGGCACATCTATGCCTTACGTCGCCATCGACAATGGATGGTATGGCGCAAGCTTTACAACATCCTGGGCGTTTGTTCCGTGGGAAGGCAGTGATACGCGTCTTGTATTGCCCGAAGAAGACTTCTTTCTGACCTGGTTCCAGGCCGCAGCTATTCCAACCGATGCAAAAAACAAAGCAGCGGCTAAACTCTATCTGAACTGGATGCTGTCTGAAAACTTCCAAGGGAAATGGCTGCAATTCCCGGCACGCATGGATATTGAAGCACCCGGTGGATACAAGTCCCATCTGCACTACAACACCTCTCCTGCTGACTTCCATCGCTTTATGCTGAAACGTGATCTGGTCGAACGCTTCCGCCTGCAAATCGAGCAATTGGTTGGCCCTGCGACTGGTCCTGCACCTCTCGAAATGGATTACAGCGTTAAACCATAACATCACCCATCCTGCCGCGCTGCATAAGAACAACTGTGGCGGCGCGGCACTCTCAATTCAAATCGGAGAATACTCATGAAAATCCTTATCGTAGGGGCCACTGGCTTGATCGGAGGCAAAGTTGCAGACAGCCTTTCAGAAAATCACGACGTGATCAGGGCCGGATACAGCGATGGCGGTGTCAAAGTTGACCTTGGTTCCAAAGCCTCCATCGAGGCGATGTTCAAAACGGTCGGCAAGGTTGACGCCGTCATAAGCACTGCTGGACTGGCTGGGTTCGCCCCCTTCAATGACCTGGACGATGCGGCATATGAGCTGGCTCTGGGCAATAAGTTGATGGGGCAAGTCAATCTGGTTCGCGTCGGTCAGAGCTATGTCAACGATGGTGGTTCATTTGCACTGACAGCGGGCATCCTATCTCGTGAACCTATGCCTGGCTCGGTTGTGATCAGCCTGGCAAACGGGGCGCTTGAAAGCTTTGCGAAGGCAACCGCACTTGAGCTTGACCGCGGTTTGCGGGTGAATACGATCAGCCCTGTCTTCGTCAAAGAAACAATGGAAAAGATGAGCATGGATCCAAGTTCCGGCCTGTCCGCCGCCGATACCGCCAAAGCTTATGTCGCAGCAGTGGAAGGTAACATGAATGGCGAAACTCTGGATGCGCCGGACTACGTGTAGTCTGCCAAGGCTTGCGTGATCGACTTTGATGGATAACCTATATCACAAACACATGTACTAGATGTGAAGCCCCGGCGGCGCCCCCAGTGAAGTCGGTTTCTGTTCAAACCTGTCGTTCAGATCATAGGACCGAATGGCAGGTTTGTCCGCATAACTGCCATTGCAGCCCCTACCCGTCCATCTTCTCCAGCTCTTCATTCAAAATCGGCATTCCCAGCGCTATCGAATGGATCCCCATGATTGATGTCAGCTGCAGCACCTCCATGATTTCTTCCTGCGTGGCTCCTTCGCGCAGGGCGTTTTGCATATGGCGGCGCACGCCGGGGGCCCACAGATGCGTGGTGGCGGCATTGATGGCGATAAAGATCAGTTCTTTGGTTTTTTGCGGCAGAGGCCCTTGCTTTTGTGGCACGGCACGAAAGGCCAAAAACGCCTCCAGATACTCCGGGTCCATCTCGGCCAGCTTGTCCCACATCGGGTTCCAGTCCTCAGTCTGGCGTTGCGCCTCGGTCGCGGGATAGCTGTTTTCAGTCATGATACCTCTTTCATCTGGGTGCCTTCGCGGCGGTCTTTGACCACGGTGATCCGGTTCATGCAGCGGTACGCCGGCAGGTAATCCGCCACCGCATAATGCATGGTGCAACGGTTGTCCCACATCGCCAGATCGCCGGCCTGCCAACGCCAGCGAATTTGGTCCTCAGGCTTGTTCATGTGATTGGCCAGCCACACGCGCAAGCCATTGCTTTCATTAGTGGTCATCCCAATGATATGGGTGACAAACGCCTCGTTGTAATTGAGAAACTTGCGACCCGTGACCGGATGCACTCCAATCAAAGGCCGGATATTGTGCCCAAACCGTGCCATTCCATCATTCAGCGTCTGCGGGCTGGTACCAAAGGAATTGCGGAAATCCCCCATGTCATGCACAGCCTCTAACCCCTCCAGATCGGCCTTCATCCCGTCAGACAAGCGGTCATAGGCCGCATAGCAGCTGGACCACATGGTATCGCCCCCCACCTCGGGCACCACCCGCGCCACAAGAATCGAGGCAAAGGGCTGCTGCGCCTTGAACGTCAGATCGGTGTGCCAGCTGTTTGTGTCGGGCGGTGCGCCGCTGTCGTTTTCCAACTTCACAATACGCTCAAACCCCTCAACATGCGGATAGAGCGGATGCGGCTCATCAATCTCACCAAAGCTGGCGGCAAGCTCCATATGTGCGGTGGGGGTGATCTCGGTCTTGCGAAGAAAGATCACCTGATGCTCCAACAGCGCGTGATACAGGCCCTCTGTGACCTCAGCAGTCAGAGGTACGGTCAAATCCACCCCGTCAATTTCCGCTCCGATGGCCGGTGTGATCTTCTGCACAAGCATGGCTTAGCCCCCTCTGTGTTTGAAACTGTCCCTTCGGAAAGAATAGAGTGCAGCTGGATCAACCATGGTGTCAATCACCGCAGGTTTGCCACAGGTCAGCGCGTCTTCAATCGCCTGTGCCATCTCATCCAGCGTTTCAGCGTGATAGCCTTTGGCACCGTACAGTTCGGCCAACTTGTCAAACGGTGGGCTAGAGATATCCGCACCAATGTAGCGTTCGCCAAAGAAGTCACGTTGATAGGCTTTTTCAGCCCCCCAGCAACGGTTGTTCATCACAATGGTTACTGTGTTAATGCCATGATCCACAGCTGTCGACAGCTCTGATACTGTCATGCCAAACCCACCATCCCCCATCAATGAAATCACCGGCCGTTCCGGTGCCGCCAGCTTAATTCCCAACCCACAAGCGAATGAGAAGCCGACCAATCCAAAATCAAGCGGTGTGAATAGACTGCGCGGCTGCCAGTAATTCAACGCATCGGTGGCTTGCAAACACAACGTGCCCGCATCCATCGTCACCGCCGCATCTTGCGGCATGACATCGCGCAGCGTTTTGAACAGGCCCGAGGGGTGAATCGGCATCGCGTCCACCTGCGCATCTGCGTCGCGTTTGGCCAAATATGCTGCGCGTTCCGCCTTGAACGTCTCAGTCCAGGCGTTTGCTTTCGCACGGTTTTCACCCTTTTCAACTTCATAACGCAACTGATCCGCCACTGTTGGCGCATCGCCCATGATCCCTATTTCCGCCGGGAAGTAACGTCCAATTGCCGTTGGTTCCATCTCGACATGGATGATCTTGGCGTCTCGATTGATATTGTCATAGGTATAGAAGGTCGCGTTGAACCCTACACGCGTGCCCAGCGCCAGAATAACATCCGCCTCTTTCACCAACCGCGAGGCGACCACGTTACCACGTGGCCCCATCTGCCCCGCATTAAGCGGATGACCAAACGATACAGCATCGCCATGCCCCGGAGAGGTCACAACCGGGCAATTGAGCGCCTCGGCCAGCATCATGCACTGATCCGCGCCACCCGTGTTTTTGATCCCGCCCCCGGCAATAATCACCGGGCGCTCTGCTGCACTCAGCAAAGCCGCTGCACGGGCGATAGCTTCGGGCGCGCCCGCCGGGGCCATGAAGGGCCGGTACTGATCGCGCGTTTGCAGCGGCTCGTACTCGGCCTCTGCTGCCAGAACATCACGTGGCAGGTTCAATTGCACCGGACCACGCCGCGGCGCCATAGACTCGCGGAACGCTTCGCGAAACATCTCAGGCACGCGGTCTGCTGCTGTTGCTGTCCATGTTTTCTTGGTAACAGGCTTGAACAGTGCGTCCTGATCCACCTCTTGAAAGGCATCACGATACCGATGCCCTGAGGCCAGCGCGCCACCAATACTGACCACTGGTGAATAGGCCGCCTTGGCCTGCGCCAGACCGGTCACAAGATTGGTCACACCGGGGCCATTTTGCCCCGCCAGAATGACGCCAGCCTCGCCGCTCATCCGGGCAAAACCATCCGCCATATGCGTACCCGTACGTTCATCATGCACGCCGATGAATTTGATCTCTTCCGCGTCATAAAGCGCGTCGAACATTTCCATTGTGGCTGACCCGATCAACCCGAACACATGAGATGTTCCTTCGGCCTTCAGCGCCTCAACTGCGGCCTGCCCGCCTGTCATCTTTTTCATCTCGCGCTCCCTCTATCTCTTTAGCCGTCTAAGCGGCTCAAAAACTCCATCACCGGAGCCGCAAACAGCTCGGGTTGCTCAATTAGGCCCAAGTGCTGCAAATCCGGTATGATCACCACGTCGGCCTCGCCAATTTCACGCGCAATCGCCCAGCTCATCGCCGGGGTCGATCCGCTGTCAAATTCACAGGTCACCACCAATGTTGGATGTGTAATAGGTGGCTCTGGCCGGATCAGCTCAACCACACCTTCAGCCAAAACCTGTCTGTGAAGGGCATAGTTCTCATGATGGTTTGCCATCACCACATCCCGTACAGCGGTCACCTGTTCGGGGTGTTTCCTTCGGAAACCTTCAGTAAACCAGCGCTGCAACGTGGCATCAATAGTGGCCCCCGGCCCGCCTGCACTCGTATCGCGCGCGCGCTCTTCGACCAGTCTTTGCTGTTCTTCACCACGCTCATGCGGTGAATTCAGAATGCCAAGCACCGAAACCCGGCTTGGGTGATCCATCGCACAACGCCGGTTGATCATCCCGCCCAGCGAGAACCCAACCAGAGCCGCCTGCTCAATACCCAATTCATCCATCAGGCTGATCAGCTGCTCACTCAACACCGTCAGGCTGGGCTTATCGGTCGGTATGGCAGTTGCCCCATGCCCACATAGATCATAGCTCAACACGCGGTATTTTTCAGCCAGCACCGGGGCAATCGCGCCCCAGGTACTATGCCGATCCATCCCCAAACCATGAATGAGCGCCACAACGGGCGCCCCTTCTGGTCCGGTCAGTTCATATGCCGTTCCGCTCGAACTGATGTGCATTTACACCCCCGCCGGATTATCGACATCATGTCCCATCTCTTCGAGGTCCTTATAACGGTTCCCGATCCGGTGGTTCGGATGGCCACCCAGCGTCGCGCCCAGTGCGATGATAATCTCATCATCAGCCGGTGCATCAGGCACGCACGTATGGATCGTTTGGTAGTGCGAGCGGCGCCCGCCATCGTCCTTATCCATGCAGGGGATCACCAGCGATGTGCCCGCTGCACCACGGGTGTTGGAAAACACCAGATAGCTTTTCGCCTGCACCGCATCCCGGTACTGGTTGCCGAACCACAGCGTATGCGTCAGCCCCTGACCGTGCTCCTGCTCGCCGCCCATTCCGACAACCGAAGCCTTGCCATAACCTTCGACCGTGCCGCCGGTTTCTTTCAGGATCATGTCAGTCAGCAGCTTGCCCAGCACTGGACCATGTTCGCGAATTTCAGGGCTCAGGTCCTCAACATGGCCGCGACCAAACCAAGGGTTCTTGATGATCGCCATAGCCGCAACCATCTTGGTTGGCTCAGTCACCTCTTTCCAGCCTTCTTTATACGTGGTCTGCACCGTGACCAGCGTGCGGCGGATTTCTACCGTCATTGTCTTTTCCTTCTTAACGTACTGCCCTATCAGGCAAATTTTGGCATAACTTGTTCGATGAACAGCTTTAATGAGCGTTTTTGCTGCTCCATATCCATTCCCATCGAGGCGTAGTAGATGAATCCATCCACCCCGAGTTCCTCATAAGGCTTGAGCTTCTCGACCACCTGCTCGGGCGAGCCGAACATCAGGTTCTCTTCCAGCATCTGCGGATCGACCCGCGCATTGCCCTCAAGGCTATCCAGTGGCACCTGCTCGGGGAACCCGTTAACCACATCACCCGACTTCATCAGCAGGTTGCCAAATTGGCTCAGCTGCACACGGATGGAGTCAATCGCCGCCTGACGGTCCGCCTCGTTATCGTAAACCGATGTGTGACGCATCATCGACCAACGGCCCTCGTATTTGCCGCCGTTCTTGGCAATCGACTCGTCCAGACGCTGGCGATAGGTTTCTGCCTCTGAGAAGGGCATGGTCAGCGGCCAGCTCATGATGTTGCAGTTGTTTTCAACCGCATAGTCAAAGGTGATCGGTGCACGCGCAGCGACCCAGACAGGCACCTCATCTTGCACCGGCTTGGGGCAGGACGTGGCGCTTGGGAACTGCCAAAACTCGCCATCATGCTCATAGTCACCTGCCCACAACTTTTGCACCACCGGTAGCATTTCTTGCATATAGCGCCAGCTGTCACGCTGATCGAGGCCCGGCTTCATCCGGTCAAACTCACGCTGGTAAGCACCCGATCCGATACCAAATTCCAGACGGCCATCACTAACCAAATCAAGGAACGCCGCTTCACCGGCCAAATTGATCGGATGCCAGTAGGCTGCGTTCACAACACCCACACCCAGACGGATGTTCTTTGTATGCTCACCCCACCAGGTCAATATCTGGAACGGGTTCGGCGCAATGGTCATTTCCATCGCGTGGTGTTCGGCCGCCCAAGCGATTTCGAACCCGGCCTCATCGGCCATCTTGACCATTTCCAGCGTGTGATCCCGAACCGCTTTCATATCGGTCTCCGGGGTCATGCGCTCAAGATTAATTGCCAGTTGGAACTTCATGTTTTTACTCCTTTATGTATCGCAAGCCATCAGCGCGGCTGGAATGGGTTTGCAATCGGTTCTTCCGAAAGATTCATCCAAACGGTTTTGGGACGGGTGTAGTCATAGACAGCCTGAAATCCGCTTTCGCGGCCATAGCCTGAGCTCTTCATGCCGCCAAATTCTGCGACCGGCGAAATCACACGGTAGGTGTTGACCCAGACAATCCCGGCCCGCACGGCCCGCGACATCCGCAAGGCACGCGCGCTGTTACGGGTAAATATCCCCGCCGCCAGACCGTGCTCGGTATCATTGGCCAGCGCCAACGCTTCGGCCTCTGTCTTGAACCGCAACACCGACAATACCGGGCCAAACAACTCGGTATCGACGATTTTCAGATCGGAACTGGGGCAATCCAGAATGGTCGGCTCAAAGAACAAATCACTGCTGGCATCTGCACGTTTGCCACCGCACACCAGCTTGGCGCCCTGCTCAACTGCGTAAGCCACTTCTTTTTCGATATTGTCGACTTGTCCACGGGTACACAGCGGCCCCATTTCAGTTTCATCCAGCATCGGATCACCGATCTTGATGCCATTTGCGATCTTGGCCATACGAGCGATGAATTCATCGGCCACATCCTCATGCACGATCAGGCGCGAACCCGCCACACAGCTTTGCCCAGAGGCTGCAAAGATCCCAGCAACTGACCCATTCACCGCACTGTCCAGATCCGCATCGTCAAACACGATGAACGGGGATTTTCCGCCCAGTTCCAGCGATACCTCGGCAAAGTTTTTGGTCGAATTCATCAACACATGTTTGGCCGCCATTGGCCCACCGGTGAATGAAATGCGCGCCACCAAGGGATGGCTGGTCAACACCTTGCCACACGGATCACCGTGACCGGTGACAATGTTGACCACGCCATCGGGAATTCCCGCCTCGGCAATCAGTTTACCAAATTCCAAAATCACCGCAGGCGCGTGTTCGCTGGTCTTCAGCACCACGGTATTGCCCGCCGCCAGCGCCGGGCCAATCTTTACTGCCGTCAAAAACAGCTGGCTATTCCAGGGTACAACGGCCGCAATCACGCCCAAGGGCTCGCGGTTGCTGAACACAAACATGTCCGGCTTATCAATCGGCAATGTGTCACCATTGATTTTATCCGCAGCACCCGCATAGAACTGCAGGAATTCACTGATGTATTTCGCCTGCCAACGGGTTTCCTTGAGCATCTTGCCGCTGTCGCGGGTTTCAATCGCGCCCAGTTCTTCGGATTTATCAGCCAAAAGATCTGCCAAACGACGCAGGCACTGCCCACGCTGCGTTGGGGTCATCTTGGCCCAAGGACCTTCATAACAAGCCGCATAGGCCGCTTCGACCGCTTGATTTATGTCGTCTGCCGTGGCTTCCGGCGCAGTCGCCCAGACCTTGCCCGTTGTCGGGTTAAACGTATCGAAGGTGCCCCCATCCGAGGCACCCACCCATTTGCCGTCGATCAGCATTTCATAGGTTGTTGTCATTCTTTGCTCTTTCACTCAGCCGCACAGGCAATGGCTTGGTCTTGCGGTACAACGCTATGATAGTTGCCATCGCGATAGGTCAGCGGGCGGCTTTGGCCATCTCTGACGCTGCGCACTTGGCCCAGCACAATCAGGTGGCTACCCGAGCGCACGGCCTGCTGCAAATCACAGCAAAATACCGTGGCTCCGGTAATACCCGGCATTCCGTGAGTGGATTTGCTATGGGCAATGCTATCAAACCGGTCTGACACTTCTGCGTCATGGCGCCCTGCAAAGCGATCCGCGATATGCGCGGCACTTTCGGCCAGAACGTTCACACTAAACTCACTATTCTCCATCACAGCCTTCGCGATGCGGCTTTCGGCAAATAGGCAGACCAATACAGTTGGCGGATCGGCTGAAACCGATGAAAAGGCACTGACAGTTGCGCCCAGCTTACCCGCTGGCCCGTCTGTGGTGACAACCGTGACCGAAGAGGCCACACCGCGCATAGCAGAGATAAACTCATCCCGCGCTGCTAGGTTTTGTTCAATATCAGGCATAATCATTTCCCACCTGTTCGCGTTTCTGATGATGTCACCAGATTTGTCACAAAATCATAGTTTTGAAAAACGAATTGTTTTGCTTGATAAGTTCGAAAAATCCGAATTATAAATCCTCTATGAACATTACCTCGCTCCAGACTTTCCTCGCCATTGTCGAAACCGGCAACCTGATCCGCGCCTCGCAAAAGATGAATGTCACGCAATCAACTGTTACCGCGCGCCTTAAAACGCTGGAGGAAGAGGTCGGCCAGCAACTCCTGAACCGGCAAAAATCCGGCACCACCTTGACCCCCGCTGGCACCAAACTGCTTCGATATGCTCGGATCATGGTGGGGCTCTGGCGGCAGGCCCGATATGAAACAAACCTGCCCGCCGGGCTGGAATCAGTTTGCACTTTTGGTTGTGACCGAGAACTTTGGCACGGTCCCGGTCAGACGTTTTTTCATGGCGTGGTCTCTGGCCACCCTGAAATGGCCGTCTCGGTCCATCAGGGCAGCGCGCGCGAGCTGGAAGGCTGGCTCACCTCGGGGATTGTTGATGTGATCCTGACCTATGAAACCATCGCCCGCAGTGCCCAAACCGTTTATGCCCTGCCATCAGAGCAACTGGTCCTATACTCAGATGAGCCTGATAGTCCCATCAGCGAAGGCAAAAATTACATCTTTGTCGACCACGGCGAAGAGTACCGCCAGCAGCATGCCGAAACCTATCATTATGCCGGCATCGCCCGTACCAGTTTTGATAGCTCCCGTTGGGCATTGGAATATCTTTTATCGGTCGGCGGCTCCGCCTACCTGCCCCGCGCTCTGGCCGAACAACATGTTCAAGCTGGCCGCTTGTTCCACCTGACCAAAGCCCCGATTTATGAACGCAAGAAATACCTCGTCGTCAACGACACCGCCGCCCAGAACTGGGACTGGTTCCAACCATTGGTCGATGACCTGCAAGCTGAAGGATGAGCACGAAAAGGCCGGCTTTTCACCCTTTGGGCGGGTTTCGTACCTTATCTGGCGATTTGCGTACGTTTTGCGCGTACAACATGTACAGGATGTACATAAATCCACAGGTTGCATGAGGGAAAGAAAATGACCGATCCATATCAGAAGTCCATGATGGAAAACCTTTACTGGTGGGGCATTCCCACCATGTTTCGTGCGCCACATGAAGCCCCCGAAGGTCAAGACATCGCCCTTGTCGGCGTCCCACATTCCACCGGCAACGGAACCACTGAGCGCGATCAACATCTTGGCCCGCGTGCCTTGCGTCATGTCTCGGCCGTACAACGCCGCGTGCATATGGAGTTTGAGCTAGACCCTTGGAATAGTGCAAAAATCGCCGACGTTGGGGATGTGCCATTCCCCCGCGCCAATGACAACGAGGACTGTATTGAGCGTATCACTGAGTTCTACAAACGCATTGATGCCGCTGGCGCACGGCCAGTGTCTGTTGGCGGGGACCACTCTATCACCGGTGGTATCGTGCAGGCATTGGGATGTGGAAATATCGCTCAAGGTCAACCTGTTAGCTTCCTTCATCTCGATGCACACACCGATGTATTTACAAAAGTCGACCACTTCCTCGGCGCCAAAAAATCCGCAGCTCATTGGGGGGCGTATCTGGCCGATCAGGGCAAAGTTGACCCAAGCCGCTCGATGCAGATCGGCCTGCGCGGTCATCCCCGTAGTCTCGATTGGCTGCAACCCTCTTATGACTATGGCTACAACATCGTCACCATGAAAGAGTTCAGAAAACGCGGGTTAGAGGACATTGTGGCACAAACCAAAGAGGTGTTGGGCGACCGCCCGGTCTACATCACCTTTGATCTTGACTGCTTAGATCCTACCATTGCCCCCGGTGTGTCCAACCTGGAACCCGGCGAGAAAGGGTTTGATATAGACGAGGCCGTCGGCATCCTACGCGCAGCACGTGGCCTCAACATCATCGGTGGCGATATCGTCTGCATGATGCCGACCAAGGACAGCCCCAACAACATCACAGCCCTGACCGCAGCAGCAGTCATGTTTGAAATGATCTCGATGATCGCTGAAAACACCGTAAAAAATAAGAATTAACGCGACCTCAATACACAGGACGCAAAGCTTACGCTCCGCAACTAAAATCTGCTACGGTGATGCAATATCGCGGTGGATTTTCACTTTTTGTGGTCAAAATTCACCTGAATTAACTGTTTCCAATTCAAGAACACACCCTTCAACGACATGAAGACTGTCGCCACAAAAGCGCAAAGTGCGATCAGAATGCCCTCCGTGCCCTCCCAAGTTATCCACAGGGGTACTTATAATTATACAGTTTAAAATCAATACATTACGAGAATTCAGGGCGCGAATTCGTCCTGTCACCAAATTGTCACGCCACATTTTTGCCACATTTTGGGCGCAAAATATTCACACTTTAGGAGCTCGATTTAAGTGTAAAGAGTTCACCGCTAAGCCTGACTGCGGGAGTATTTTAAGGAGTAAAGCCATGTTTATTACGGCACAAAAACCGCCTGAACCGAAACCTTCGGATAAAAAATCCAAACCTTCCCTGCAAAAGCAGACCAAGGTGATTTCAGCTCAGGTCTTTAACGACTTCGCCGCAATTTGATGCGAACATAAAAAAGGCCGCCTCCCTGCCGGAGACGGCCCTTTCCTTTGTAATCTGGTTGACAGATGAGCTTAGCCCACCAGCTCCAGACCAGAGAAGAAGAAGGCAATCTCTTCTGCTGCGGTTTCAGGCGCGTCTGAGCCGTGAACCGAGTTTTCACCAATGGACAAAGCGAATTCTTTACGGATGGTGCCCTCAGCAGCGTCTGCTGGATTGGTTGCGCCCATAACTTCGCGGTTTTTCGCAATGGCGTCTTCACCTTCCAGAACCTGAACAACGATTGGCTCAGAGATCATGAACTCACACAGTTCGCCAAAGAACGGGCGCTCTTTGTGAACACCATAAAACGTCTGAGCCTGAGCCAAAGACAGTTGAATGCGCTTGGAGGCAACGATGCGCAGACCAGCAGCTTCGAATTTTGCTGCGATTGCCCCGGTAAGGTTGCGTTTTGTGGCATCTGGTTTGATGATGGAGAAGGTGCGTTGAACAGCCATGTCAGCCTCTTTTTCAGTTCACTCAAATGGCCGGGCACCCCGCCCCGCCTTCATATTTGCGGCCCCGATACCACGCACATTGGGAATTGAAAAGCCGCGATTGACGCGCACCGATCATTCCGGCATGGGAGGGGCATGCTTCGCTTTAATGACATATCATACTCTGTTGCTGGTCGGCCTTTGATCGAACATGCAACTGCCACCATTCCCGAGGGCCATAAAGTTGGCATTGTTGGCCGCAATGGCACCGGCAAAACCACCCTATTTCGATTGATCCGAGGTGAGCTGACGCTTGACACCGGTGACATCAGCATGCCTGCCCGCGCTCGCATCGGCGGTGTTTCCCAAGAAGTTCCCGGAAATGAGGTCTCGCTCCTCAACACGGTTTTGGCCGCTGATACCGAACGGGCCGATCTGCTTGCGGAATCGGATATTGCCACAGATGGCGCCCGGATTGCAGAGATCCAGACCCGACTGGCTGATATCGATGCTTGGTCCGCCGAAGCACGTGCCGCTTCGATCCTCAAGGGTTTGGGTTTCAATCACGAGGCGCAACAAATGCCCTGCTCTGCCTTTTCAGGCGGGTGGCGGATGCGGGTAGCACTGGCCGCCGTTCTGTTTTCCCAACCTGATTTGCTGCTGCTCGATGAACCGACCAACTATCTTGATTTGGAAGGCGCATTGTGGCTGGAAAGCTATCTAACGCGTTATCCGCACACTGTTTTGATCGTCAGCCATGATCGCGGGCTGTTAAACCGTGCGGTCGGATCAATCCTGCACCTCGAAGATCGCAAGTTGACGCTCTATCAAGGTGGTTATGACACCTTTGCCCAGACCCGCGCCGCCCGTTTGGCCGCAGCAGATTCTGAGGCAAAAAAACAAGATGCTCGTCGTGCTCACCTGCAGTCTTATGTGGATCGTTTTCGGTACAAGGCAGATAAAGCGAAACAAGCACAGGCCCGGATCAAAGCGCTGGCTCGGATGCAGCCGATTACGCGACCACAAGAAGCCGCGCTCAAGAAGTTCAGCTTTCCAGAACCAGAGGAGCTATCACCGCCGATTGTTCGGCTGGAGGGTACCACTGTGGGATATGATGGCGTGCCCATCCTAAGCCATCTGGACCTACGGATTGATCAAGATGATCGCATTGCGTTACTTGGCCGTAACGGCGAAGGTAAATCAACACTTTCCAAATTATTAGCTGGAAAACTTAAACCAATGGATGGGCGCACCTATGCGGCCTCTGCGCTGCGTATCGGGTATTTCGCGCAGCATCAGGTAGAAGAGTTGCATCTGGATGAGACGCCTCTGGATCACGTGCGCCGCCTTCGCCCAACGGAAACGCCTTCCAAATTGCGCGCGCGGCTGGGTGGCTTTGGCATCGGTGCTGAACAGGCCGATACAATTGTGAAAAGCCTGTCAGGTGGGCAAAAGGCCCGTCTGTCACTGATGCTGGCCACGATTGATGCACCGCATATGCTGATCCTAGATGAGCCAACAAACCACCTTGATATTGAGAGCCGCGAGGCTTTGGTCGAGGCTCTGACCGCATATTCCGGTGCGGTTGTCTTGGTAAGCCACGACATGCACTTGCTATCACTGGTGGCCGATCGCCTGTGGCTGGTCAAAGATGGCCGCGTGAACCCTTACGAGGGTGATTTGGAAAGCTATCGCGCTTTGCTACTGGAGGGGACCAAACTGGTCAAATCCAACGCAAAGCCAAAACCCGTCAAGCCCAAGCGCCCTTCTCGTGATCTCATTCTGGAGCTGCGCAAGGACGCTCGAAAATGCGAGGAACGCGTTGAAAAATTGAACCATATGCGGGACAAAATCGCCTCAATTTTGGCCAATCCGGCACTGTATGGTGATATGCATGGGACAGACGCGGCCGACTGGCAAAAGAAATACTCCGAGGTGATGAACGGGCTGGACCGTGCAGAAACCCTGTGGATGGCGTCGCTGGAACGGCTGGAAAAGGCAGAAAAACCTTCATGATTCTGCGCATCTGATGATACGCAGGTGAAATCCTAAAGATAATGGGCTCTCCATGGACACCGCATTTCTGATCACCGCCTTTGTGACGCTTTTTGTGATTATTGATCCAATTGGTCTGGCGCCGCTATTTGTGGCGCTGACCCAAGGCATGAACCCACAAAAACGCCGCGCCATTGCGATCAGAGCTTGCTTGACTGGCGCGCTGTTGCTGATTGTGTTTGCCGCCTTTGGCGAGGCTGTTTTGGGTTTCATCGGTATTTCCATGCCTGCCTTTCGCATTGCCGGGGGCATATTATTGTTCTTAACCGCCTTGGATATGTTGTTTGAGCGCCGCACAAAACGCCGCGAAGACCGGATTGAAGAGGAAGAAGAGGATGAAACCGATGATCCGTCTATCTTTCCGCTCGCGATTCCACTGATCAGCGGCCCGGGTGCCATTGCAACCGTAATCCTTCTGGCCGGGGAAAACCCCGGCGCGCAGGGTCTGGCCACCGTCATTGCCGTCATGCTGAGCGTCGTTGCCATGGTGCTGGTTCTTTTTCTGGGTGCGGGTGTATTGGAACGCGCATTGGGCCGCACAGGTACAAACGTTGTAACCCGGCTTTTGGGTATGTTGCTGGCCGCGCTGGCGGTGCAGTTCGTTCTAGATGGGCTACACGGCTTTGGTCTGGCGGCAGGCGTATAAAGCCCCTATATCAATCACATGAACGCTGATGATACCGCCAGTCTGATCTACCTGTCCCTGTTGGGGGGCGCTGTCGTGCTTTGGTTCTTTGCGCAAAACAGGGACTCTTTGGGCAAGGTGACACAGCAGGCATTGATCTGGGGGCTGATCTTTGTCGGTGTGATCGCGGGATTTGGCCTGTGGGGTGATATCAAGCAAAGCATGAATGCCGACCACGCAGGTATTATCGGCACCGACAGTGTCACGCTGCCCCGTGCATCCGACGGGCACTATTATCTTGCCGCACAAGTCAACGGCGAAACGATACACTTTGTCATCGACACAGGTGCGAGTCAGATTGTTTTGGCCCAAAAGGATGCCGAACGTGCCGGGTTTGATCCAGATAGCTTGAATTATTTCAGCCGCGCTTACACTGCCAATGGCGAGGTTCGTACTGCCCCTGTCAAACTCGAGACTTTCAATATTGGAACATTCGAAGACAACAATATCGGGGCAGTTGTGAATGAAGGCGACTTAGATCAATCCTTGCTAGGAATGGACTATTTACAGCGTTGGAATAGTGTCGAAATCAGCAACGGAAAAATGGTCCTGCGGCGTTAAACTCTTAACTTTCCGCTTTTTTCTCCCAGTTTCCGCTTTCCTCAGACCAGTATTGTGCAGAGCATCCCGCCCCGGTCAACGCCTTCCACTGAGCCCTTGCGGCATTCAGGGCATCCGGGTCATTTCCATCAAACAAAATGCAAACCCTCTCAAGTGCTGTAACTTCTTCAGGAGTGATAGCAGCGCCGTCAACGCTCATCACGCATTGCGCCGCGTTGGCGGCCTGCGCTTCTGTAGTCAGTAAAATAGGCTGATCCGCATCATGTGCACCGCCAGAAACACCATGTGGCAGGAACCCCTCCTCAGGCCCCAGCCACAGTTTTTCATCAAGCCATTTCAAGTGCGCAGCGTCAGTGCCACGCACAGCCACGCGCCATCCAGCGCCAAGGGCCTTTTCCAACAACAGTGGCAAAGTCGCCTCAAGCGGCTTGCGCGTCAGGTGATAGAAATAGGCCGCGCCCATCAGTCTGCCTCGTACTGATCCGCCACCAGCCGGTTTAGCGCCATGACACCCCAGCCCGAGGCCCCTTTGGGCGCATAGGGCGTGTCTGATGAAACACTGGCCACACCTGCGATATCCAAGTGGATCCACGGCATGTCGTCTTCGACATAGCGTTGTAGGAATTGACCCGCTGTGATGGAACCAGCCGCGCGCCCGCCAACGTTCTTCATGTCGGCAATGCGACTTTTGAGCATGTCATCATAGACCTGATCCAATGGCATCCGCCATGCGCCTTCGCCCTCATTATCGGCGGCGCGCAGGAAAGTGTTGCACAGCTTGTCATTGTTAGAAAACACTCCTGCCTTTTCATGCCCTAGGCCGATGATGATCGCCCCGGTCAATGTAGCAAGGTTAATCACTCCCGATGGTTTGTAGGTTTTTTGCGCGTACCACAGCACATCCGCCAGCACCAAACGCCCCTCGGCATCGGTGTTGATGATCTCAACCGTGTCACCCTTCATCGAGGTCACAACATCGCCGGGGCGTGTCGCGCGATCTGACGGCATGTTCTCCACCAACCCGACCAAGCCGACGACATTCGCCCTGGCATTGCGCCGGGCCAACGTGTGCATCACCCCGGTCACAACACCCGCCCCCCCCATGTCCATGGTCATTTCTTCCATTCCAGCGGCTGGTTTCAGGCTGATCCCACCCGTGTCGAACACAACTCCCTTGCCGACCAGAGCCAGCGGCGCTTCGTCCTTGGTTCCGCCATTCCATTCCATGACCGCCACTTTTGATGGGCTTGCACTACCGTATCCAACCGACAACAGCAGGTTCATACCAAGTTTCTGCAGCTCGTCTTCTTCCAGAATGGTAATCTTCAGCCCAAGGTCTTCCATCGCGGCGATACGGTTTGCAAACTCTGTCGTGGTCAGGTGGTTGGCTGGTTCTGACACCAGATCCCGGGTCATAAACACGCCCTCACAGATCGCATCTTGCGCTGTAGCGTCGTCTTGAACCTCTTGCGGATCTGCAACCATGGCCGTGATGGCCGCGTTTTCTTTTTGCTTGGCGGTTTTATGGGCGCTAAAGGCGTAGCTACGCAACCGCAACCCCAACACCAGATCCATCGCCCGACGCACTTGACCGGCCAGAATCAGACATGCGGCATCTGATTTGAGTTTACCCAAAGCTACGCCCGCCTTGCGAGCCTCTTCGCTCGAGGCTGACCGCGGAAGGCACACCACATCCAATGCTTCCGCCTCCATCCCTACAGGCCAAGCCAAGGTTTTGACCTGCGCGGATTTCATGTCAGCCCAGCTGTCACTTTCAATCAGGCGCTTTAATGCACCTTTGGTCAGGCGGTTCACCCGACGGGCCGCCGCATCCATTTTGCCATCTGGGGTAATAATAACAGCAACCCGGCCTGTGGCCTGCGTGATTTGCTCAAGATCGGTTTCAATAAAAGTAACGGCTGCGGGCTGTGTCATGGAGGGACTCCGTAAATAAGAATTACCCTAGTCCTAGCGTGGCTTGATCAACTTGACCAGTTAGCAGTTTTCCTGCCCGATCAATTCAGCTAGGTTGCACAAAAATACATCGAGCAAGGAGAGAAAAACGTGACCAGATTCGACAGATACATGCTGTCGCAATTCATGGTTTTGTTTGGGTTTTTTGCCCTTGTTCTGGTATCAATTTTCTGGATCAACAAAGCTGTCAGAATGTTCGACCGGCTGATCGGTGATGGTCAGCCTGCTTGGGTTTTCCTTGAATTCACCGCACTGACACTGCCGGCTGTGATTGGCGTCGTTCTACCGATTGCTGGCTTTGCCGGGGCGGTTTACGTCACCAACAGGCTGAGTACGGAAAGTGAACTGACGGTGATGCAGGCAACTGGTTATTCGCCTTGGCGGATGATGCGTCCGGTTGTCATTTACGGCCTGATTCTGGCCATCATGATGTCAATTCTGACGCATTTTCTGATCCCAGGCAGTCTTAAGTCCCTTCGCACACGTCAGGCCGAGGTTGCACAAAGTATCTCTGCTAAGTTCTTGACTGAAGGCGAGTTTCTACATCCGTCGAAAGGTATCGCCTTTTATATCCGGGAAATTACTCCGGAAGGTGAATTGAGAAATGTTTTCCTGTCGGATCAACGCGAATGGGAAACACCCGTGATTTATTCTTCGGTCACCGCCTATCTGGTTCCCGAGGGGGATGGCACCAAACTTGTCATGTTGAACGGATTGTCACAAAGTTATGATCGCGAAACCAATCGTCTCTTCGCGACCCATTTCGATGATTTTTCCTACGACATCAGCAGCCTTGTTTCACGTTCACCGCAAAGTCAGGACCGCATCGAATTTGCTAGCACCAAAGAGCTGCTGATGCATGCAGACATCGTAGCCGAAAGAACAGGTACACCTGTCGGGAAAGTACTTTATGAGGGCCACAGCCGCATTCAACAGGCGCTTTTGTGTATTGTTGCAGCAATGATCGGTTTTGCCGCGCTGCTTTTGGGAACCTACAGCCGTTTCGGTGTCTGGTGGCAGATTGTCACCGCCTTTTTATTGCTAGTAGCGGTCAAACTCGTCGAGGGTGCGATATCTGGGGCGGCTCTATCGGGCCCGTCCATGACATGGTTACTGTATCTACCGGTTCTCTTTGGCATTGGTGTCACTATTGCTTTACTGTATTGCGCGGCAAATCCCGGCCTGTTCAGGCGGCTTTTCCAACGCTCATGCCCCCGAGGTGCCGCATGATTTTACATTTCTATTTTGCGCGTAAATTCCTGTGGACCTTTCTGGGGATCGCCGGTGTATTTGTTGTCATACTAGCGCTGGTCGATCTGGTGGACGAGTTGCAAGACTATCCAAACCTGCCGTTTTGGGATGTCTTCGAGGTGGTCTTGCTAAACCTTCCCCACGCCAACTATGAAATCCTGCCATTGGTTCTGATTCTCGCCTCGGTTGGATTGTTCTTACGTTTGGCCCGCTCATCCGAACTGGTTGTTGTCCGAGCCTCTGGGCGCTCGGCAATGCGCGCCTTATCAGCCCCGGTCATAACGGCCGCGATGATCGGTGTGGTTTCTGTCGTGATTTTCAACCCCCTGGTCGCGGCATCGTCCAAACGTTATAATGATCTCGTCAACACGTATAACGGTATGGGTTCCAGCGCATTGGCGATTACGGCAGATGGCCTATGGCTGCGTCAGGGCACATCTTCACAGCAGACAGTCATCCATGCGGTTAACGCCAGCTCTGATCTGAGTACGCTAAACGACACCACCTTCGCGACGTTCACCCCCATCGGCGAACCCATTCAACGTATCCACGCTAAATCTGCCCAACTGGGGCGTGGCGAATGGGTTTTGCATGACGCAAAGATTTGGGACCTTGATCGCGGTACCAATCCCGAAGCCACTTCGCGATTGGTTGAGCGAATGACACTCCCCTCTCCACTGACACAAGCGAGCATTCTCGATAGCTTTGGCAAGCCAGAATATATTCCGATCTGGGATTTACCCGCCTTCATCACACATCTTGAACAGGCTGGCTTTACCGCTCGCCGGTATGCAGTTTGGTTTCAGATGGAACTGGCACGGCCAGTGTTTTTCATGGCACTCGTGATGATCTCAGCAGCCTACACAATGCGGCACACTCGTCTGGCAAACACCGGCATTTCAGTACTGACTGCGATCATGCTTGGCTTTACCCTGCATTACATTCGAAATTTTGCCCAGATTTTGGGTGAAAATGGCCAGATCCCTATCATGTTGGCAGCATGGGCTCCGCCGATTGCATCAGTAC
Organism: Roseovarius sp. EL26; assembly: GCF_900327775.1. Classification (NCBI taxonomy): domain Bacteria; kingdom Pseudomonadati; phylum Pseudomonadota; class Alphaproteobacteria; order Rhodobacterales; family Roseobacteraceae; genus Roseovarius; species Roseovarius sp. EL26. Next base: position 1,319,263 of record NZ_OUMZ01000007.1, read on the forward strand.
TCCTTGCGTTCGGTATATTGCTGCACAAGGAGGACGGATGAAAAAGGCCGCTTATTTGTTTTCTGCCATACTGGCCTGCACATCCGCCACATTGGCACAGGAAAACACGACCTCTGCACAGACAAAGGCGCAGGCAGTTGCACCAGATGCGCTACCCGCAGTGCTTGTGGCAGATGAGATCTATCTGACAGATGAAAACACTATGGTGGCCAATGGCAACGTCGAGGCCTTTTATGAGGGACGCCGGCTTAAAGCATCATCCATCACCTACGACCGTGAACAAGAGCGCCTGTTTTTAATTGGCCCAATTACATTACAAGAAGAAGATGGCACGCTAATCTTAGCCGACGCCGGGGAACTTGATCGTGATTTTACCCGCGGGCTGCTGACCGGCGCACGGGTCGTTATGAATGATCAGTTACAATTGGCGGCCAACGAAATGCGCCGGGTCAATGGACGGTATGCGCAGCTTTATAAGGTATCAGCAACATCGTGCAAAATCTGCGAGGACGGACGTGCTCCCCTATGGCAAATCCGGGCAAAGCGTCTGATTCATGATCAAGAAGAACGGCAACTTTATTTTCACGATGCCCAATTCCGTGTATTCGATACACCCGTCTTCTATCTGCCACGTCTGCGGATGCCTGATCCGACACTGGAACGGGCCACAGGGTTCTTGTTTCCCACAGTCAGCAGCTCAACAATTCTGGGCACGGGCGTCAAAGTTCCTTACTTTATCACGCTGGGTGATGACAAAGACCTGACTTTGACTCCCTTCCTGACCGATAAAACCCGGACACTTGAATGGCGTTATAGACAAGCTTTTCGCAATGGCCGCATCGAATTTGAAGGCGCCTTTAGCAATGATGATATTGGCATACTTGATGAAAACCGCGCCTATATCTTTGGGAACGGAAGATTCAATCTTCGCGATGATTTCGTACTAACTTTCAACGTCGAGGCCGTCACTGACGATAATTACCTGCTGGACTACGGTTACTCAGAGAAAGATCGGCTCAGAAGCGGAGTGGGCATCGAACGCGCACGCCGTGATGAATACATCCGGGGCGGTATAAATTATTATACAACGCTGCGGTCAGGTGAGTCTGATTCATTTTTGCCAAATTTCATTATCGATACCGAATATCAGCGTCGCTTCTTCCCAACCGCGATTGGAGGAGAGCTTCGCTTTGGTGCAGCAGTTCACAGCCACACACGCCCGTCAAAATCTACCACGGATGGCAGTGATTTCGATAGCTTCGCTGACGGGCGGGACGTCAACCGCTTCAATGCAAATCTGGAATGGCTAAATAACTGGACCTTTGCCAACGGTATCGTAACCGAACTGAGAACAGGCGTCGCGTTTGATAGTTTTCTGATCTATCAGGCTGGCAACACCAGCAGTTCTGATGCCATCGATCTAAGCCCGGCGGCCGCCGTTAAACTAAGTTGGCCCCTGCTGAAGTCCGAGAAAAACGGGGCATCACAAATTTTGGAACCGGTTGTCCAGCTTGCTTGGGTAGGCGGAGATACCCTTGATATTCCAAATGATGAAAGCTCCATCACTGAATTTGATGAGGGCAACCTGTTCGCCATCTCGCGATTTTCGGCCCCAGATCGGCGCGAACGCGGCTATAACGCATCCTATGGCCTCACTTGGTCACGGTTTGATCCAAAGGGTTGGCAAACCTCCTTTGCGATTGGGCAAGTTTACAGGGACACTCAACTTTTTGAGCCCAATGGATCAACCAGTTTCACCAATAGTTCAGGATTGCAGGATCGATTTTCTGACATTCTACTGGCAGGCCAATACCGCAATGATAATGGGATGACACTGACGGCACGCGGATTGTTTGATAATGGCTATTCGGCGACAAGAGCAGAAACTCGGTTAAGCTGGCACAATAAACTGACAAGCCTAGGGGCAACTTATGTTTGGCTACGTGATGACCTTGCGGAAGATCGCAAAGATCGTATCTCGGACTGGTATTTCGACGGCAGTTACAGATTGGCTCGTCACTGGACCGGGACCGCAGAATGGCGTTATAACGCCATCAATAGTGAAAGCATCCGGGCAGGTGTGGGTTTGAAATATACAAACGAATGCGTAGATATCAAACTGGCGGCAACACGGCGCTTTACTTCAACATCGACCCTTACCCCCTCAACCAGCATCGATCTGACTGTGGGAATTCGAGGCTTTTCAGTTAACTCAGGTGACGATAGTTACAGTCGGACATGCAGGAAATAATCACCATGAAAGCAAAATTGCGCAATTTCTTGGCCGCGGCCAGCCTTCCGGTGCTTTTGACATCAACCGCACTCGTCGCCCCCTTATCCCCCGCCGTTGCACAAAGTCAGTATGCGGCCGCGATCAAGGTGAATGATCAGGCGATTACACACTATGAGCTGGAGCAACGTGCTCTCCTGCTGACACTGTTCCGCGCACCGGGCGACCCAAACAAGCTGGCCCGCGAGCAATTGATTGAAGACCGCTTGAAATTAGATGCCGCACGAACAAATGGTTTGACTTTGGAAGACGCGGATATCAACGCCTCAATGGAAGAATTTGCCGGTCGTGCCAATATGGATCTGCCTCAATTCATTCAGGCGCTTGCACAGGCTGGTGTGCACGAATCCTCACTGCGTGAATTCGTTCGCGCAGGTGTCACATGGCGTGAACTGGTTCGTGCCCGTTTTGGCCCTCGGGTTTCAGTAAGCGAAACCGATCTGGATCGCGCGCGCGCCTCCTTGTCTGGCAAGTCGAGCGTACGGGTCCTGCTATCGGAAATCATCATTCCAGTCACGCCTGAGAATGCCGAACAGGCACAGCAATCTGCCGCGAACATTGCTCAGATCGAATCTGTCTCAGGTTTCTCGCAACAGGCAAGTCAGGTTTCCGCATCAGGCAGCCGTGATCGTGGTGGGCAACTGGACTGGATGTCGATCAGTGATCTGCCTCCAGCCGTTCGATCAGAAATCATCGGTCTCGCGCCGGGTGAAGTCACCAATCCGCTGCCCATTGATGGTGCGATTGCATTATTCCAACTGCGAGATATTGAAGAAACCGGCGCACCAGAGCGCAAAGTCGAATCCATCGAATACGCAGCCTATTACATTGCTGGTGGCCGCACAGAACAGGCCCTTGCCCGCGCCCAAAAAGTCAAAAATAATATCGATGTCTGTGATGACCTTTATGGTATCGCAAAAGATGAACCGCCTGAAGTTCTTGAGCGTGGCGCCAAAGCCCCAGCCGATCTTCCGCAAGATATCGCCGTTGAGTTGGCCAAGCTGGATCAGGGCGAAGTGTCGACCAACCTCACCCGCGCCAACGGACAAACGCTTGTGTTGCTGATGATGTGCGGACGGACATTTGAGATCGAAGGTGAAGGCCCCTCGCCAGAGCAGTTGACCGGTTTTATTCGCAGCTCGCGGCTTGAATCTTTTGCTGACGGATATCTGGAGCAGCTCCGCGCCGAGGCGCGCATTGTTGAAATCAAATGACGGCTCCGGTCGCACTCAGCTGCGGCGAACCGGCTGGTATCGGTCCTGAATTGGCGATCAAAGCCTGGCACGTGCTGAAAGACAATTTGCCTTTTTTTTGGGTTGGCGATCCGGCGCACCTGCCTAAGGGCACAAAATTTCGCGAAATCTCAGCTCCATCTGAGACAACAGAGGTCATGGGCAACGCACTACCCGTGCTTACCCACAGTTTTCGCGGCCCTCTGACCACAGGTATACCAAACCCAGATCACGCGCAGGGGGTTATCGATGTGATCGCCCGATGTGTTGATCTTGTGCAATCAGGTCAAGCCAGCGCCATGTGCACCGCACCGATCCATAAACAAGCCCTGCAGGACGGCGCCGGCTTTGCCTATCCAGGGCATACTGAATACCTTGCCGCTTTAGCTGGGATTGAACGTAGCGTCATGATGCTGGCCAGTGATCAGCTGCGTGTTGTTCCAGTGACCATTCATATAGCAATTGATGATGTACCTGCGCAGCTTACTGCCGCGCTGCTTGAGGATACGTTGCGTATCACCCACGCCGCGCTGAAACGTGATTTCGGCCTTGATCAGCCGCGTATTGCCGTGGCGGGGCTTAATCCACACGCTGGCGAAGGTGGTAAGATGGGATCTGAGGAAATCAACCTGATTACACCGGTTCTGGATCGCATGCGAGCGGAAGGAATGCATATTACCGGACCACTGTCGGCCGATACGATGTTTCATGCCCGCGCCCGCCGCAATTATGACACGGCCCTGTGCATGTACCACGATCAGGCGCTGATCCCGATCAAGACACTGGACTTTGATCGCGGTGTCAATGTCACCCTTGGCCTGCCGTTTATCCGCACCTCACCTGATCACGGAACCGCTTTTGATATCGCAGGTCACGGTCAGGCAAATCCGACATCAACGATTGAGGCGCTGAAAATGGCCGCCGACCTTGCACACAGGCGCAACACATGAGCCAGATTGATCCTCTTCCCCCGCTGCGTCAGGTGATTGCAGATCACGAGTTGAGCGCACGCAAATCATTGGGGCAAAATTTCCTGCTAGATCTGAACCTGACGTCTAAAATCGCCCGTCAGGCTGGCGATCTGACTGGCTGTGATGTACTTGAGATCGGCCCCGGCCCCGGTGGCCTGACCCGTGGATTACTGGCCGAAGGTGCGCGCCGTGTATTGGTCGTGGAAAAAGACACCCGCTGCCTGCCTGCCTTGGCTGAGATTGCAGAAGTCTATCCAGACCGCCTGACTGTGATCAATGCTGATGCGCTTGAATTGGACCCTAGCGATCAGCTGACGCCCCCTATCCGGGTCGCCTCAAACCTGCCCTACAATGTCGGGACAGAGTTGCTGATCCGTTGGCTGACACCGCCCAGCTGGCCGCCGTTTTGGGACAGCCTAACATTGATGTTCCAACGCGAGGTCGCCGAACGTATCGTGGCCAAACCCGGCTCCAAAGCCTATGGTCGTCTGGCTGTGCTGGCCGCTTGGCGCAGTGATGCCAAAATCGCAATGCACCTGCCGCCCGAAGCGTTTACCCCGCCACCCAAAGTGTCCAGCGCGGTTGTGCATCTTAACGCCTTGGCTGAGCCGCGTTATCCGGCAGAACTTAAACAATTGGAACATGTTGTGGCGCGCGCTTTTAATCAGCGGCGCAAAATGCTGCGTGCGGCACTCAAGGGCATGGCACCCGATCTTGAGGACCGTTTGATTGCAGCGGGGATCAAACCGACTGACCGGGCGGAAACCGTTCATCTTGAACAGTTTTGCGCCCTATCACGGATCTTGAACAGTTAAGCCTTCATACAACACGAATACAAAAAGCCGCACCTTTCGGAGCGGCCCTTTCAAGTCAGACAGGAAACTGGTTATTCTGCGGCTTTAGGAGGTTCTGATCCGTCTCCTGCAGCGGGTGTATCCTGCGTGTCTTCCGGTTTTTTACGTGGCTTACGCGGGCGTTTTGGCTTTGGTGCAGGTGCGGTTTCTGGCGTTTCAACCAGACCGCTGTCACCGTCTGTCACCGGCATATCCACCACATCCGGCTGCGGTGCGTCCATCAGATCGGGTTGATCATCCTGAACGACGGCAGCGACAGGCTGCTGCGCATCATGACTGCCCTCTTCGGCCTCACGTTCTTGACGTTTGGAACGCTCACGGTCCCGTTCGGCTTGGCGTTCACGGTTTTGCCGATCATGTTCTTCCCGGCGCGCATCCTGTTCTTTTTGGCGGGCATCTTGCTCTTTTTGGGCGACACCAAGCAAGCGCAGGTAATGTTCAGCATGTTGCTGAAAGTTTTCCGTTGCAACGCGGTCACCCGCCAACTGAGCATCGCGTGCCAGCTGATTGTATTTGTCAATGATTTGCTGCGGAGTGCCGCGCACCTTGCCCTCAGGCCCCGAGCTATCAAAAACCCGGTTGGTGACATTACCCATGGAACGGTTGCGGTTTTGCTTGTTCCGCGAACGTGGTTTGGAAGATCTCATATGCTCTGACTGTTCAGCTTTATTTAAATCTATGTCGTTTGGTCTGGATGGGTGGCGCAAGCGCCGTATAAGAACCCTAAACTGACATGTTTTGAGTTAACATCTGATGGGACAAAACGATCAGATCGTCCACGACCCAGACACCTTATCAATAACCATGCCTGTGATGTCCTTACAAGCGCAATCTGCCGGTTTGCCAAAATTTCATAATTTTGTTGAGTAAATATACCTAATTTCGCTCATTTCCCCTGCCAAACTCCAGTAACAACACGGTCCCGCCCATCCAGATCCGGGACGATCTTTACATGTGCGAATCCCGCAGCAATAAACATATCTAATACCGCCTGCCCTTGCTGCCACCCGATTTCAACCATCAACCTGCCACCCTCCGACAGATACTCTACAGCCTGACTTGTGATGGCCCGGTAAGCCGTCAAACCATCGTCTTCATCTGTCAAGGCCATACGCGGTTCATGAGACAGCTCTGGCGATAGACCCTTCATCTCTTTCAACGCAATGTAGGGAGGGTTTGATACGATCAAATCAAACACCTCGCTGACTTCAGAAAACCAGTCGCTCTGCCTGAAAGTTACCCGGTCGACCACATTCAAGGCCTCCGCATTCTGCAGTGCAACGTTTAACGCAACCTGTGAAGCATCCGTCGCCAGGGCCTCTGCATCTGTACGTTCTGCCATTAGCGTCAGTGCAATTGCGCCACTGCCTGTACCCAAGTCAAGAACTCGGGAAAACGACTCGGCCAATGCTGCTTCAATTAATGTTTCAGTTTCCGGCCTCGGATCCAGCACATCGCCATTGACCTTGAACCAACGACCATAAAATTCACGCCCGCCCAGCAGGTGAGAAACAGGAACGCGTTTTGCCCGCGCCTGTATATGCCCCAAAAACACAGCTTCGATCGTAGTAGGCAAGTCATCATGCAAATGCAGCGTCAATCGTCCCGGTGCTATGTTCAGTGCCGCAGCCATCAACCGCCGTGCGTCACCTGCAGCCCCATCGATGCCGGCTTCATTCAACAGAGAAATCCCCTGAAAAAGCACGTGCTGGACAGTCATTCCATTTCAGCCAGCAGCGTCGCCTGTGCATCAGCGGTCAGTGCATCAATGGTTTCGTCCAAATCGCCATTCATCACCTGATCCAGCTTATATAGCGTCAGGTTGATTCGGTGATCGCTGACTCGACCTTGCGGGAAATTGTACGTCCGGATGCGTTCAGATCGGTCGCCCGACCCCACCTGACTGGCGCGATCAGCTGAGCGTTCGTTATCTATACGCTGGCGTTCCTGATCATACAGCCGGGTCTTGAGCACCTGCATAGCAATTTCACGGTTTCGGTGTTGTGATTTCTCAGAGCTGGTCACCACGATGCCACTGGGCAAATGGGTGATACGCACAGCAGAATCCGTGGTGTTAACGTGCTGACCACCTGCGCCTGAACTACGCATCGTATCAATTCGTAAATCATTGTTATCGATATGAATATCAACATCTTCGGCCTCGGGCAGTACCGCCACCGTCGCAGCCGAAGTATGAATACGACCTCCGGATTCTGTTTCCGGCACACGTTGCACACGGTGCACGCCAGATTCGTATTTCAACCGGGCAAAGACATTGACGCCTTTAACATGAGCGACCACCTCTTTGATGCCGCCCAGCTCTGTCTGACTTTCCTCAAGAATCTCAAAATTCCAACCGCGCCCCTCGGCATAGCGCTGATACATTCGCAGCAGATCACCGGCAAAAAGTGCTGCCTCCTCTCCCCCGGTTCCCGGACGAATTTCAACGATTGCAGGTCGTGCATCGGCCTTGTCGCGTGGCAACAACGCCAACTGCAGCGCCTTTTCCATCTGCGGCAAATTGCCTTGCAACTCGGTCAGTTCTTCCTCGGCCAGCTCACGCATTTCAGGATCATCCAGCAGGGCTTTAGCCCCCTCAATCCCATCCAGAAGATCCTGATATGCCCGGATCTTATCAACCACAGGGCGCAATTCAGCATACTCTCGACCAAGCTGGGCAATATCGCCACTACCCTCGGCCATCTGCGCCTCGAGAAACTCGAACCGCCGGTTAATTTCCATCAATCTGTCAAAAGGCACCATGTTGTCCGTGTCCCTCATTCGCAGGGTTTGGTCAAGGGCGGCAGGCGTGTTATACTGGCCCTATGAAACAGCTCTTGATCTTTTTGGTTGCCTCCTCGCCTGCCTTTGCAGATGCGACATTCAACGGCAAAACCATCGACTGCTATTGCACTGACAAAACCGGCAGTCGCATGGAACTGGGTGATATGACTTGTTTACAGGTCGATGGCCGAATGTTCATGGCGCAGTGTCAGATGTCTTTGAATGTGCCAATGTGGCGCGAAATCTCTGACGGGTGCCTGTCATCCTCGCTCGGACAGCAATCTCAGCCAGTGATCGATGCGGGAAGCATTGACACCAAAATCTGACCGCCCGAACCGTAACCGACCATAGAGTTCCAGCCTACCACCTTGCAAGCGTACGGTGGTATAATCCGGAAATCCCCAAAACTTTGACCGACTGATGTAGGTGATCATATCTTCTTCGATCGAACCGGACAGTTGTTTCGTATTCATACCCTGCAACGCAATCTCATGAATATATTGCAGATCCATACGGTTTGCCGGATCGACAACACGCATTGCGCCACCCGGCAGATCTTTGGTTGCAATCACGGCAGGCAACTGGTGCCATGTCTGTGCAGGTGATGGTGCAGTGCGCACATAGATACCAAACGATACCGTCACCACAGCAAGGATCAAAAATATGGCGCTCATGTCATGCTTTGTTGCCACGCCGGTTCCAACCCCAGAGGCAGATCAGCTCGGTCGCGACATGCGCACCGGCAATGGCCGTGGCCCCGGTTGTGTCAAAGGGCGGTGAAACCTCAACAATATCACCACCAACCATGTTAATCCCTGCCAACTCTCTCAGCATGATCGCCGCCTGTGCGGTAGTCAGGCCACCCCATACCGGCGTCCCTGTACCCGGCGCATAGGCTGGATCAAGACCATCGATATCAAAGGTCAGATAAGTCTGATGATCACCAAGAATATCTTTGATTTTCTTGACGGTTTCAATCGGGCCACGTTCATGTACCTCACGCGCGTCAATGATATTGAAGCCCATGGTATCAGGGTTATCCGTGCGAATTCCAACCTGAACCGAGCGTTTCGGGTCAACCAACCCCAACTTGACCGCTTTATACATGAATGTGCCGTGATCGATGCGGGCCATGTTGTCATCTTGCCAAGTGTCGGTATGAGCATCAAATTGTAAGATTGACAACGGTCCGCCGAATTTTTCGACGTAAGCTCTCAAAATCGGCAAGGTGATAAAGTGATCACCACCCAAACAAATGCTACCCGCTCCAGCATCCAGAATGCCACGAATATGTTTGGTCAACATTTCTGGAAACTCGCTGACCATCGCATAATCAAACGCCACATCGCCATAGTCAACGATGCTCAACTCACTTAACGGATCATAACCCCAGCCATAAGGCGCATCCGGGCTTTGCAGGCTGCTTGCCTCACGAATGGCGCGCGGCCCCAGCCGGGTCCCCGTGCGGTTGGTCACCGCCTGATCAAACGGCACACCGGTTACCGCCAGATCCACACCGGTCAAATCCTTGGTATATCTTCGTCGCAAAAAGGACGTGGCCCCACCAAAGGTATTTTCATTGCTCAGGCCACGCGTGTCTTCACGTGTAAACGCGTGATCCACCTGATTTTTTGCGTCTTCCAGTCCCATGCTGCCCTCAGATTCGTAATTTGATCAAATTATTAATTACCCTAAAGGCTGCGCCCGTTCCACCAGTCGCGCAAAAAAAGATGCCCCGACCGGGGCCACATCGTCGTTGAAATCGAATCCTGGATGATGCAATGCCGGGCCGTCGCCCTGCCCCAAGAATAGATAAGCACCGGGCCTTTGCTCTAACATGTAAGAGAAATCTTCGGCCCCCATTTCGGGTTCACGATCTGTTTTCACCTGATCCGCGCCTGAAACTTCGCGGGCAATTTCAGCTGCAAATTCCATTTTTTCAGCGTCATTCACTGTTGCCGGATACCCACGATCAATGGTGAGCTTGGCTTCTACGTCATAGGAAGCCGCCTGCCCTGCCACGAGGCCTTCAAGGCGTCGCCAGACCATGTCCTGCACCTTTTCATCAAAGGTACGGATCGTTCCATTTATATAGGCCTTGTCCGGGATGATGTTTTCGGCGCTTCCGGTGTGAATTTGGGTGACAGACACCACCAGTTCATCACGTGCATAATGATTACGACTGACAATACTCTGAATGGCCTGCACCATGCTTGCCGCCGCAATCACTGGGTCACAGGTTTCATGCGGATAAGCGCCGTGCCCCCCCTTCCCATGAATATCGATATGAAAAGTATCCACCGCAGCCATCACCGGGCCCGCAACAGTGTGAAACCCACCTGGCTCGACACCTGGCATTGTGTGCAACGCGTAAACCTGAGCGACGTTATATCGCTCTAATATCCCCTCTTCGACCATCACTTTTCCGCCGCCAGGGCCCTCTTCTGCAGGTTGAAAAATCAACGCCACTTTGCCAGCGAAATTTCGCGTCTCAGCCAAGTATTTCGCAGCCCCCAAGAGCATGGTTGTGTGTCCATCATGGCCACAGGCGTGCATCTTACCCTGCGCTTCAGAGGACCATTCAACACCACTGCTCTCCTCAATCGGCAATGCATCCATGTCTGCGCGCAAGCCGATGACCGGGCCTTCCCCCCGGCCATTAATCACAGCGACCACACCCGTTTGGGCGATGCCTTCCTCGATATGATCCACCCCAAAGGCGCGGAGCCGCTCCACGACAAAAGCTGCTGTTTCATGGCAATCAAAGCCCAGTTCAGGATTTTGATGCAAATGTCGCCGCCAGGTTACCATTTCATCGGCAAATCCTGCAATTCTGTTAATCACTGCCATATCACTAGACTCCTACACATTTGCCCGTCACTTTCCAACATAGGCACAGAAGGACAAATTGCGATGGCTGACAACCCTTTGATTCATGACCCCAACGGCGGAATGCCGCGCTTGCTGGAAATCATGCGCCGCCTTAGAGACCCCGAAACCGGTTGCCCGTGGGACGTAGAGCAGGATTTTTCGACCATCGCACCATATACGATTGAAGAAGCCTATGAGGTGGCGGATGCGATTGAGCGCAGTGCTTGGGCAGAATTGAAATCGGAATTGGGTGACCTACTGTTGCAAGCAGTGTTTCATGCACAAATTGCGCAAGATCAGGATCTGTTTACCTTTGATGACATCGTTAATAGTGTGTCCAATAAAATGGTCGCCCGTCACCCCCATGTGTTTGGCGATGAAAGCCGTGACAAATCAGCGGAGCAACAAACCCGCGATTGGGAGACTATCAAAGCAACCGAACGCGCGGGCCAAGCTCAGACCGGCGTATTAGATGGTGTGGCCGTAGGGTTGCCCGCCCTAATGCGCGCGGTAAAGTTGCAAAAGCGCGCCGCACGCGTCGGGTTTGACTGGCCTGAGATTGATCAGGTTCTCGATAAAATTACCGAAGAGGTTTCTGAGATTAAAGATGCTGTCGCCCACAGCACACAAGACCACGTCGAAGAGGAATTTGGCGATCTGCTTTTCGTCATAGCCAATCTTGCTAGGCACATGCAAATCGATCCCGAAACGGCCCTACGCCGTGCAAACGCCAAATTCACCAGACGATTTGAACGGATCGAGGCCCTATTGGCCCTTGAGGGCCGCTCACCACAAGAGTCAAATCTAGACGAAATGGACTCTCTCTGGGATCAGGCCAAGGCCGAAGAAAAAACCCCGCAGGCCAATCCGGCCTGACGGGGTATTGTAAAAATACTTACGGTGATATCAATTAGTTAAATCGCACGCCCTGTATGTGATAACAGAGGCTCGTCTTCTTCACTCTTGTAATATGGTATGGCTTTGGCCAACGCCCGCAGTGATCGACGCTCTCGCGTAATTTCGATCAGGCGATTTTCTTCACCTACCATTTTGACCAATTCCCCCAGGGAGGGTGGATTCTCCGACCATACTTCACGAACATTACGCCGCCGGTCCGTTAACCGGACACAGTATCTGCAAATGAACAGCAAGGCTTTCTCTCTGTTCTTTTTTGCAGCCTGCATCATGTCTTCCCCCGACTTATACAAAACTAGCGATCGGTTCACAGTATCCTTGTACTTGTAACTCTCTTTACTCATCACATTCCCCAAAATCACATTGATCACACTCAGCACAAGATAAGCTTAGTCGATGCGCTCCAAAAAATACACTATTACGCCACATTTACGCCTTATTTTACATTATCCGAATACAGTTCAACAACATACAGAACACTGTTTCTGAAATAACGAATTATTGCTCGTAAAAGTTGTGAATCCAGAAACCGAAACGCACAATGTAAACACATTTCGCGAAAGAGATTCGCGACACCAAGCCATAAAAAAGCCCGCCGCTGTTCTGGCACAGGGCGGGCTAGATACTAATTTGGAGTAGCTTAGCGTTTACGACGACGCATCGCTCCCAGCCCCCCTACAGCCGCAAACAGAAGTATGGACGTAGCAGGCAGTGGAATCGTTGATACCGCCTTATCAACAACAATGTTGTCAATGTTATAGGAAGTTGTCCGTGTTCCGGACAGGCTGATCACCAACCTGTCAATGACATCAGTTGATCCAGTCAGAAAGGTATCAAAACCAGACCCAGCTAAATCCATTGTTCCTGCAAGATTGAACACCGATGCAACCCCGAGGAACCCCTCGATCACATATGGCACGGCACCGTCACTGGCATCCCCCAAATCGACAGATGTTGTGGTGAACAAACCACCACCAGAAACAGTGACCTCAATCGATGATGAGTCAGATCTTGAAAAAATCGCCGGCGTGCCATTCCCAAAATTATGTGCTTCTTGCCATACGCCACTTCCAATTCCGATATCAAAACCTTCTTGTGAATGCCCTGCATAGGCAGACCCATTGCTACCAGTCAGGTTAGAAAAATCGATGGTCGCGGCTTGTGTCGCTGTTGCCGCGACTGTCAGCGCAATCGACGTAAGTATTGCCTTAAATGTCATCTTTATCTCCACTGAAAAAATACAGCTTTATTAAAGACATATAGTTGCCGCAAAATCAACATAATATGGAAATGGCTGATGCATATCACAACCCCACCACCCCAAGAAAGAAACAATACTACAAAATGGACGGCATTAGCCGAAACTCAGAGCAGCTTGAAGGCGTACTTCTGGTGCGAATTTATCTTCGGTGCAAAGGCTTATCCATTACATTTAGTGGTCAAATTCTGGCGCCGCAGGTCTGAAGGGCCTAATCAGAACAAATCAACCGATAGAGATGCCAAGTCGCATAGCCCAACAATGGCAAGACGACAAACAGGCCTAGAAACCCCGGAAGCATTGCCAGAAAAGTCATCGCCGCAATCATCGCCGCCCAGAATAACATTGGCACCAGATTGTTCAAAACCAATTGAAAACTGGCGATCATAGCGGTGACAAAGTCCACCTCTCGGTCCAAGAGCAGCGGCAGGGAAACAACGGTAATCATATACAAGAGCAACGCGAACGCCCCCCCAACAACGCTACCGAGCGCAAGCATGCTTATCCCTTCAGCACTGTTCAACACCTCATATGAGCTGGACACATTTGTCATCGTGGATAGCCCCATGAATAATGCAAAAATCATATGTGCCAGAAAAAACCAGAACAAAAACACCATCAGAATGATCACGCAGATTGATGGCAACTGCCGCCGACGTTGTAGAGCCACCGCTGCGAAAATTTCTCGCGCCTCTAGTGGCAAGTGATGTTCAAGTCGACGACTGACTTCATACAGTCCCACAGCAGCGAAAGGCCCTATCAAAGGAAATCCCACCGCCGCAAAGACCAGCCAATAGCTTTGACCAGTCATGATGGTGACCGTTGCCAACAACCAGCCAAACGCCACATAGAATGATGCAAAAAGGACCGCGTAGCCCGGCGCACTGCGCAGATCAGCCCAGCCACGTCTGAGGGCCTCAAACAGCATGGAGATCGTAACAGGCCGAAAATTCGGCACGCCATGCGGTTTCTTCTGTGACATCGGTCGCCTCCCTTTTGGGCAGCTTACCGACATCATTAATCATATCAAGCTTTTAGCGTAATGCGCTTAGTCACCCTGAGCTTCGGCACGAGATTTTCCGCTGACATTCATAGCCAGTGTCGCTGCCATGAACTGATCCAGATCACCATCCAGAACACCCTTAGTATCAGATGTCTCAACATTAGTACGCAGATCTTTGACCATCTGATAAGGCTGCAACACGTAGGATCGGATCTGATTACCCCAGCCCGCGTCGCCTTTGGCTTCGTGTGCCTCGTTGATGGCCTCGTTGCGGCGGTCCAGCTCCATCTGATATAGGCGAGATTTCAACGCCTTCATCGCAATGTCGCGGTTCTGGTGCTGTGATTTTTCCGAGCTGGTCACAACGATGCCGGTCGGATGGTGTGTGATCCGCACAGCCGAGTCGGTGGTGTTCACGTGCTGGCCGCCCGCACCGGAGCTACGGTACGTATCGATCCGGATATCTGCTGGGTTAACGTCAACATCGATGTCATCATCCACAACCGGGTATACCCAGACCGAACTAAAGGAGGTATGGCGCTTGGCAGCAGAATCAAACGGCGAAATACGCACCAGACGATGCACTCCGCTTTCCGATTTTAGCCAGCCATAAGCATTATGACCGGAGATTTTGTATGCGGCGGATTTGATCCCCGCCTCATCCCCCGAACTTTCTGATTGGAGCTCAACACTGTAGCCGCGTTTTTCTGCCCAGCGAACATACATACGTGCCAGAATGGAGGCCCAATCACATGACTCTGTGCCGCCGGCGCCAGCGTTGATCTCAAGGAAGGTATCGTTTGCGTCCGCCTCGCCGTCCAACAACGCTTCCAGCTCTTTTGACCCAGCTTTCTCTTTCAGGGATTTCAGTGCAGCCTCTGCATCTGCAACGACCTCTTCATCCTCTTCCATCCCACCCAGTTCGATCAGCTCGATGTTATCCGAAAGATCCTGCTGGATACTGTTGTGAGTGTCCAGCGCATCCACCAACGTCTGCCGGTCGCGCATCAGTTTTTGCGCTTTTGCCGGATCATCCCACAGGGTCGGATCCTCAACACGAGCGTTAAACTCTTCCATCCGATGTTGGACCGTCTCCCAATCCATTCTCTGGCGCAACAGCTCCAGTGAATTTTCGATCTCGGCGACAACTGATTGGATTTCCGCGCGCATTCGGCTGCTCCCTGCTCATCTCAGATGCGGGTGATAACGCAGCAGCGCCGTGCCGACAAGACAAGCACGCACATATCCATGGAAACGCGCAGAAAAACCTTAGTACAAACCGCCAGAACTGATTGAACCAAATGTCGCTTTTTTACCAACCTTGGCCTTTTGCCCGGTCGAGGTGGTGACTTCCTGCACTGCTTCCTCGCCGCCCTGGTACAGTTGCAGATCATCGCCCATGGCAAAACCACCATCGAATACATAACCAAAGATCGGATCCTCACCATCGCGGAAGTACTCAGCTACGACATAATCGCCAGAGGCCCCCGCCGGCAAACGTGCGCCCGAGAACCGATCAATATTTATGAAGTGTCCGCCCGGAGGGATGGCAAAATCGGTGCCACCAAATTTGGCGACGGCATCTGTCATGAACTCTTGGAACACAGGCCCACACATTGAAGACCCATAAGCAGAACGCCCCATTGGTCGCGGTTGGTCATAACCGATATAGCACCCCGCAACGATGTTGCTGGTAAAGCCAATGAACCACACATCACGCGCTTCATTCGTAGTTCCGGTCTTGCCAGCAACCGGCACAGGCAGGTCGATCGCGCTCGAGGCGGTGCCGCGATCGACAACCCCCTTCATCATAGACGTCAACTGATAGGCGGTGATCGCGTCCATAACGCGCTCGCGGTCGGAAACGATACGCGGGCTGCGATTTTGCGGGATATTCGGATCGCCACAATCGACACATTGACGTGGATCATGGGCATAAACCGTTTTGCCGTAACGGTCCTGCACTCGGTCAACCAAGGTCGGGGTCACCCGTTCACCACCGTTGGCAAACATCGCATAGGCCGCGACCATATTGTACAATGTGGTTTCCTCGGACCCCAAAGAGTTGGCCAGATATGGGCCCATGTTATCATAGACTCCAAAGCGTTCGGCATAATCCGCGACAACATCCATACCGACCTCTTGTGCTAGACGGATGGTCATCAGATTCCGTGACCGTTCGATCCCTGTTCTCAGCGGAGTTGGACCATAGAATTTGTTCGAAGAGTTCTTGGGCCGCCACAGGCCTTGTGGCGTATTGATCTCAATCGGAGCATCAACAACGATCGTCGCCGGAGAATAGCCACTATCCAGTGCTGCGGCATAAACGAAAGGCTTAAAGCTGGAACCCGGCTGACGTTTGGCCTGTGTCGCCCGGTTGAAAACTGAATTCTGATAGCTAAAGCCACCCTGCATCGCGATTACGCGACCAGAGTTCACGTCCATGGCAACGAATCCGCCCTGAACTTGCGGCACCTGCCGCAATGTCCAGCGTACAAATGATCCATCGTCATCAGATACCATGCGGCGTACATGCACGACGTCGCCAACCTCAAAAGTGTTATGGAAATCTTTGGGCAACCAGCCGATGTCATCTCGCGGCACGATCGATGGTTCTGCGTCGGTGCTATCGACCCCTTCAATACCCAACCTCATCTGCTGGTCTTGAATCTCAAGCACCACGGCCGGATGCCATTTGCCACCCTGATCCACATCACGCGCCACGCGCAGCTCTGACAGAGCGGCACGCCAATTATCCTCAGATGTCAGTGCTTCAGCTGGAAGTGTTTTGCCAGTGCCACGCCATTGACCACGGCCACGGTCGTATTTTTCAAGCTGGCGACGCAGGGCCGCAGCACCATTGATCTGCATTTGAGGATCGATTGTCGCCCGCACGTTTAGGCCGCCACTGAAAAACTCACCTTCGCCAAAATCCTCGCTCAATTGGCGGCGGATTTCGTCAGTGAAATAGTCACGCGGAGGTAACGTCGCACGATAGGCTATGAAATCGCCATTCTGGACAGACCGCAAAGGTTGGGCGACCTCGATATCGTATTCCTCTTGAGAAATATAACCGTTTTGCCTCATCTCTCGCAAAACAAAGTCGCGCCGCGTTTGCAGGCGCTCTTTTTGACGGACGGGGTGATAATCACTGGGGGCTTTGGGCATCGAGGCTAGGAATGCCGCCTCATGTGGGGCCAGCTCAGTCAGAGCCTTGTTGAAATAGGTTTGTGCTGCCGCCGTGACGCCGTAACTGTTTTGACCCAGGAAAATCTCGTTCATATAAAGTTCGAGAATATCTTCCTTATTAAGCGTTTCTTCGATCCGGGTCGCCAGAATGATCTCTTTGATCTTACGCTCGATTTTGCGCTCACCACTCAACAGAAAGTTTTTCATCACCTGCTGGGTGATTGTTGATGCCCCACGGACATCCTTGCCACGGCTTTTTGCAGCATCAAAAATCGCCGCCGCGATACCGCGCGCGTCATACCCGGAGTGATGATAGAAATTTTTGTCTTCGGCCGAGATAAACGCCTGCTTAACCAGATCGGGAATATCTTCCGCCGGAGTGAACAAGCGACGTTCGCGGGCAAATTCATCAATAATCCGTCCCTCGCCCGAATATATCCGGCTAATAGTCGGTGGGGTATAATTCGCCAGTGTCTCGTGACTCGGCAAATCCTTCCCATAGATGTGAAAAATAGCGCCAATACTCAACGCAATGGCCAGAACCGCAAGCGTGATCAGGCTGAAGAAAGTTCCGAAAAAGGACAAAATTGGTCTGAGCACATTAAACCCCAGTTACATTAGGCTTCTGATATAGGGAGCAATCGCCCCTGCGTCAAAGATGATACGGCCAGAATCTGCCCGAAATATTCCCGTGACGTTACGAACACGATGCTCGCGCAACTCTTGCACATTACTGACGCAGCAAATTCGTTGCCGCGGCATCAGCTGCGCGCCATTTAATCAATGCATCCCGCACAGCGTCCACCATATTGGCCTGCCATTCCGGATTCGTGATATTTTCAAAGTCCCGTTGGTTGGACAAAAAGCCCAACTCTAACAACAATGACGGAATGTCCGAAGATTTAAGCACCGAAAACCCCGCCTCGCGCACGGGCCTTGGATGTAACGGGATAGAATGATTTTTCAATTCCTGATGCAGGATATGAGCCAAGCTGCGCGTACGAGGTATTGTTTCAAGCCGCGCAAGATCCATCAATATGTCAGCAACGACATCGTCTGTTTCACTCAGATCAATTCCTGCCAGCATATCCGCACGGTCATGACGTTCCACCAATTTTGCGCTGGCCTTGTCCGATGCACTTTTGGAAAGTGTATACACCGTTGCGCCACGCGCCTGACCTTCGCTCAAGGCATCTGCATGCAGGGATATGAACACTTCGGCGGCCACCTGATGAGCAATTGCGACGCGACGCTCCAACGAAACGAAGCTGTCATCTTCACGTGTCAAAATTACTTCGAATTCTCCACTACGTAGCAGGGCTTCTTTCAGATCTCGTGCAAAGGCCAGCATCAGGTCCTTTTCTAATGCACCATTCTTTTCTGCACCGGGGTCGATGCCTCCATGGCCTGGATCAATCACCACTCGCAACAGACCTTCGCCGTTTTGTGTCTGAGTTGAGATTGTCTGGGCCGGATCAACAACATGCTCCCATTCCGGCGTGTTCGGAGATCCGATTTTGGTTGCAAACGCAGCTGGGGAAACTTCTTTCAGGATCACTTCCAACATGGCGCGGCCGTCAAGATCGTTCACCTCCAGCACAGCTGTTTCCAAGGCGTAAGGGCCTGAGAGATCCGCGACCATCCGCGACCACCCCGGACGAAAACCACCCACACGCAACGAAGTAACCCGGTCGCTTTGATCCAGTTCCGCAGGGTCGACCCCCTGCCAATCGATTTCCCGAAAGTCCACGACAAGACGCTCTGGATTATCCAGCGTGAAAACCCGCCATGGCACCCCCTGCGTCAACGTCAGGTTCAACTGAACCCCGCGACGTATGTCTGTGATTGCGTTGTCATTGCCCTCAATCCGGGCCAGACCACTGAAGTCCTGTGCATTGGCGCTCATAGCACTAATGCATAAAATTCCTGCCAGAATTATTCTGATCATGCTGCTCTTCCGCCGTTTGCTCCGGTCTTGGCGGCAATCTATAGCACCAGCGGATTAATGAACACCGCTAAGGGAAGTTTTCAAACGTTGTTATGTGATTTCAGTTTTGCGTACGGGCCTGCATAAACTGCGTTAACCGGCGCACCCCTTCTTTGATATCTGCCGATGACCGTGCATAGGAAAACCGCAAGGTTCCCTGCCCGCGATCAGGGTCGAAATCCAACCCCGGCGTAACCGCCACGCCAGCCTGATCAAGGATCTCGGCAGCAAAAGCCCGGCTGTCATTGGTCAAATGACTGACATCCGCATAAACATAAAATGCCCCATCCGGTGGCGCGATCCGATCGAAACCTGCCTTGGGCAAGCCGTCCAGCATCAGGCGGCGATTTTCACTGTATACCGCCATGTTGGCCTGCAGTTCTTCATCACAATCCATTGCTGCCAACGCCGCTATCTGGCTGGCATGAGGTGGGCAGATAAACATGTTCTGCGCCAGACGCTCGATCACCCGAACATGATCCTCGGGCACTACCATCCAACCGACCCGCCAGCCGGTCATGGAAAAATATTTGGAAAATGAATTGATCACATAGGCCTGATCGTTGATCTCCAGCGCGGTAACCGCTTTAGCCTCATATTCGATGCCGTGGTAAATTTCATCGCTGATGAAAGCCATGCCTTGATCAGCGACAGTCATCATCAGGCGTTCCAGTTCAGCTCGGCCTAACATGGTGCCCGAGGGATTCGCTGGAGAGGCCACCAGCACCCCAGCCAGGTCCAATCCGGCAAAGTCGGCAGGCGTCGGTTGTAGGCGATTTTCCGCTGTCGTCTCAACCTCTACTGGTACCAGATCAAGTGCCTTCAGAATTTGCCGATAACTGGGATAGCCGGGACGGCCAATACCTACCCGATCCCCCGCATCAAACAGCGCAGTAAAGGCCAGAATAAAAGCCGCAGATGACCCTGATGTCACTACGACCCTTTCAGGGTTTAATGTGACCCCATACCAGTCTTTGTATAACGCTGCGATCCGCGCGCGCAGCGCTGGCAAGCCAAGCGCAACAGTATACCCCATAGCATCGTGATCCATCGCGTGGATCAGCGCATCGCGCGCGCCTCGCGGTGCGGGCGTGCCGGGCTGACCAACCTCCATATGAATGATATGGCGACCTTGTGCCTCGGCCCGGCGGGTGGCTTCCATCACATCCATCACGATGAAGGGATCAACCTGAGATCGGCTTGAGTTTCGCATGTTTTTTTTCCACACTGCTCACGACTTGGCCAACTCACAAGGAAAGGGCCGCGCCGTCAATGCATGTTCTTCGTCTTTTGATCGCCAGCTTGCTATTAGCGTTTATTCTGGCCTCACCTGCGCGTGCGATTTCGCTGCTGCGAGATCCCGATATCGAATATGCGCTCAAACAGCTGGCCGCCCCGATCCTCAAGGCTGCGGGCCTCAGCCCCTCGCGGATCAGTATTCTGGTCGTGGATGACCGGTCACTGAACGCTTTTGTAGTCGATCAAAACCATATCTTTGTGAATTCCGGATTGATCTTGAAAATGAAAACTCCAGCGATGCTGCAATCTGTGTTGGCACACGAGGCGGGCCATATCGCTAACGGCCACCTGATGCGCCGTCCGATTAACCTACGTAATGCGCGCACCGCCGCAGGAATCGGCGCAGTGCTGGCTGCGGTTGGCGGTGCGGCTGTTGGCAACGGGGCACTGGCGGCAGGCGCTGCGGCCGGGGTACAAGGCTCGGCGCTACGCTCATTCTTTGCTCATACCCGCGCCGAAGAAAATGCCGCTGACCAAAGCGGGTTACGCTACATGGCCAACGCTGGCATCGATCCACAGGGCGCGGTCGAAGTGATTGACTTATTTCGCGGACAAGAGGCCCTATCTGTTGGCCGCCGCGATCCTTACGCCAGCACCCACCCACTGTCTTCGGATCGATATCGCACGGTTAACCAGCTTGCCTCGGCCTATGCCGGCAAGGCCAAGCCGAACCCCGCATCGGATTACTGGTTCGCACGAGCCAAAGGCAAACTGTCTGCTTTCAAACGTTCGCCAAAATGGACATTGACCCGCGCAGGAGAAAGCGGATTTTCTGATGTGAAATACATGCGGCAAGCCGTGGCCAACCATCTACGGTCAAAAACTAAGAAATCAATCAGTGCAATAAACATGGCCATCGCCGCCCGCCCGAAAGACCCTTATTATTACGAACTCAAAGGTCAAATCCTGATGGAAAGCCGTCAATTCTCCGCAGCCGCCTCAGCCTATGGCACAGCGGCCAACTTGGCCCCTAAAAATGCCTTGATCCTTGGTTCATATGGTCGTGCTTTAATGGCACAGGGTCAGATCAAGAAAGCGACACAGTATCTGGAGAAGTCCCGCGCTTTGGACGCGCGTGACATCCGGGTTATGCGCGATTTGGCCAGTGCTTATGCCAAACAGGGCAACAATGGCATGGCCTCATTAATGACTGCCGAACGTTATGCGCTGTCAGGTCGCTTGCACGACGCAGGTGTTCATGCCAAACGCGCGTCAGACCTTTTGCCTCGGGGCTCGACCGGTTGGCGGCGCGCTCAAGATGTCTTATCTGCATCTGAGGCAGTCTCGAAAAAACGGAGAAAGAAATGATGTTGAAGTCAACCCTCAGTGCGATGGCACTTGCCACGACCTGCCTTGCCTTGCCAGTACAAGCGCTGGATCTCGACAGCATGTCCGAGGCTGAACGAGAGGCGTTTCGCACCGAAATACGAGCTTATCTTCTTGAAAACCCCGAAGTGATCATGGAGGCAGTCGCCGTGTTAGAACAACGCGAGGCCGCAGCACAGCAACAAGATGACGTCGCACTGGTCGAGCAAAATCGCGAAGCTCTGTTTGATGACGGCCATTCCTGGGTTGGTGGCAATCTTGAGGGTGACATAACACTGGTTGAGTTCATGGATTATCGCTGTGGTTACTGCAAACGCGCCTCTCCCGAGGTCGAAGCGCTGTTGGCCGCGGATGGCAACATCAAACTTGTGATCAAAGAATACCCAATTCTGGGCGAAGCCTCGGTTCTCG
This sequence comes from Roseovarius sp. EL26, assembly GCF_900327775.1. Taxonomy (NCBI): domain Bacteria; kingdom Pseudomonadati; phylum Pseudomonadota; class Alphaproteobacteria; order Rhodobacterales; family Roseobacteraceae; genus Roseovarius; species Roseovarius sp. EL26. Next base: position 1,341,653 of record NZ_OUMZ01000007.1, read on the forward strand.
CCTCTCGCTTTGCTATCGCTACACAGCAAGTCGCAGGCGAGGACAGTTATAAAGCCCTGCACGATGCGCTAATCGCGTTCAATGGCGATATTACAGAGCCCGCGCTGCGTCGCTTGGGCAATGCACTTGAATTGGACACGGTGGCCATCCTTGCCCATATGAGCAGCCCTGAAGTCGATCAGGTGATCGCCGAAAACCATCAGTTGGCGCAAAAGCTGAATATCACTGGGACGCCATCATTTGTGATGGAAGATCAGATGCTTCGTGGATTTCTGCCCGCTGATGCCATGCAGCAGATGGCGGCGCAAATCAGAACGCAATAAAACACGACAAGCGCTTCGCAGTTATTCCGCTGCGGAGCGTTCTTCGATCTGTTCTTTGTCTAGTTCAGCGGCGCGCTTCTCGACCTCTTCCACAATATGTTCGACCATTTGATCATTGCTCATCTTGTGACTGGCCTTGCCAGCGAGATACACCATGCCATTGCCAGCCCCACCACCGGTGAAACCGACATCCGTCATCAACGCCTCGCCGGGGCCATTCACAACGCAGCCGATGATGCTCAGGCTCATTGGTGTTTTTATATGTTCAAGGCGTTTTTCAAGCGTTTCGACAGTTTTGATCACATCGAATCCTTGCCGCGCACAGCTCGGGCAGGAAATGATATTCACACCGCGATGGCGCAGGCCAAGCGATTTCAGGATCTCATAGCCAACCTTGACCTCTTCTACCGGATCAGCAGATAGGGAAACGCGAATTGTATCGCCGATGCCCATCCACAACAGATTTCCCATACCGATGGCCGATTTGATCGTTCCGCTGGTCAGACCACCGGCCTCGGTAATACCAAGATGAATCGGCGCATCCGTGGCCTCAGCCAGCTGTTGATAGGCTGCTGCAGCCATAAAGACATCACTGGCCTTCACACTGATCTTAAACTCATGAAAATCATGATCTTGCAGGATTCGAATATGATCCAAACCAGATTCAACCATCGCTTCAGGGCATGGCTCACCGTATTTGTCCAAAAGATGCTTTTCCAACGATCCCGCATTCACACCGATCCGGATAGAGCAGCCATGATCGCGCGCAGCTGAGATCACTTCGCGCACACGGTCAGCGCTACCAATGTTACCCGGGTTGATCCGCAAGCAAGCAGCCCCTGCTTCGGCTGCTTCGATCCCGCGTTTGTAATGGAAATGTATGTCTGCAACGATGGGTACCGGGCTTTCAGCCACAATATATTTGAGCGCTTTGGCGCTGTCCTCATCGGGAACGGAAATTCGGACGATATCCGCCCCTGCCTCAGCTGCGGCTTGCACTTGCGCCACCGTTGCCGCGACATCTCGGGTGTCGGTGTTGGTCATCGTCTGCACGCTAATTGGCGCGCCCCCTCCGACAGCTACGTTGCCCACGTGAATTTGACGACTTTCACGGCGATAAATATTGCGCCAAGGACGGATATGATTCAGCGACATTACAAACCCCATGCCGGATACAGACAGTTATGTCTTAGATAGGCACACTACCGGTCGCAGGCAATCGACAATTCTGGGTTATTCTTCCGGCGTGTCATCTTCGACCGGTGCCGTATTCAGCGCCGCGACATATTTGAACAGATCCTGATCCTGCTCTGGCGCTGCATCGCTATAGGCATCGGTGATAGTTTCCGCATCCAACTTCAGATCAGAGGTAACTGAACCGCGCGCGCCTGCAGGACCATAGAGCTTCCCATCAACCTGAAAATAAACCCCACCGGATTCACCAATTTTGGCGACTTGCGCTTCTTCAGTTGCTGGCACGTCATAAGATTCGCCAGCTTTCATCACCGTTTCATAAACAATGCTTCCATTGGCAGCGCGAACGCGCACCCAAGATGGGCGCACCGCGACCATTTGCAATCCGGGTAATGGATCTTTGAGCACCTGAGGACTGGGCAAAGGATCATGCGGATTAGCTGTCAGACGTTCGGCAGCAGAACTTGTGTCTGTTTGTGGCAGGCCCGGGCGCAACGCGCCAACCTGTCTGGGGTCCAGTGTCGAAATCGGCGCATCCCGCGCGATCAATACAGGCACATCCAGCGCCTCAGGGCGATACAAACGATCCAGCTTATCTTCTGCTGGGGCGCGGAAAATTGTGCCATTTTCTGTCAGCTGCGGGCTATCCTCAAACACCTGACCATTACCAGCCAGTGGATCAAGATCAGCTAAAACGTCTGGTGTGTTCTCGACCGGTGCAAATTGCACGCGCTGCACTTCGTTCAAAACAGCCCAGCCGCCATAACCGATCCCAGCGATCAATGCGCCAAGAACTAATACCGATCCAATGGCACCCGGTTCAATTCTGGACAAAAAGCCATCGTTGGCATGCATATAAGCTGGTGCCTGCCCAAACAACGGATCATCAATGCGAGTGGATTTTTTCAGAACACCAGTGTTCTTGCGGATTGTAGATGCTTCGGCTGACATGCCGTGCGCGATCGAGAAACCGCTTTCAGTGCAAAAGTCACTGAATGCCTGATCAGGATTCATGCCAAGATAGCGCGCGTAAGAACGGACATATCCCGGAATGAAGCCCGGAGTATCGAATGCATCCGGGTCAGAATTTTCTATGGCTGCAATATATGGAGCCTTGATTCGCAGCTCTCGCTCTACATCCAGCAACGATTTTCCCATCGTTGCCCGCTCACCGCGCATGGTATCACCAAGACGCAGTTGAAAGTCGTCAAACCCCTTTGGTTCAACGTCCCGAACACTATCTTTGCGCGTAGATCGACGCCCGATCATGCAGCCTGCCCCTTATTAACTTAAATGACACCCCAAAGTCCCGATTCGAGCGTCACCCGTTTTCTTTAGATCAGACTAACATATTTCAAGTTAATTTGCACTTTTGATGGCATCATCCTGTCATTTCGGCGCGATTCAGCGCGCAATGGCTCCATAATTCATCCATCGCCTGCACTAGACGGTTCATTTCATCCGGCCCGTGCACCGGAGAAGGGGTGAAACGCAGACGCTCAGTTCCGCGTGGAACGGTAGGGAAGTTGATCGGCTGTGCATAAATTCCGTACCGTTCAAGCAGCATATCACTAAGGATTTTGGTATGCACAGGGTTACCCACCATCACCGGCACGATATGTGACCCGTGATCAATCAACGGCATCCCGAGCCCCTTGAAGCGCAATTTTAAGATTTTTGCCTGCGTTTGTTGTTGATCGCGTAGATCCTGATCCCGCTTGAGGTGTGCAACGCTAGCAGCTGCCCCGGCTGCAACAGCAGGCGGCAAAGACGTCGTAAAGATAAAACCCGGTGCATAAGAGCGGATCGCGTCGCACATTTTCTCACTTGCTGCGATATAGCCCCCCATCACGCCAAACGCCTTGGCCAATGTGCCATTGATAATGTCCAGCCGGTGCATCAGGCGATCACGTTCCGCCACGCCACCACCGCGTGGGCCATACATGCCCACAGCGTGAACTTCATCGATATAAGTCAGTGCGCCAAATTCATCTGCCAGATCGCAGATCTCTTCAATAGGGCCAAAATCACCGTCCATCGAATAAATCGATTCAAAGGCAATCAACTTTGGCGCATTCGGATCATCAGCCTCGATCAACTCGCGCAGATGCGCCAGATCATTATGGCGGAAAATCCTTTTTGCGCCGCCATTACGACGCACCCCTTCGATCATCGAGGCATGGTTGCGTTCATCACTATAGATGATCAGTCCCGGAAACAGCTTTGGCAGCGTGCTCAGTGTGGCATCATTCGCAATATAGGCACTGGTGAACAGCAAAGCGGATTCTTTGCCATGCAAATCAGCCAGTTCAGCCTCTAGCTGCTTATGATAAACGGTTGTGCCAGAAATATTGCGTGTTCCGCCCGACCCCGCACCAGTCGCATCAAGCGCTTCGTGCATTGCATTCAAAACAACCGGATGTTGCCCCATGCCTAAGTAATCATTGCCACACCAAACAGTGATCGGGCGTTCATCACCATCAGGGTGCCGCCAGACAGCATGCGGGAACTGACCTTTCTTGCGTTCAATATCAATAAAAGTCCGGTAGCGACCTTCATCATGCAAGCGGGCAATCGCCTCATCCAGTTTTGCTGTGTAGTCCAAAGGGCATCCCCTAGTCGTGTTGCGCGCCGCGCTCTGGCTTGGCTTTATTAAGCTTTTAGACAGAGTCGGACAGTTTTTCCAGTCATAGGTCTTATAACTCGTTCACAAAAGGCTACAAAATGCCGCTGCTACTGCCTTGATCCGGATCAAACTCTGGACAGTAAGGCGCGGCCTGATACCTTCGCCGCCAAATAAACACCTCGAGCCGGAGCAAAAGATGTCCATTGACGCCATATTATCCCACATCGACGACCAAATGCCCAACGCCCTTGAGCGCCTTAAGGGATTGCTGCGAATTCCATCAATTTCAACTGATCCGGCCTATGCTCAGCATTGTCAGGACGCCGCTGACTGGTTGGTCAATGACCTGCGCGACATTGGGGTAAGTGCAGAAAAGCGCCTAACCCCTGGGCACCCAATGGTTGTTGGCCACTACGGGGACAGCGCCTCTGAATCCGGGCCGCATCTTTTGTTTTATGGCCACTATGACGTACAGCCGGTTGATCCTCTTGATCTGTGGAACAGTGATCCATTTGACCCGCAGATCGAAAACACGGCAAACGGCCCAGTCATTCGCGGCCGGGGTGCATCCGACGACAAAGGACAGCTGATGACCTTTGTAGAGGCCTGTCGCGCCTACAAAGCCGTGACAGGCACCCTCCCCTGTCGCATCACATTTTTCTTTGAAGGTGAAGAAGAATCCGGCTCACCGTCACTTATTCCCTTTCTCAAAGAAAACGCCGACGAATTAACTGCAGATATCGCGTTGGTATGCGACACGTCTATGGTCTCGCCCGGGGTGCCATCAATTTCATCGCAACTGCGCGGCATGCTGAAAGATGAGTTCACCATTCATGGCCCCCGGATTGACCTGCATTCCGGTCATTATGGCGGCCCCGGATTAAACCCGCTCAAGGAGATTTCGCGAATCATCGCGACCTTTCATGATGACCAAGGACGTGTTGCCGTCGAAAATTTCTATGATGGCGTGCAAGAAGTGCCCGCCGAATTGTTGCGACAATGGGAAAACTGTGGGTTCGATGAGGAAACATACCTCAGCTCTGTTGGCTTCACGCAACCACACGGAGAAGTCGGATATTCCACATTGGTTCAGCAGTGGGCACGCCCAACATTAGAGATCAACGGGCTCTGGGGGGGATATCAGGGCGTGGGGTCAAAAACTGTCATCCCAGCCGAGGCTCATTGCAAATTGACCTGCCGTTTAGTGGGCGACATGGACCCCGACATCGTGCGTGATGCGGTGCGCAAACACGTCGAAGACCGCCTCTCTACGGATGCACGCATCACTTGGAACAACGATCTTGAGGGCTCTCCTGCCTCGGTCATGAATATCGACCGGCCAGAATTTGAACGCGCCCGACAGGCACTGTCGGACGAATGGAACCGAGAAGCGGTTTTTGCAGGCATGGGCGGCTCGATCCCGGTCACACGGTTTTTCACTGATATCCTTAGCCTTGATTCCATGTTGATCGGTTTTGCTCAGGATGATGATGCAATTCATAGCCCCAATGAAAAGTATGACGTGGAAAGTTTTCACAAAGGCATTCGTAGCTGGGCCCGTGTTCTGGACAAGCTTAACAAGGCGTAAAATGCGACCCTAAGGCCATGAAATATCTTTATTCTCATGGCCTTGAACGCCACACTTATTCTTTAGGAATATATTTTATTTATATTTCTTAAGGAAAGTGATGGCGCGGTTGACGGGGCTCGAACCCGCGACCCCCGGCGTGACAGGCCGGTACTCTAACCAACTGAGCTACAACCGCGCATAACGCATCTGGCTTTGTTCAGGCAGTGATGGCGCGGTTGACGGGGCTCGAACCCGCGACCCCCGGCGTGACAGGCCGGTACTCTAACCAACTGAGCTACAACCGCTCACTGCGCGCCCAAAGCCTTGGACGTGTTGCGCTTCATATGATGGTGCTCTCGCCCCGTCAAGCGCCCATGAGATGAAATTCCACATTCTTTTTACGGCATCCCGGATTTTTCACAGATCCACTGTGCGACACTCAATGCCAGTGCTTCACCAGCCGCTCCAGCGCAGACTTACCACCGACACATTCAAAGATTTGCAGCGGTGCAGCCTGCTGTTGTGGATTGTCACGTTCAATTGCCTAATTCAGAAACAATTTACGGCCTTTTCGGTTGATCTATATCGTCTCTTTCAATCTGATTTTTGGTAAATGACAAAAAAGTCAAACTCCTCTTTTCCGTCATCTGATACGTTTTTACTCGCCATTTAACGATACCGTTACCACTTAAAGCGTAATCAGTATTTGACGCAACGGGTAAAACGTAAGTATAAGTGACTAGCAGTCCGCAATTTGGGATTACAGGTAAAGTGCTTGATTTTCACGAAAGACTAAAATCCTATATTCGGGATTCAGATTATGACTACAAAAGCCTGTCTCTCGAGATCGGGCAAGGTGAGAGATATATCTCCAATCTGCTCTCTTCTAAGAGTGACCCAGGCTACACCAGCGTGGTCAAAATGTGCTCGGCGTTAGGATTAACCCCCAATCAGCTGGCTGGTCTTGATAACCAGATCACACTCTCAAGCAACGATGTCGATAATCGCGTTGTCAGCGCACATGCTGAACGCATCTTGACTGCGGTCACCCGCGAAGCACAGCGCAAACTGACACGCCGCGGTGTCGGCCCATTGATTGATGACGTGCTGACATGGTGGCACCAACAAAACGGACTGCTCTCCAATTTTGACGGTCTTGCAGATCATGTTGATCTGTACTTGCCGCCAGAGCCAGATTCCAAACTACCTCTACCCTATTCAGTGGGCGAAAAAAGTCTGGCGACGGTTTGCTTTGGTATCAAGTCCGTGGAGCACCTGAAGTATCTATTTACCACCTTTGATGACAACCTGTGCGAAAGCGTCAGCATGGCCCATGTAGAGACTTCAAAAGGTGATCCGCAGCTTTCCATTCAGGAAATTGACGTCAATCTGCCAGGATACAGCTTCCCATTACGTTTCAGCTACAAGCGGTTGCTCTTGCCTGTGCATGACGGCCGAGGCACCAACTATGTTCTGAATTACTCACAAGCTCTCGAGTGATCTCGAATAGTGATGCATCATATGGGATAAGTGGCCCTCCGGCAGTGCCACCAACCATTCTGTATCTCCACGCCCCTGTGGCACCGGTTGCGCCCAACGCGCTACACCAGGCAACTGGATGGTAAATCCGTAATTGGTGGCAAATCCTGCCCTAACATCACGATCACGCATCATTGCGTAAATCCAGTCCACAGGCCATTTGGCCGCGATACACGTATGCATCAGCATCATCAGATAACGCAGGCGTTGGCGTGATCCACGCCGGTCAGGACGCACAAAAAGTTCTCCGATATAGGCCATACGGCCATAAAAACCGGGCGGCAACGCATGGGTGAAGTCCAGCAGCGTCTGGCCATCTTCATTTGGATAATGCCGGTCCATGGTACGCATCATGTATTCACGCATCGATTCGCGACCAACATTGTCATAACGCGCGGCCAGAGAAACGATATACTCGCCCTCTTCACGCATGAACAACCACAAGCCACTTTCCTCAGTAAAATCGTTGTAGCGTGACGACAGCTTTGGGGTCAGCCCAGGTTTACCCATCGCTTCTGTCATCTGCTCTGCCAGCACGAAATCAGTGATCATCTCAACTTCGATGCCGTCTTCGGCAAGCGCGCCAAGACATTCGCCTCCGACCTTGATCAGGTCTAAAGAATTCCCCACTGCCCGTTCCTCACTTTTAATCCGGAGGGTTTAATTTGACACAATATACTCAATACACCTCATGTCATTTCCTAGACGGAAAGCGACCAAAGGGCCAAGGAATGTTTCGGAATTTGGGCGTAATTGAGGCGGATCGGTATCTTTTCGACACATAATTCCCCCTTAAAGTGAAGGCGCAATAGCACTACGCTTATGAATTGAACGTAACAAAAATCGCAAACTCAAAATACGCAACAATGAGAAAAAATTTGATGAAATATGCCAGTTATGGAAACAAAATCACTGGTAATATAATTGTTAGGTTTAAATTTTTCCCATCACAGTGTAATATTATGGCGTAATCATGTGTCCATAGTACTGGATGAAATTGCGCGGCCAAACATGTATGTAGAGTATCCGCCATGCCCACACTTACAGTTTATCAGCTCAACGGTGATCCATTCTTTAATACGGATGTAACCATCACAGATGAATTCGTTGTTGACGTCACAGACGACGACACGACGTTAGATGGGAACGATACCAACTCTGCACAATTTACAGTTACTCCTGCTCTCGCAGCGGCAGGCTTCACTGGAACATCTCAAAACTTCGGTACATTTGAAACTTATAGTGGCAGCGTTGGCGGTACCCCAGTTACATTTACATTGCTCCAATTTAACGGCGCTCAGTTTATGGTCGTCACCTCCGGGCCAGCGGGCCTAAATATTAATGACACAATCACAGGAACGGCCAACGGCAGCATAACAACCCCTCCGCCGACTCCATATACCAGCCTCCCTGACTTCACCTGCTTTACTGAGGGTTCCCGAATTCTGACTGCTTCAGGGCAACAAGCCATTGAAACCCTGAAACCCGGAGAACAGGTTTTGGTCTCAGATGGAACATTACAAACTGTGCGCTGGATCGGTCGTAGAACATTGTCTGCAAACGATCTTAGACGGCACCCCCACCTCAAACCGATCCGCATCAAAGCCGGAACTTTTGGGCATAATATGCCCGCCATTGATGTTCTAGTCTCTCCGCAGCACCGCATCGCCATTACGTCACCAGACATGGAGCTGTTGTTTGAAGAAACCCAGATGCTGGCAACTGCAAATTCCTTGATCGACGGAGGTGATGTCCTGCAAGATGAGCAGGCGTCTGCTGTGACGTATATACACATTCTTTTCGACCAACATCAGTTAGTAAATGTTGAGGGGTTTTGGTCTGAATCTTTTTATCCGGGGCCATGCTCAATGGATGCTATGGCACTAGAAACTAGAAACGAATTACTAGAAATTTTCCCGATTCTCGCTGACAAACACATCGGCTACGGGCCTACAATTCTTCCGGTTCTCAAACCATTTGAGGTCGCACTAATACAAAACACGATGACACTTCCTCTGTTTACAAGATCAGCGCTTCACTAGAGATCACGTATCCAACCGGGGTTGTTATGGTGCGGGCGGTGGGACTCGAACCCACACGGGCACAAGGCCCAACAGATTTTAAGTTTTTCTTTAACGCATTTTTTACAACCTTTTGCGCCTTATAGTGGTCCGCAACCTCATATAAACACGACATAAAACTCTTATGCGCCTCACCACCACCTGAGGCGATCTAATCAGAATCGGGCCCGAGTTCGGGCTAATCGTCAGATTGCATAGGAGAAACGCCTCATGGCAACCAAACTCACGCAAAGCGTAGTGGACAAAATCCGCCACGACCAAGAAGCAGGCAAACAGATATATGACGCTTCTGTAAGCGGCCTTCGGATCGTTATCGGCAAGATGAGCGCCAGTTACAAATTGGTGGGCCGTATCAATGACGGAACCGACCGCTATATCTCACTTCTCATTGGTCGCACTGACGAGGTGTCGTTAAAAACAGCCCGAGAACGCGCTCACGAGCTAAGAACGATACTCCGCCGCGGCGAAGACCCGAGAGCAACTAAGACAAGGATACCAAACCTCAAAGAGGTTGCAGACGCATACTTTGCGACACGCGGTCAGGAACTCAGCACTCGGACCTTGGCTTGGTACAAACAGAAGGTAGACGGGGCGCTTTCAACACTGAAGAAATTACCCGTAGATCGGATTGATCGAACAACAGTACGTGCGTTGCATGAAAAGCTGACCCGTAAAACCGGCCCCTGTGGCGCCAACGGCGCAATGCGCGTTCTGAAGCTGCTGATCAATGACGCCGCCAGAACGCTTGACTTGCCGCCAAACCCTGTAACACGTGGTGTTCGGATGAACCAAGAGAGGCCGAGGGATTGGGCAATTGGACCAGATGACATGCCTTCGCTCTGGCGTCAGTTGGATGACTTGGAAGACCGTGTTCGTCGTTGCTGTTGGTTGGCAATGTTGCTGACAGGGCTTCGCTCAAAGGACGCCAGGTCAATGAAGTGGGAACATCTTGATCAAGACGGCGTGCTGACCGTACCATCGCCAAAAGGTGGTGAGGTCAAAGCCTTCAAACTGCCCCTGCCTCGGCTTCTCGTACAAGAACTGGGCGAGGTTCGTGATCTGACAAGGCCACTGGAAAGTCCATTTATCTTCCCCTCTTCGACATCAAATAGCGGCCATATAGAACAGATGTGCCGAACCAAAGGCTTTCCCTATGCGCCTCACATGATGCGCCACACCTATCGGACGCACGCGATGGAGGCAGGGGTGGATTTTCAGACGGTGACTCTACTGCTGAACCACGCCAATCCGCATGTTTCGTTCAACTATGTAACGCGCGCGCATTTGTTGGGACATATGCGGGAGGCACAAGAGGGGGTTTGTGCCAGATTGTCCTCGTTTAGATGATCCAGAAAAGTGAACGTAAACACACTACTCCGCCACTTCGCCTCGGTCTGACAAGTATTCGAAGGCCTCAGCAGAAGACATTTCGATTAGTGCTTCTACGAAGGCATCGGGCACTTGGCAAACTTCCACACTCTTTACTGAGTGGACACCAATTAATCTGAGCGCCCTTTTAACCTTCTCAATTTTTTTCGGCCCTGGACGCCAAATTTGTCTACAGGAATGCTTTAGCGCTTCTTCAGAAGTTTTGTGATCGGATTCGGAAAGCCGCTGTCCAAGACAATCTTTGGTATATCGTTCGACATCCATTCCGTCTAAAAGGGCTCTGTCAAATTTTTCGACCAAGCTGTGCATAAGACTAATGACACTCGCAGCGTCTTTAAAAGATGGGGCCTCGTTTCCTTTATACCTTTTCAAGAATTCCTTTATTTCCAATCCTCTGAAGTTCTTGAGAAACCGCTCTTCGTCCAGAACAAGCTGTGTCTCTAACTTTCGCTGTATCCTTTCATTGGAAAGTGAATGTACTCGCTTGTTTCGCCAATCTATAGCGGTCTGGGCGAGTGGGATATCATTTGCATTAGCCAGCGGCAAATACTTGTCAAAGACAATCAGTCTCTTGGATGTACTTTGACCCGCCGCATCGAACCCTGCTTCGAACTTACTGCTGTGAAAAACGCAAGGGTGACGCCGACATAACATCATATATGTATCAAAAGCATCTACTGCTCTAACAAGCGCCAAATCCAAAGCAAAGTGTCTGCTTCTTTCAGCTGATCTCCTCGCATCTCTGGGGTTCCAAGAGGTGCTGAACTCTTCACCAAGCTCGACTTTACCGGATCGCACTCCTTCTAAGCCAACCAATATCGTAATGAGAAAATGATTTGCTTGGCCTAAAAGATCCTTAAATGCAGTTCTCGCAACCGTTCTCTTCAATTCAAACAAAACTACTGTCACCTTCAAACCGGTTGCTTGATGCCGCGCATGAGTCGAACATGCCCGTCCGCTTTGATAGGGTCTTTAGAACCATTTAAAGGCGGGGCTCCCGTGAGCTTGCGGCCCGGAAACCTTAGTATGCTTCCGCTTGGCAAACAATACGACCAGACAGCTTCAGCAACTTTTCCTCAATCCTTGTAGGGAATGTTTGGAGTTCCATCCCAATGCATCCCGTCGCGCCCGACACCATCATCCGGTAAAACTAAGTTGGTGACTTTTAGAGGCCGTGAGACCGAGACAATACCACGCCATTGAAAGGTTTCATCAATGGCCCAGGTTTCCTCCGGAGATGCTTCTGGAGCAAAATAGTGCCAGTACACATAATTCAAAGGCTTACCTTTGGGATCGAAATTGTTGATCGTTTCCATTATTTTTTCATACCGACGCGCCTCAATTTCATCTGCACCCAGGGCCTCAATACCGACGTGAATGACCCCTGGTCGATCATCGGGTAATTGTTTGTTCGCTGCGAAGAGCTTCCTTTTTATGTCACGAGCCTTTTTTTCAATTGCTTGACTGGAATGACTGCTCCACCGAGCCACGATGGCCTGCCCAATCTCGTCAATGTAATGAGGATTCTCAGCAAATTTGACCTTATGAAGAACATTCAAACTGTCATAACGTTGATAACTACCTGTTAACAATTTGCTGTAAACTGGCCCAGGATACATAATGTATCCGTTGCTGAGCGCTTCTTGAAGCGGCTCCAAATCAAGATCGCCAATAATTCCTCGTCCGAATGTATCATTCCACAGAAAGGAGCGCTCGCTCATCCTCATATATTTTTTAACAATATCAACCAAGTAATTCTGTGAGACGTCCTGCATTTCCACCTTAAAGTCGATGTTTAGGTAGACATTTCGTCCGGATGGAACAATCATCCTCGACGCGGGAGTCCAAAGTTCCCGCATTCGCGCCCGCTCGCTCTCAGCGTAGTCGCCAGATTCAAGCCTTTTGCATTCCACAGCCCATGACTGTCCATTAATCTCAACATCTAAGTCATGAGTTTTTGCAATGCCACGTTTTTCTGGCTTAAAGGAAACATTCGCACCATCCCTGCGATATGCTAAAGCGACTAGCATTTCGAACAATGGGCCGTTGGGTTGACCTCGCCCAGCCCCAATTAAGCTCTTAGCTTTCCCCTCAAAGCCCCCAATCTCAGGGATCAGTTGCGCATTTCGTCCGATTGCAGCCAAAATCGGCACAACTCGTGAACCAGAGTGTACTTCGTAGTTCTGTGGATGATCCGTTAGGGCCTCTCCGAGGAACAAATACCATGCGATTAAGTCCGACGTATCATAAAACCGCCCTTCTCCTGACGGGTCTTCAAGTTCGCCAATCAGTGATTTGTAGAACCGCTCTGCGGCAGAGTTCCTACGGGTTTCCCATTCCCCTTCTTCCATTAGAGATTTGAAATAGTTTACACCTGTTTTCAAATCTGGAAAATCGCCGTACATGGCCTCCTCGCCTGGTCGTAACGTGAACATGTCAGGTGGAAACTCGAGCAAAGGCATTTGCGACTCAATTTGATGAACAATGGGTTATATCAGGTCACAACAAGATCAAAATCAACAACCCCTAAACGACAGTCCGAATTTTCGGCATCGATCTGATGCTGGCGCGATGCTGTCAGGGCCGCTCAGAGCATTGAGACATTCATACGATACTAAGAGTACCGAGCCGATACTCTCAATTACTGAACAAAGGCAAGGAAACCATGCATGTTGATTAACTACCCTGCTTGCAGTGTTGGGTGAATATCAACGCAGATTTCGGCACAGCTTATTGCCCTTCACGTTATGCGAGAACTCTTTTCTTATTCATAGCGTGGAATTCGAGCCAGCTGGCTGCTTTATCGACGCATCAAATGGTCTTTATATTGAGAGACGCGATACACTTTGTCGGCAGCCTTACTGAAAGCCTCATAGATCGGGAGGCTTTGTCGCCAGTTTGAGATATTTAGATTGCCCACTCCATATTGTGTACAATTGCATACACAATTGACAGTAGCTTTATATTTGTAAGATAATCTTTATTACTTCCTAACACTCAGCTGTGTTTGACATTTCAAAAGGATGTAAATTTGTGAATATTTATAACTTCATAAATAGAAATGAAAAATTCGTCCGTTTCTCGCTAGCGTTTTTACTGGCTCTACTGCCGCTTATTTTGACTTTTCTCCCCTCAGATTCTCCTACAGAAAACATGGATACGGACAGTAAGATCGAATGGTTGATCGATTTTACCAGAAACAATATTTTGATCCTCAGAGTTTACTTGGTAGGCCTCGGTTTTGTTGCAGTAATATATATTTTCTATTACTTTTTTGAGCAAAAAAAGCCGATACGGCGCTCTGTATTCATTGGTGATGAGCAATATCTGGAGTTTTGCCGACTGCGTCGTGCAATAATGAAGAGTTACAAGAACAAACCGCTGACGAAAGAGATATATGCAACCTCGCATTGCAACCTGGTCTCACGACTTGATCTTGCGCATGAGAGTAATGAAGAGTCGCTTATGACAATAAATCGGGAATTTTTTGGTGCCGTGGCGCAAAAAATTTCAGAACCTGATGAGACTTCGCGATTAAATTTGCTAGTGTATTATGATTGGGAAGACGAAGGCTTTCGGAAGAGTGCTGAAAATGAATGGGCTGTGCGGACCTCAATTCTTAACGCAAATAATGCGGACAAACCCACAAACTTCAAACCTTTGAAGCTCAATCGAAAGTTTCTCACAGATTACTTCATTATCGAAGATCATACGTTTTTGACTATGAGAAAACCCGAGGCGAACAAGGCTCAAGTCACGTGTTTGTATATAAAGGATGACGAAATTGCAGATAGTTACAGAAGTTGGCTGAAAAACATTGTGGATTCTTCTCGCTATGGAAAGGAATATTGTGATGAGCAGGCAATCACTGAAGAGCTAGCGAAGTCTCTTTAGGCATAAGATAGCTACGCTTGGCATCTTGAAAACTTTGGTAGCGCAGATGAGGGTCGATATCAGGATTGGCAATTACAAACTCGATATCTGACCTTCTCGCATTAATAAAGCGCTCCACTTTCTTAATCTCGTCTGGGGTATCAGCACGCATCCAGACAACTTCGCCGCCATCTTCCACCACAAACGAATTCTCACGTGTCACATGCTTTTGGCGGCCCTGAGCGATATAGAGATCGGACCATCTGGGATCTAGATTATAGAATTCGCGGTTGAAGAAATTTGAAAGTGCATACCCAGCCAAGGGTTGTAACGGACCAATCGCTACAAACGATTTCCCATCCAATTTAGATATCGCAACAGACAACGATGGTAAGCATGCACCGCCTTCGCACATCTTCTTGAAAAGCGTTTTTAAATATCCAATGTCAGTTTCTGTATTTTTCAAATCAGACCTCCAAAAACACCTACATGTTAATATTTACATTAAAAAACATAACCTTGTCTAAATTATGAACACCTGTCAATGAGCTGGGCGCATTCGCACCTATCCTTTTCACATAAGTCCTGCCTCTAGATTGATTGTGCATATTCCTCGAAATGCCTAGCCCTGTCTAACTCAATGTCACTCTGATGTCATCCTGACTAACTGTATAAAAAGATAGGTACGCCTCACCTTATCATCCATTCAAACCACACAGAATTGAGAGTTGCAGGGTGATAACTCGCGCTTTCGTAAGGTGTCATGAAGAAAGCGTGAAGATCCTGATCCCGCATTGCAACCGCTCTATTCGCAACTGCGGATTCACAGAGCTTTCCACGCAAATCCACATGTGTCGTTCAACTAAGCCACGAGGGCCTTCTGTAGCGACATAGGCACTCACGTCATACACGAAGAAGTAATAGGTTACATCAAGGTGTAGCCGTATCAAAATCAATGCATGTCAATTAGCCCAAGGAGTTATTCGGACATGCAACAAGATATTACCCAGCGTTTGGAGCGCATTGAGGAGGCAATCATCGCCCCTCCTAAAGAATACTTAAACATCAAGCAGGCAGCCAGTTTCATCGGTGTTAGCCGCCAGACTCTCGACCTCTGGCGTATGAATGCTAAGGGCCCCGCTGTGCATCGTGTTGGCACCCGCGTCCTTTATTCGATTGCGGATCTTCGCACCTTTATGGCAGAAAACCGACAGGAATCTATGTTATGACGGCGAGCCATTTGCACCAAACAGCAGGGTTGACCAGACGAGTAGACCCCACCCAAATGTCAGTACTTTCCGAAGCCGGATATACCTTAATCGCATTGCACCATTGGGAAGCAAAGACGAAGTGCCGCCGCACTGGAGAACTGCGTATTCGAGGGAAATCGCCAATCCACAGGGATTGGACAAAGCGACCTTACTGCAACGCTGAGGCACTGAAACATGCAGCCTGTGGTGGCAACGTCGGTGTGCGTCTAACAACACTCGATCTCGTGGTGGACGTCGACCCTAGAAACATAGACGGTGGACGGCCTGCAATGCTGCCCGCCCTGAGAAAACTTGGGCTTTCTCCCAATGATTTTCCTACCGTCTTTACCGGCGGTGGTGGGCTGCATCTCTACATGACCAAACCAACCAATCTTTCCGTTGTGGGCGAGTTACGTGATGTTCCTGGCATTGAATTCAAAACATTTGGCAGGCAAGTTGTAGCCCCAGGATCCTTACACCCGTCGGGAACATTATACACTTGGTCTTCGGTGCCAGACGATTTATGGCTAGGCGCACCCAAAGCTCCCGTGAAATTGTTACGCCTTATTCGCAAGTCAAAACGGCAGAAAGTCCAGCCTAGCCAAGGTATCGGAGAGCATCCGCCAGAAGAAATTGCAATTATCTTGGACAAGCTGGATCCAGAGAGTTTTCGCGACCATAACCGATGGCTGCAACTGATGATGGCCTGTCATCATGCAAGTGCTGGCGCGGCACAGGAGGAATTTATCGAATGGTGCACGACTGATCCGTTTTACTCAAACGACGGTCCCGAGATCGCATACCGATGGGACAGCTTGAACCGACACGGCGTCGGGCTCGGTACGTTATACATGTTTATGCGTGAAGCTGGAGTAGCACATCTGATTGATCGGCGCCCAAGCTATGATTTCCCCAACGACTTGGCAAATTTTGAGGTGATTCAATGAGTTTAGACACAAGAGGTATCTTACAAAGCATTGCACCCAGTCATCTCGCAGCGGAGACCATTTCTATATCAGCATTGGTCAAAGCTCTAGGCATGTGGCTGGAATACGTACCCAAAGAAAACCGTTTCAGGGAGCTTGACAACGACGAGCTCAAAGGAATGATTTGGTCTGCGCTCGACGGGCGGTCCTATATTCACCGTGGAAAAGGCGGTGATGAAGAAAAACAGCTCTATATGAACACCAAACGTTCTGCGGACATTCGTGAAGCCATGATCCATCTAGCCTTGGAGCGAGGTATAGAGAAGCTGCCGTTCTGGCGTCACAAATGCGACGATGATCCGGACCCGCGCTACCTTCTGTCTGTATCGAACGGATTGTTGGATTGGCGGACAGGCGAACTGATTGAGGCCACGCCACGGTTTGTGTCCACTGACTGTTCTGATATCGGTTTCGATCCGAATGCCGTAACATTCATGTGGGATATGTTCTTGGACGAGATTTTCGATGGTGATCATGAACAGGTAGAACTATTGCACGAGGTCATGGGTTGCATCCTCACTGGACAACATCGTTTCCAGAAAATATTCCAACTTTTCGGCCCGCCACGATCTGGCAAAGGTACAATCAATCTGATGCTCACAAGGCTATTGGGGATGCGCTCTGTAGCCTCACCACGCATCAAGCAGATCGCTGAGGGTGGCTTCGGCTTGCAATCTCTGATCGGTAAGAAAGCTGCAATCGTGGGTGATGCACGACTTGAACGTGGACGCAAAACGTCAGCCCTGACCGAACTTCTGCTATCCACGTCTGGAGGCGACCTTCAAACAGTCCAGCGCAAGTTTAAGGATGATTTTGTCGGCTATCTCCCAGTTCAATGGATGCTGATGTCAAACGAACCCATTCTCATGCACGACCTGACCGGAACGATTGCAACTCGGATGGTATTATTGGAAACACGCCGGTCATTTCTGGGACGCGAGGACAATACACTATTCGAACGTGACTTGTTGCCAGAAGCAGCAGGCGTGTTGAACCGATGCTTGGAGGCTGCCAGACGCCTATCGAAACGCGGGCGCTTCCTTGTTCCATCCTCGATCAAAGGGAGACAAGCTGAGATACTGCGGGAAGCATCAACGGTCACGGCGTTTGCATCTGAGTGCTTGATTGCAGACTCCACTGGATCTACGCCAAAGCAGGATATTTATGACGCATATGAACGTTATTGTCGTGGCCATGGTCGGATTCGCGCTGACGTCAACATTTTTTGGCGAGACTTGCGCACCTCTGGAAAATTTCGAGATGACATGGTCAAGCGAGTTCGGATCGATGGTCGTCGGGTGCAAACGGTCGAAGGCTTGCAGGTCCACCTTGATGAAAACGCCTTGCCCTTCGCAACGGAGGACGATTTTCCAAAATAGCTAAGGCAGTTGATAATGGACGGTCAGGGTTATTTTCCAAAATGTTAACCGAAAACTCAAAGCGGCCAAGCATGGATGCTAGCAGGTCAGGGCGCGTTCAACGTTAGAAGGCATCAAGCCTGACCGGCTAAGTGATTGTTTCACAAATTCCTTTAATTAAATCTCTAAGATGGTCAGGGTGGTCAGGGTTACTTTCAAATCATCGCCATATGAAGAAATGAGAAAAGCCGTATATATAATGACTATGCAATAACTCTGACCGACCTGGCCGCCCTTGAAGTCAATTGTTCCTCAATGTTTAGGCCTGCAGGCTAGGTGCATATGGAAAATAGGATCACAATGCATCTTTAGAGTGCTGCTTGAGGTGGAGAAAGAAAACTCAGAAGAAGATGCAATCATTAACACTGGCTCAATCTGTTGATTGTTTACGCGCGCAGGCGCGAGAGTAAAACGAAAATGGGTGTATGGTAGAGTTTCAAACCTATCGGGCATCGCCGCTTGGTCGATTAAATTGCCCGTACCTTGTCTGGGTTCCAAGATATGCTGATGGACAGCACCGACCATAGCAAACGGATGCAGATCAACAACATCATGAACGGCCTTTTGATCAAATCTGAATAAGCTCCAAATACCACGGTGATCAAGGATACTAAACTTACAACCAAGGCCACCGAAAAAGCTGAGCAGACTGCAATCTCAATTGAGAACATAGCCCTGAACGCGCGCTGAACCACATGGGAGTGAAATAAGAGTACCCGATCATGTCAGAGTGGATTTGCCATACGCTTACCTTTTGGCAAACCTTAAGGTGGTGATTACCATTACACTTTCTATTCTCAGGCGTTCAAGATATGCTGTGTTTAGGATTGGTAAATGACCAATCTCGGGGCGTAGTAACCTCACCGCAAGCGGCCGGTGTCGGCCGTAATGACACCTCCTCGAACCTTATATGGTCGGGGAGGCACTGGCGTATGTCCAAGGCTTCGGCCCAAAGGCCAGCGCGGTCGTCTTGCGGCGACTTACTAACTCCCCGGCTGCTAGAGATTACTCTAGTGGCCGATTTCGTTAGTAAAGGAGCCGTTATGATCGGAAATGATTTAAAGACAGGGGAAACATCCGCCCCCGGAGCGTTTGTGAGTCCGCTGATTGTGATATTGGAACTCTACGCCTTTGGTTTTGCCTTGCGTATTCTCCAACAGAGCGATTTGAACGCCCAAACCATTGTGGCAATGCTGCTATTTTGTGTGTTCGCTTTCACCCTTATCACAGGCAAAGGCTTTCCGCATTTCCGCCAGCGAGGAAAAGCAATGTTGTTTCTGTTCGTGGCTGGATACTTCTCTCTACAAGGTGCGAACTTGTCTGGTGAGCAACGCGAGGCCCGTTTGGCCGAACTTCGAAAAAGCGATCCTGCCGCGTACCTAGTTGAGCTACGAAACGTCGACGAGGACAGGTGGTTTGTCGAACTGCGCCAGTTGGATCCAGAAGCTCATGCAAAAGAAGCCGCAAGCCGCGCTACACAATCCCACGCCGATCGCCTTGCAGCATGCACAGATGAGAAGATCGGTCTTGCCTATGTCATGATCCAAGAGGATGTGCGTCGGTCATTGCGAGCTCCATCGACGGCAGAGTTTCCGGGCCGTTTTGATGCAGGAACGCGGAACATGGGGAACTGTGTATATAAGGTGATTGGTCAGTACGACGCACAAAATGGGTTTGGCGCGATGATACGCGGTACATTTACAGGCACGACCGAGTATTCACCAGAACGCGGTAGCTGGCGAACATTGATGCTGGATGTGCAGGGATAGCGGGTAACCCAAAGAGCTCGTCAATTTGGCGCAGATTCTCGAAATAGCAACCTCCCCTGCAGCCTAAATGAAACCAGGGGAGGAACCAGCACTCAGAGCAAAGGTCTGGTTTCGAATATGCGTGAGGGTCTATATTGGGCCTCATATACCACCTCAATCTATAACTCATTGATATCGAATTGATTTAAAGTCCATATCAGGAGACTTCATATCCTTTGTCCGTATCCATGTTGATCCAATCTGCTGCATAGGTCGCTGCGCCAAGAACATAACAACGCAGGTATTATGCGCTGACACGTGCTATTAATTCGACATTTTGGACCCCTGAGTGTAAAAATACCTAAAAACGAGACAGGAGAATTTTCCTTTGAATTCAGCGCCTTCTATAGTTGACTTGTTCTGTGGTTGCGGAGGATTCGGACTTGGAGCGGAGTTGGCGGGTTTCAAGACGGTCGCTGCCATCGACATCGAACCAAATCTGCAATCTTCGTACCGCTTAAATTTTCCAAATACCAAAGTGGTTGAGGGCGACATCTCCCAAATCGATAACGATTGTTGGCGCGACATCATCGGCTCGAACAGGCCAGACGGAGTCATCGGTGGGCCACCATGCCAAGGGTTCTCTCGAATGGGGAAAAGAGATCAAAGCGACAAAAGAAATCAACTGATCTACGAATTCTACCGGCAAGTTAATATTTTGAGGCCAAAGTTCTTTGTCATGGAAAATGTTGAAGGGATTTTTGACCCATACGGGGCAGAAATCCTCTCCTCGGCGTTGAAGACTCTAAAAGCACCATACAAAATCTTAGGTCCGTTCCTGGTCGACGCTGCAGATTTTGGTGCAGCCACGCGAAGGCGTCGTGCAATAGTTATCGGATATTTGCCTGATGAGATCGCTACGCTGAATCAAGATTTGTTCACCCACCCTTACTCTTCCGATAGAACTACAATTAAGGACGCAATTTCTGACCTTCCTGGCCCTATTGAAACAGGCAAGTTGAGCGAGCAGTTCGGTCTGGCGAGACTATCTGCAGGCGGGGCAGAGCTTTCGAGTTATGCGCGACGTGCTCGATCACTTCCAAAAAATGGCATGGGCTGGAACAAGGCGATAGAGTGGATGCAGGATGGGCGTGTCACTGGCTTTTTCTCAACCCAACACACCCCAGTGGTCAGACAGAGATTTGAAAATGTTGAACCAGGCAAAGTAGACTCAATAAGCAAGTACCCTCGGCTGAAATGGGATGGTATTTCACCAACTCTCCGAGCCGGTACCGGAAGTGATCGCGGAAGCTTTCAGGCAGTTCGCCCGATTCACCCAGATGATCCACGCGTCATCACGGTACGAGAAGCGGCACGCATCCAAGGCTTCCCCGATTGGTTTGTATTCCACCCCACGAAATGGCACAGTTTCAGAATGATCGGGAACAGTGTTTCCCCTGTTGTATCAACACATATCTTGTCAAAGATTCTTTCCGCTATGAGTTTAAAGATAGCTGCGTAATTTCTGAAAGGCAGACGATGCCAACTACATTTCCAATAGATACTCGGCCAACTAAAGAATTGTTGGTCACAAATTTGACCAGAGACGCGTCCACCGAGGCTTGTATCTTTGATCTTATCGACAACTCGATTGACGCAGCCCGCAACACCATTCTGCAACAATCTCCTAAGTTGCCTGACTCTGACCAACTACCGAGCTCGTATAGTAGTTTTTCTGTTTCTTTAGAAATACTAGGGGATCGTCTTGAAGTTGCTGATAACTGCGGAGGAATGGATCCTCAAGGGTTAGCTTCAGGATATTTGAGATTTGGAAAGCAATCAGAGCACGAATACGGGATTGGTCTATATGGAGTTGGCCTTAATAGAGCCCTGTTTAAGCTTGGCAACAATACCGAGATCACAACAGAGAATGCCAGTGGTCAGGCGAAAGTTGAGATAGACCGAGCCGCATACATCAAAGACGAAGACAATTGGAACATTACAGGTGAAACAACCCCATCCACTGGCGAAATTGGCACCCGGGTTGTGGTCACAGGGCTTGACCCAGAAATTTCACGGCAAACTTCCAGCCCTGAATGGCGTAGCAGCCTAATAGCAGAAATGGAAAAGCGCTACGCAAGATTCCTAACGAAGGGGTTTTCAATTACGGTCAATGAGGAAGTTCTTCATCCGGACATCGTTAGCGTACGGAAGACTGGTCCATTTCCCCCTTTGGTCAAATCATTCAAAATAGATGCAGATACATCCGTTTACATCGAAGCCGGCCAACATGAGGATCACCGCTTTCCAGCTGAGCCTGACTACGAACTTAAAACAAACCGCGAGCTTGCCGACCAATACGGCTGGTCCATTATTTGTAATGATCGGGTTATAGTACATCTTGATACTAGCCCTAAGACAGGTTGGGACAAGAAGTGGCATAACGAATTCAGCGGATTCGTTGGTTTTGTTCATTTCACATCCAAGGACCCAAAGAAATTACCCTGGAATACGCCTAAGACAGACGTCGACACCAATAACCAGGGTTACCAATCAGTTCTGGGTGACATGCGCTCTTTTACAGAGAAGTGGCGTGCCAACGCTAATCAGGCAAAGAAGACAAAAAAAGCTGGAAAAACCCTGAAGCCCCCGACTACTCCTACCTCCTCACCTTCAAAGCCCGGCACAGGGACAAATACTAACATACCAGCGCCCAAACCCCTGACAACGAAGGCTCCAGTGGTCACGAAGCCGAGTCAAACTCAGCTAAGGTATGTATTGCCTCAAGATATCAACGAACTCCATTGCTCAGACAAGTTGCTTCAACTAGTCCAAGAGGGCAAGAAAGTTGACGCTTTTGAAACCCACTACTCGGCGCTCGCGCTAATCAGGATGTTATTTGAGACGGCGGCAAGATCATTTTTGGTCAGGCACAAAGAATATTCCACAGCCCATACAAAGATCATCACCAAGCGTGAAATAGGCACTGGAAAAACCCTTACTGAGAAGCAGAAAAAGGACCTGACACCTTCGATTGATGAGCTGATATGGTTATTCAACAATGATCCAAACCTGTGGCGTGACGGTGTTGGCAAACACATGAATCAAAGTTTGGCCAAATTTGCAAAGCACAAGGAACGGATGAATTCCGCGATCCATCACCCTTTTCAGGTAATCAATATTTATGAAGCTCTGACTATCAGGGACGAAGTGCTACCTGTGTTACGTCACTATATAGAAAAGTGACTAAATCAGGTTGACGAGATCACCCCAATTAATGAGTGGCAGGGCATTGATTGCTTCGCTTCGGGATCTATTTGTCTTGTCCGTCGATTCGCTTTGCGATCGCTTCAATAAAAGCGTCTCGCGGATGCTTTGCGTCCAACCTCTTCTCTAGGGACTGAGCTACGTCATCGACCAAGCCTCGCCCTATCGTCTCCAAAAACTCAAGCTGCGTTCCATTACTATGGAAAATTCCCTTGGACATTCGAGCCAATGTGGTGACATCTAGTGGCTCGAACTCTTTCCGGATGTATCGCAACTTTTCCTCTATCAGGATTTCGGGTGCTACGTTCAAGTAACCTATAGGAAGACCCAGCGCTGCTTCTACGTCTTCCAATGAATACCCAAGCACGGCCATCCCTTCAGACGATATTGCGTTGGCAGGGCAACTCGAGAACTCAAACTTCTCAAGAAAAATGGAAAGTAAATTGGCAAGCTTGAGTAAATGCTGGGCGCATGACCAAGCAATATCGGCACCAAGAAGGACTTCCGGGACCGCCTCCCTGTTTCCCGCGAACCGGTAAGTCCAGCGATCCGACCCCAACCGCCCTTCACCGACGTAACCGACTGGCCCTTCATGTTGGGAAATATTTCGAAGCTCGAGAAAAAATCCCATAGCCAGATCGGTTTTCATGTTTTTCTGCTCCTCTTGATACCATTGCGCGAAATTCGGCACGGTCTTCATTGATTTTTGAAGAACAAAAGTTGTACTTCGACAGGCACTTAGAAACGCGTTCAAATGGAACTGAAACTCCAGTCCATTGCGCTCCACAACACCTGCCAAGAAATACTCCGCCTCTTGAAGCTTTTCCAATGAGTGTCTTAAGGAAGTGAATTTATGGGGCAATGCTCCTCCGCACGTCTTTTAATATTTGTAAGTGTCTGAAATAATGAATAAATTTGGTGCGGGCGGTGGGACTCGAACCCACACGGCCATACGGCCTCCAGATTTTAAGTCTGGTATGTCTACCATTCCATCACGCCCGCATCTGGCGTTGTCTTCAAAATTCAATTCCGGGCCTATTTTGGGCCTAGAAACAGTCTCCTCGACGCAACGCCTTGTTCCGTATGCACTTCTCCTTACAGACGCAAGGATTTTAAGTCTGGTATGTCTACCATTCCATCACGCCCGCATCTGACGCAGCTCTTCCGTAGCGCGGTAGGAAAAGGAAAACAACGTTATAGCGTCAATGTTGAGAGATTTTTTATGACCCGAATTGAACAAAGCCCAAATATTCATTTTCTTCAAAGTTCTTGTTCTGTGGCTTCCAGCGCGGGTAGCAAACGACGTTCAGATAGCCAGGGGTTCAACCTCAGGGCGCGCCGCAAGACCAACGCCGCCTCGCCATTGCGTTCCAATGCGACAAGCGTCAGAGTCTGGCCAGCCAGTGCAGCTACATGATTGGGCGACAATGCGATCGCTCGCTCCAAATCCGGTAGGGCCGTTTCATAGTCTTGGCGCAGGAAATTCACAAAAGCACGCTGATTAAACCCTTCAGCGTAATCCGGACAATAATCCACCAGCGCATTGAGCGCCACCAGTGCCCCCTTATAATCATAGGCTTTGCGGCGCTCCATTCCCTCGTCCAGCAATTCCTGCGCATGTTGGTCTGGCGCATCAGCCCAATACGTCCACATCTCGTTTGCAATCAGCCGCGCGGACATCTCTGATGGGGCAAGCTGCACATCTTGGATCAACTGCTCAAGCGCCTGATTATGATCAGGGGCCTCTGGGCAGTTCTGTGCCCATGCGGGAGTAGCGATCCAGTAAAGAAGCAAAAAATATCTCATGACCAGATAATGACGCGGTGAGTCCGTAGGTCAAATCACATCTGAGAGTGCATTTTCCTTAACTGCCTGCATCGCCACATAGGTCGAAGTCGCTGCAACATGCGGCAGAGTCGACAATTTAACCGCCAGAACTTGGCGGTAATCATTCATATTCTGTGTTCTAATCTTCATTAAATAATCGAAGTTACCTGCAATCAAGTGCACTTGTTCGATCTCAGGGATTTTGGTCACGGCGGCATTGAATTCAGCCAATGCTTTTTCACGGGTGTCCGTCAACCGCACCTCAACAAAACTGACATGATCCATCCCAAGGCGTATCGGATCAATTAGCGCACGATATCCGGTAATAACGCCCTCTTTCTCCAATCTGCGCAGGCGTGCCTGTGTCGGAGATTTTGACAAACCAATTTCACGTGCAAGGTCGGTAATACTGATGCGCCCATCTGCGGCCAGAACCCGCAGAATCGCTCGATCAAATGGATCAATTCCGATCTGGTCACTTTGCATGGTAGTTCCTAAAATTTATCATCATCTTCACTGCAGAAATGCAAAATACAGGAAACTTCACTTAAATAATACTGATATTAAAGGTTAATCACACATATTACGGGGTTTTCCGATGACACTTGCCTCTGACCTGCTCAACACAATTGAACAAACTACCTATGCCGATGAGGCTGAAACCATCGCGCAACTAACTCAACAGGCCAACCTGAGCGCCGAAGATCGTGCCCGGATTTGTGGCCGTGCCGCCAGTTTGGTGCGTGACATACGCAACCAGTCGAACCCCGGCATGATGGAAGTTTTTCTAGCCGAATACGGCCTGTCAACGGATGAAGGCATCGCCTTGATGTGTCTGGCCGAGGCGCTTTTGCGGGTGCCAGATTCTGATACGATTGATGCACTGATCGAAGACAAGATTGTCCCCTCGGACTGGGGTAAACATATGGGGCATTCGACCTCATCTCTGGTGAATGCCTCAACCTGGGCCTTGATGCTGACGGGTAAAGTTCTGACCGAAGATAAGCCCGGCCCGGTTGGCCACCTGCGCAGTGCCATCAAACGTCTGGGCGAGCCGGTCATTCGGACCGCCGTCGCCCGTGCTATGAAGGAAATGGGGCGTCAATTTGTATTGGGTGAAACCATCACCTCCGCCATGGACCGCGCTAAGGGGATGGAAAAAAAGGGCTACACCTATTCCTATGACATGTTGGGTGAAGCAGCCCGCACCGACGCCGATGCGACGCGCTATCATCTCGCATATTCGCGCGCTATCACTGCCATTGCGCAGGCCTGTACCAACGCTGACATCCGCGCCAACCCCGGCATTTCAGTCAAACTGTCAGCCCTGCACCCTCGCTATGAGATCGCGCAACGCGATCAAGTGATGGATGTGCTAATGCCACGCCTACGCAGCCTTGCCTTGCTGGCAAAATCAGCGGGCATGGGTCTCAATATTGATGCCGAAGAAGCTGACCGTCTGTCGTTGTCGCTTGAGGTGATCGAAGCAACCCTGTCCGAGCCAGCCCTTGCCGGTTGGGATGGTTTTGGTGTGGTCGTTCAAGCCTACGGTCAACGTGCCGGATACACGTTGGACTTCCTTTATGATCTAGCAACGCGTTTGGATCGCAAGATCATGGTTCGTTTGGTTAAAGGTGCCTATTGGGATACCGAGGTCAAACGCGCGCAGGTCGAGGGCATTGATGGCTTTCCTGTCTTCACATCCAAAGCTGCCACCGATATTTCCTATATCGCCAACGCAGGTAAGCTACTGCGCATGACCGACCGGATCTATCCACAGTTTGCTACTCACAATGCCCACACTGTTGCCGCCATTCTGGAAATGGCCACTGAAAAATCCACCTTTGAATTCCAGCGGTTGCATGGCATGGGTGAAGCGTTGCACGGTCTGGTTCTGGACGGTGAAAACACTCGCTGCCGGATCTATGCTCCTGTCGGTGCGCACCGCGATTTGCTCGCCTATCTGGTGCGACGATTGCTCGAGAACGGCGCGAACTCCAGCTTCGTCAACCAAATCGTTGATGAGGATGTGCCCGCAGAAGAGGTCGCACGAGATCCGTTCGAGATTATAAACGATGCCAAAACCAAACTGCCGACTGGTCCAGAACTTTACGAACCTGAACGAATCAACTCCAAAGGGTTCGATCTGACGCATCAACCAACTTTGGATCAGATTGAAGCGGCACGCGCGCCTTTTGCTATGCATCAATGGACGGCTGAGCCACTGCTCGCAAGCGACGCAGCTCCGGAGAATGCACAAAACGTTAAAAACCCAGCAGATTCGGGTGATACCCCGGGTACTGTTGCCCCAGCGTCCGAAGCCGATGTTGAAACTGCGTTGACCTATGCAGCACCTTGGGCAGCCTCAGCTTCGGAGCGCAAATCCATCCTCAACAAGGTCGCGGATCTTTATGAGGAAAACTTCGGTCAGCTTTTCGCCCTATTAGCGCGTGAGGCAGGGAAATCTGTGCCCGACTCCGTGGCTGAACTGCGCGAAGCTGTAGATTTTCTGCGCTACTACGGCGCCAATATTCCAGATGCCGCCCCTGTGGGGACCTTTACCTGCATCAGCCCTTGGAATTTCCCATTGGCGATCTTCACCGGGCAAATCAGCGCTGCACTCGCTGCAGGCAATGCTGTTCTATCGAAGCCGGCCGAGCAGACACCTCTAATCTCTCATTATGCCATCTCGCTGATGCATCGGGCAGGTGTGCCTAAATCTGCATTACAATTATTGCCCGGAGGCGGCGCTGTTGGTGCGGCCCTTACATCAGACGAGCGTGTTGACGGTGTGGCCTTCACCGGTTCCACCGCAACGGCGATGAAAATTCGCGCCACTATGGCTGAAAGCATGGCCCCCGGAGCGCCCCTGATTGCGGAAACCGGTGGCTTAAACGCGATGATCGTCGATTCAACTGCCCTACCAGAACAAGCTGTGCAAGCCATCGTTGAATCGGCGTTCCAATCAGCTGGTCAACGTTGCTCGGCCCTGAGGTGCCTCTATGTGCAAGAAGATATCGCTGAGCATTTTATTTCCATGCTCAAAGGTGCTATGGATGCGCTCAATGTGGGCCAGCCATGGAACCTGTCAACAGACTGTGGTCCAGTGATCGATGAACTTGCCCATTCTGGAATTGCGGCCCATATTCAAACGGCGCGCTCCGAAGGCCGGTTGATGCACGAAATCCCATCACCAAACAGTGGATTGTTCATCGCCCCTACTCTGATCCAGGTGAATGGAATCGCCGATATGAAACGCGAAATCTTTGGTCCGGTCCTGCACCTAGCGACCTTCAAGTCGCGTGAGCTAGATAAAATCATCGGCGATATTAATGCCACGGGTTATGGCCTGACTTTTGGTCTGATGACCCGTATCGATGATCGTGTTCAGCACGTCACCGAAGCGGTAAACGCAGGCAACATCTACGTCAATCGCAACCAGATTGGCGCGATTGTCGGCTCTCAACCTTTTGGCGGAGAAGGGCTTTCTGGTACTGGTCCCAAAGCAGGCGGCCCCACTTACCTGCCCCGGTTCACCTCTCACCCAGCGGACCAAACATCACAAGTCTGGGACCAAGCAATGACCGCAAACGCTCTGCGTGATAAGATCAGCCGCGCCAATGCTTTGGCCGCCCCGGCCCGCACGGATCTGTTATTACCCGGCCCAACCGGTGAATCCAACCGTCTGACAACTCACGCTCGTCCAGCGTTGGTATGCGCAGGGCCAGGACTGGAGGCCGCACAGGCGCAGGCGCAGGCTGTTACCGAATTGGGTGGTATCCCTGTCGCCACTACGGGGGAGATTGACCCAACTCTGGTCACTCAGTTGGCGGGCATTTCCGGCTTGATCTGGTGGGGTGATGAGGACACAGGACGCGATTACGCTCAAGCGCTGTCAAACCGCAATGGCCCGATCCTGCCGGTTATCACCGGGATGCCAGATCAGGGCCATGCCCGGCACGAGCGCCATGTCTGTGTCGATACCACAGCGGCGGGTGGCAACGCCGCTCTTCTGGGCGGAATGGACTAAATCCAACATGGCTCCGGTCATTCCACCGGGGCCATTTTCCCTGCGCCGCATGTAAATACCAGTTTTCACGGGCTAGATTGCGCAGTAGCGTAAGCACATGTTTCCACTGCGCGATCACAATCCGTCGGGGCGCACGCCCTACATCACCTATGCGCTGATTGCGCTGAATATCCTGATTTTTCTGAGCTACCTACCCTTATTCAACGACCCTCGCGCGCTCAATCAATTCTTCTATGACTGGGCAATGATCCCGGCCTTTGTTCGACAAAACGGCGAATACTACACGCTTGTCACCTCAATGTTTCTGCATGGCGGATGGATGCACATCGGTGGCAACATGCTATTTTTGTGGATTTTTGGCGACAATCTGGAAGATGAAATGGGTCATATACCCTATTCGCTGTTCTACCTGGCCTGTGGCGTCGGGGCCGGATTGGCACATTACATATCTGCCCCAGCATCGCCCGTACCCACAGTTGGGGCCTCAGGTGCAATCGCTGGTGTCATGGGGGGCTATCTACTCCTGTTTCCCAAGGCGCGGGTGGATGTGCTGATTATTCTGGTGGTGTTTTTCCGCATCCTCAGCATCCCAGCATGGGGCGTTCTGGCCGTCTGGTTCGCGATGCAGATCTTTGGCAGCTTCAATTCAGACCCAACTGGTGGAGGCGTGGCCTATTGGGCCCATTCGGGTGGTTTTGTTATCGGCGCACTCTTATGCTTGCCACTCTTTCTCCGCCTTGGCGGCACTACTTTTTGGCAACGAACCCATGGGCACCCGCCCCATCCTGAGGCCACATATAGCCTAAGCCGCACCCGTATTCCCATAGTCAAACGCACCACAAGGAGAGGTCCATGGAACACCCGGTCGTAGCCAGCTGTCATTGCAGCGCTGTTAAATTGCGCCTGCGCCTTAGCGATGGGTTAAACACTGCGCGGCGCTGTGATTGTAGCTTTTGCCGCCGTCGCGGTGCGCCCGCAGTCAGCGCGCCATTGAACGGATTAGAGGTAATCAAAGGCGTTGATAATCTCACGCTGTACCAATGGAATACCGGCACGGCAAAACACTATTTTTGCAAGATTTGTGGCATTTATACCCATCACCAACGCCGCTCTAATCCCAATGAATATGGGGTAAACATGGCCAACATCGAGGGGGTGAATCCGGCGAACTACGAACCGATCCCCTGGGATGATGGGATAAACCATCCATCAGACCGCTAAGGTCCCACCCCGTCCTCTTTTACCATCAGCCATACATACAAGCGCTTTGTCGATAAATTTCAGGTCCTGTCTATGCATACCAAATCCCCGCGCCTTCCCTTTTCCACACTCATCGTGTCTCTCATTTCTGCAACAGTAATTGCCACACCATTTCCCACATCAGCCCAAGAAATTGAGACACAACGCGGTGTTCCCTTTATGACAGTGCGTAACAAAACCAGCCCAAATGCACGCAATCCGTATTTTGGGCAGGAACGCAGCGACCTCAAAGCCGGATGGTGTGATATCGGCCAACGCTGGCTGGGGTTGCCAACCGCAGTGGCTGATGCTGCTCCTTTCCATATTCCTGAAGAAATTCTGCGCATTGAAAAGGTTCGGGATGAGGCACCGGGCGCCGTTATCGATGCCTTGGAAACAACGGCGGCTGACAGTGTGCCAGTGCTGTATACCCATGGCTTCTATATTGATTTTGAAAAGGGTTGCATGCGCGCAACTATTTTGCAGGAAAACGCAAAACTTCAGAATAAATTCATGTGGTTCAGCTGGCCTTCTGACGGGGATCTGCTGAATTACACTCATGATGAGGCCGATCTGTATTGGAGCCTGCCTGATCTTGCCGACACCATCGCTGAGATGGAGGCGGAATTCGGTTCAGGTCAGGTGCATCTCGCCGGACATAGCCTCGGTGGGCGCGGTATGGCACTGGCACTGATGGATGTTGCTGCGCGACATCCTGATGTCCGGCTTGGTGAGCTTGTCTTGCTTGCTCCGGACATGGATTTTGAGATTTTCAGCCGTATCCTACCTCGCATCCGCCCCATCGTGAGCGGCATCACCGTCTATGTTGCCGAAGCTGACCGCCCACTTGCGCTGTCGACAACTTTGCATGGCTATTCAAGGCTGGGCGAGGTCGGAAATGATGTAGAAAAATTGGACGGCGTTGAGGTGATCGACTTGAGCGCGCTGCCCGTTCGAAGCCCGACTGGACACCTATATCACGTTTATAATCAAGAGGTTGGTGACGATCTGAATCAAATATTCAATAATGGGAAAAGGGCGGATGAACGTCACAATCTGGTTCAGATCCGTGACAATGTCTGGTCTCTTCAACCAAACGAATAACCCGCAAAAAGACGTTCATCCCGCTTAACGTCTCACGGCACTCTTCATTCAGAACGACGACCGCACCCGCCAAATTGACGTTTGAAATAAAAAACGCGGCCCCTTTGATAAGGACCGCGTCTCAATCGTTCGACGATGTTCTGACTTATGCCAGAGCGATGTTAACCGCTGATTCGCGGCCGTCACGACCAGCTTCGACGTCGAAAGTAACTTTTTGATTGTCTGCCAGACCTGTCAGGCCTGAACGCTCAACAGCTGAGATGTGCACGAATACATCTTTGTTGCCGCCTTCAGGTGCGATAAAGCCGAAGCCTTTAGTTGTGTTGAACCATTTTACGGTGCCATTAGCCATGTCCGTAGTCTCCATAATAAATTCTGTCCGCATTATGCGACAGCTTGGCGTAGTTGGTCTGGATCGAAAGACTGAACGCCGTATTAAGGAAGACAGTGGTCGAAGAAGAATAACGTTTGCACGGGCTATTTAGGCGCAATCCGAAACATAATCAAGGGGCTGCCAGAGCATCGGCAATATAAAGCACACCTCCCACGTCACTTTTTGATAAAGCGTGACGCAAGTCCGGTTGGCCTCAAACCACAGCTATCACCCCTTGCGGATGATCCCTGCGAATTTATCAAAGATGGGCTCGTTGGCGCAGATAACTTCGCCATCGGCGAGGATATGACCCGTGGGATTCATCGGCTGCACAAAACCACCCGCCTCGCGCACGATTATGATGCCAGCTGCCAGATCCCAAGGTTTCAGGCGGCGTTCCCAGAAGCCATCATACCGGCCAGCAGCTACATAAGCCATGTCCAGCGATGCAGCCCCCCAACGGCGCACACCAGCACAAGCAGGCATCAGGCGCGCCAGATCCTGCAAGGTTTCAGGCAGATCACTACGACCGCCGTAAGGAAGGCCTGTGGCAAAGATCGATTCGATCATTTTACTGCGACCTGAAACCCGCAGACGGGTTTCGTTCATAAAGGCGCCCTCGCCTTTTTCAGCCAAATACATCTCGTCCTTGGCCGCGTCAAAAACAACACCTGCAACAACCTGACCTTTGTGTTCCAACGCGATGGAAACCGCCCAATGCGGCAAGCCATGCAAAAAGTTGGTCGTGCCATCCAGTGGATCGACGATCCAACGACGGGTCGGGTCTTTACCCTCTTCCTCGCCACCTTCTTCGGCCAGCCAGCCATAGGTCGGACGTGCGCCCATCAACTCTTCTTTCAGGACCGCCTCGGCTGCGATATCCGCACGGCTGACAAAATCACCAGGACCTTTCATCGAGGTTTGCAGATTTTCCACTTCGCGGAAGTCCTTGATCAGCGATCGGCCTGCTTTGCGCGCGGCTTTGATCATGATGTTCAGATTTGCACTGCCAACCATCGGTTCGGCTCCTAATTCAGGGGTTCAGGGCGCGCGTATACGCCCTGTGCGCGGTCCTTACAAGGCCCTGTTCCGCTCGAATTCGACGCTCCACTCCAACAACCAATCGCGAAACACCTTTGCCGCCGGGCGCAACCCTGCACGAGACGGGTAAATTAGATGGTATGCCTCACGCCCCTCAATCAGATCAATATCCAAACAAGGCACCAATCCGGCCTCTCGCATCGCCCGGTCACTTGCAGGCGCGCGGGCCAATGCCACGCCAACACCATCCGCGGCCAGTGCCATTGCCACGTTGGTGCTGTCTACATAGCTGTAACGCGCCGCGGCTGGCACTATATCAAGATGGTCAAACACGCTGGCCCAACCTGCACGATGTGTCGCCACTTCAATCAGGCGGTAATCAAACAGATCTGCGGAGGTGCTGATTTGCGCCGCAATATCCGGCCGCGCAACAGGGTACAGTACCTCGCCCAGAAGGTAATCGCCTTCTGCGCCATGGGCTTGCGGAGCACCAAAGACGATCTGCATATCGGTGAAACCCTGCGCCGCTTCTATGTTGTGAACGGCGGTGCTCAGGTTCAGTTGCACCTCAGGATGAGCGTCCATGAATACACCATACCCCGGCGCCAAAACACCATGAGCAAATATATGAATCACTCGTAGAAAAAGTTGCTGGTCGGGAGCCGTACCAAACAAACCATCTGTGGCACTTTCAAGTGTGAGCAATGCCTGCTGGACCGAGGGTAAATAGGCGCGCCCAGCCTCGGTTAGTGTTACAGCATGGGCGTGACGTTCAAACAGCCGTTTTCCTAAGCGATCCTCTAACGCGCGGATTTGCTGGCTGACCGCTGCCGAGGACATATTCAACTGCGTTGCCGCACGAGCAAAGCTTTCGCAACGCGCGGCAGCCTCGAACACGCGCAGCCAATTCAGGGATGGGATCGCAACAGTCATATGTGCAGGGTAAGCAAAACTTTCCCTAAGCGTCCAGACCTATTGCTGTGCAAAATTTACACCACACTCTAAGCCAGTTGGAAATCCCTTCGACTGCGGAGACTGCCAAAATGGCCGACAGCACCCCAACACCACCCCGCCGCAAGATCTGGAACTACACCCCAGCGTTACCGATCAAAACCGCGCCCTATTGGGACTGGCCAATGAAACCATTGAAGTCTATGAAATACCTGCTGCAAAGCTGGAACCCGATGGCGCAGCGGTTTCTGTTTCTGGTCGTTGCGTTTGTAGTATGGACCTGGTTCAGCCCAGATCTAGAGCGTGCGCAAACACTCAGCCTTGATTGGATGTTCGAGATTTGGCTACGTGATCTGGTGATCATCATGGTCGTGGCTGGCGGACTGCATCTTGCATTGTGGAAGCACCGCACGCAACAAGATGAATACCGCTATGATATGCGCCCAATGGCAAAGGGCGCAAAGATTTTTTATTTTAAAAATCAGGTCTGGGATAACATGTTCTGGACGCTGGGGCCTGCGTTGCTATTTGCAACGCTTTGGGAATCACTGATGTGGTATGCCTTTGCCAACGGTTGGGCCACAATGATCAGCTTTGACAGCAATCCCGTCTGGTTTATTGCCCTGATCGTATTGATCCCTGTCTGGGCGGGCTTTCACTTTTATTGGCTGCATCGCTTGTTGCATGTTGGCAAACTCTACACATGGGTGCATGCGTGGCATCATAAGAACATCAATACTGGCCCGTGGTCTGGTCTGGCGATGCACCCGGTTGAGAGCTTCTTTCTTTTCTTCGATACGATGATCTTCTTTTTTCTGCCAGCAAACCCCGTACATGTGCTGTTTTTGATCTTTCACCACGTTATCGGTGCACCGACTTCACATGCTGGTTTTGAGAATATCAAACTGGGAAAAGACGCCAAATTCGGCCTTGGGGATTTCTACCACCAGCTGCACCATAAGTTTTTCGACTGCAACTATGGCACTTGGGAAACGCCCTGGGATGAGTGGTTCAAAACCTTCCACGATGGCACAGATGAGGGCAATGATCTGGTCAAGGAACGCCGCCGCAAGATCTGGTCAAGCAAATAACCAATTGAAAAACCTGCAGGCGGGTCAGAGCGGTCCGCCTCTGCCCGTTCAAACACTTCTGCGAATGACATAGGGAACATGATGAAAAACATCTACACATTTGGCCGCAAACCAGCCCAGCGCAATTACACGGTTAAAGACCTGCAGGATCTAAAAGGTTCTGGCACGCGCCTAACCATGTGCAACCCCGCAACTGAGGCTGAAATCCGCGCCTGTGTTGATGCGGGCATCGATACGCTAACCCTGTGGGATACCCATCTTGAGATGGCGCGTGAACTGGCACCGACCCATTTCGCCGGTACAGCCATGAACTGGGGCCAGTTTGCCACCAATGATGAAATCATGCGCCATGCCATCGACTGTATGGAAAACGGCGCGGATATGTATTTCACCAACCGCTCTTTTGAGGTGGTGGAAATGCTGGCACGCGAAGGTATCCCAGTGCAGGTTCATATGGGGTTAGTGCCATCGCTGTCGCATTGGTGTGGGGGCCTGCGGGCCTTTGGTCGTACTGCGGATGAGGCGATGCAAATCTATCAGACCTTTAAACGATACGAGGATGCCGGTGCCTTTGCCTGCGAAATCGAATGTGTCGCAGAAGATACGCTGCGCCTGCTGAATGAGCACACCTCGATCGTGACCATATCGCTGGGGTCGGGAAATGCGGGTGACATCATCTTTTTGTTCATGTCTGATATCTGCGGCGAAAGTGGGCATAACCCGCCCAAACATGCCCACGCCTTTGGCGATCTGGGGCGTCTGCATAAACAGATCTACACGGAACGTGTTGCCGCGCTGAAAGACTTCCAAACCGAAGTGACTGCGATGAACTTTCCCTACCCGGCGCAGGCCGTGACCATGCGCGACGGAGAGCGGGAAAAACTGCAAGAGGCGCTGGATAGGTTGTAAAACAAAGCCAACTTCTCTGAGGCTAAGACAAGCTTTGCCTCAGGCCATAGCACTATTGCTGTACAATTGCCCAAACACGCCTAGCGTCTTACCATATTACTTCACAGGACCTGCACGATGCTTGACACACTCCCCTTGCAAAACGGCCAATTGAGCCAACCCCTGATCGATCAATACTGGAATGACGGCTATCTCTTCCCCCTACCCGCAATATCTCGCGATCATGCGCTCAACGCCCGAATAGAATTTGAGAAAATTGAACGTGATTGGCTGAATGCGGGCCTGCCGCAGGCGCTCAACTCTTACAAACGGGTGAATGCCCATGTGGTCATGCCCTTTGCCGTTGATATTGCCTGCCACCCGCAGGTGCTGGATGTGATCGAAGGCATCATCGGGCCGGACATCATGATTTACTCGGTCGAATTCTTCTCCAAAGAACCACACACCGATCATGTCGTCTCAATGCATCAGGACCTGACCTATTGGGGCATGGGCGCAATTGACGGCCTTGTGACCGCATGGATTCCTCTGTCGTCGGCGACACCGGCTTCGGGCTGCATGGATTTTGTCCGCGGCAGCCATAAAAATCCGATCCTGCCACATGATGATACCTTTGATGACAACAACCTGCTCAGCCGCGGGCAAGAGGTGCGTGTTGATGTTGACCCCGCCGACAAGGTCGCAATTGAAATCCACCCCGGTCAGATGAGCCTACATCACGGGCTGACCATTCACGGATCAGGTCCCAATATGTCGGATGACCGCCGCATCGCCTGCGTGGTGCGCTACATCCGCCCGGATATGTCGCAAGAGCAGGCCGAGGAAGATTTTGCTATGCTCGCGCGCGGCGAAGACCGTTTCGGCAACTTCACCCAGATCTCGGCCCCAAAGAAAAATTTTGCGCCTGAGGCCGTGGCGCTCTACGATCATATTCGTCAGATTCAGGCACAAGTCTATATGAACAACGCAACCCAGAAATCGGATATGTACGCATGATGGACAAGGTTAACTTCACCCAGATGAAAGACGGCACCAAGGAAGAGTATGAATTCCTCATGTCGCATGAAATCGATCACACCAAGCACACGGCTAAACGCCTGCTGAAAGCCTTGGTAGATCTTGATGAGGGCCTATCAGGCTATCAAATCACCCGTTTAGGTCATTCAGTTCAATCTGCCACCCGCGCTTATCGCGATGGCGCAGATACTGACTGGATCGTTTCAGCCCTGTTGCACGACATCGGTGACATTTACGCACCGTATAACCACGATGAATACGCCGCCACTATCCTACGGCCGTTTGTGCGTGAGCAATGTGCATGGGTGGTGCAAACCCATGGTGATTTCCAGATGGTGTATTACGGCCACCACCTAGAAGGTTTCGACAAGAACAAACGTGACCGGCATCAAGGTCACGCCTATTTTGACGATAACGCCACCTTCTGCGAACGTTGGGATCAGGCCAGCTTTGACCCCGAATACGAAGACCTGCCGCTCGAGTTCTTTGCCCCTATGGTAGAAGAAGTCTTTGCTCGCACGCCCTATGACCCTACTGTCATCCGAGCGGGTGAACGTATGCCACTAACGGATGAAGCCATCGCAGCCGAGCGCGCCGTTTAAATCACAAAACCCCGGCCCAAGAGTCGGGGTTTTCTTATGATAGCTGTTCCTCAATTTGATAACGCAGCGGCTTCTGACATCGCAATTCAGGTCAAAATTCTTAAGAAACCGATTTCAAAATCATCAAGGCTGTCGAGCAAAGCAATATGAACTTTGCTTTTCCCCAAAACGTCTGGCCCATCCCGATTTTAGCTCGCGCTCACGTGCCGAGTACTCATCGCAATGCCAATCTCCTTTAAATTGTCCCAAAATTACTGTAAGATGTTTCCATTATAGCAACAAATTTTAGGACTTAGATATGCGTGTAAACAGCAGTCATAGATTATTATTTGACGGAGGCACTTCGGTTCCTTTTTTGGAAACTCCAAACAAACATGGAACGTTAGCCGGTGGGAAACCCAAATATATAATCATTCACTATACAGCAAGCGGTTCAGCAAACAGCGCAATAAATGTATTTCGTAATCCGTCCCACAGGGCCTCGGCACATCTCGTATTAGGTCATGACGGTGCCATCACACAAATGGCTAGACTAAATGAGAAATGCTGGCACGCAGGTCAAAGTAGATGGGGAGGTTTAACTGGTTTGAACAGCCACTCTGTTGGTATCGAAATTGCCAACTGGGGATGGTTGGAAGGGGGAAACGGAAACTGGAAATCTCATGTTGGCACACGGGTTGATGATTCCCGAGTCATCGAAGCAACACACCGCAACGGCGGACGTTTCCTAGGATGGGAAATCTACGACGAAGCGCAAGTAACAACATGTGCGGATATGGTGCGTGCAATTGCAGACCGCTATGAACTCGGACCAGAACATGTACTGGGACACGACGATATCTCCCCTCTTAGAAAGCAAGACCCCGGCCCAGCATGGCATATGGAAAAGTTCCGTAGTTTTGTGTTTGGCCGGTCCGATGATACCGGTGATGTAGAGCTACGGTATCAAGTAAGCAGCGCAACTGGCCTGAATCTCAGAAATGGGCCCGGAGTGGCGCACGACGTCATCAAACTGCTCTCCGACAACACTGAAGTCTTGCAAATCGAAAGTAATGGTGCTTGGTGGCTAGTCTCAGAATTGGTAGGTGGAGATGCTGATATCACTGGCTGGGTTCATTCCAATTGGTTGCGCCGCATGTAGCGCGACTATCACAAGGACTATGCTTATTTCGATGACAACCCCACCTTCTGCGAACGCTGGGATCAGGCCAGTTTTGCCCCGAATACGAAGACCTGCCGCTAGAGTTCTTCGCCCCTATGGTCGAAGAGGTCTTTGCCCGCACGCCCTATGACCCAGCCGTCATCCGCGCCGGCGAACGCGTACCCCTGACAGACGATACAGTCGCAACTGAGCGCGCAGCCTAAAAAAACAAACCCCGGCCAATTCGCCGGGGTTTTGTCAATATGCCACTTAATTAGTGTCGATCATCCAAAACCTTGACCTCACGAGCCTTCCATTCATGAACACCGAGTTCAGACAAAACATCTAAGAAGGGTTGAGTGCATAGCACTTTGCGGGTCAACCGGTCTCGCCAGATCAGATTGCCCGCGATACTGCTAGCTTTTACCGTCGGCGGCTGCTTCCCCAGCGAATATGAACCTTGGAATTTTTCTTGTGCATCCGTCGAAAGAAACATCTCGGTAACTTCTGGAACAAAACTTGCGAGCGTCGGCAACAACGTTGCAAAATTGAACAGCCCGTCCCACGGTGGGCATTTATGCGTTATGTCCCAAACTTTGTTATGTAAGGTGAAATCAAAAAGACTTGGGTCGAGTTCAGTCATCAGATCGACGAAAGCCTTGTCGACTATCACTTCTTCTTGTGGCCAGGCAGTATAGTCTCCAATTACATGCGAATTAGAGAGTGGCCGCTTTGCATTAACCACTTGCACCCAAAGCCGAGACATTTTTTCTTTGCTATCTTTTGTGACTTTTCCCGCAGCAAACCAAGTGTTTCCGCCATACTCATAATGGGTGTCTTCTCTAGGGTGCCAATGTCCATCTTCGGGAGAATAGAATGGTCCATCACGTTCTAGGGACCAATTTATGCCACTGGCCGTTTCACACCCAAAATCGCGGCATAAGAGGTAACACTTCAAAAGAATGTCTCCTAAACTTGTCCTGGCAACCACAGCACGATCATCGGAAAGGCAACCAGCAGGGCGATGGTGATCGCATCCGCGATGAAGAACGGTGTCACACCTTTGAACACATCCTGCACGGACAGATCATCACGCACGCCAGCGACGACAAAGCAATTAAGGCCAATAGGCGGGGTGATCAGGCAGAACTCAGCCATCTTCACCACCAAAATCCCGAACCAGATGGCGCACATCGGACCCGACATGCCAAAAGTGCTGTCCGCTGCTGCAACCACCTCTCCCCCGTTCAGGGCCATCACCGCCGGGTAGACCACCGGCAAAGTCAGCAGCAGCATGCCAATGGCATCCATGAACATGCCCAGCACTGCATAGGCCAGCAGGATGCAGACCAAGATCAGCATCGGCGACAGGGTGAGCGAGGTGATCCAGTCGGAAAACGCGCTTGGCAATTCGGCAAAGCCCAAAAACCGTACATAGATCAGCACGCCCCAGATGATGGTAAAAATCATCACGCTCAGCTTAGCGGTTTCCAACAGGGCATCCTTCAGCTGAGCCCAGCGCATACCGCGATAAAGTGCCATCAAAAAGACCACAAAGGCCCCGATGGCCCCGCCCTCGGTCGGTGTGCCCCAGGCATCGCCGCCAAACGGATTGTAGACAAAGAAAATAATCGTCACGACGACAAACACAATTGGGAGCGCGGGCGGCAATGATGCAAAACGTTCGCGCCATGTGAAGCCAGAGACCGGCGGGCCAAACCCCTTAATCGTCACCGCCATGCCGATGATCAGCAGGCCATAAATCACCGCAGAAAACGCCCCCGGAATGAACCCGGCTAATAGCAGTTTGCCCACGTCCTGTTCCACAATAATGGCATAGATCACCAGAATGGCCGAGGGTG
The DNA here is from genome assembly GCF_900327775.1 of Roseovarius sp. EL26. NCBI lineage: Bacteria > Pseudomonadati > Pseudomonadota > Alphaproteobacteria > Rhodobacterales > Roseobacteraceae > Roseovarius > Roseovarius sp. EL26. The sequence goes on from NZ_OUMZ01000007.1 coordinate 1,382,104, forward strand.
GGATCAAAGATGCCAATGTGCCCCCCGCCGCCACAACTCCGGCGGCAAAACGTTTATCATACCCAATCGCCAGCATTTCCGGGATGGCGATGCGGGCAAACACGGCTGATGTCGCGACGGACGCGCCTGATACAGCCGCAAATCCTGCCGTGGCAAAAATTGTCGAAACCGCCAGCCCCCCTGGCACCCAAGCCAACCAGCGTTTGGCCGCCTCAAACAGTGCCTTGGTCAGCCCGGCGTAATAGGCCAGATAGCCGATTAGGATAAAAGTCGGGATCAAGCTGAGCGCTTGACTGGAAATCTTTGAATGCGGCACTTGCCCTGCAGTTTTCACCGCCACAGTCAATGCCTTGCCAAACCGATCCGGATCATAGCCAAACTTGGCCCAAAAGATCCAGATCAACCCGATCATCCCCGCCAACGCAGCGGCAAAGGCCACCCGCATCCCCAGCACGACCAGCACCAGCATCCCGGCTGAGACGATCAGGCCAATATCAATCGGCTCCATCACTGCGCCCCCTGATCGTCGTGGCCCGAGACATGTGCCGCCTCGCGCGCGGCCTGCGTGGCGGCATCAGCCACTAGTGGCACCGCCACAGGGTGCGGGTCGTTGCGCACAAAAGCGCGAGCATAGGCAAAGACCTGCAACGTTAACCGCAGGCACAGGACAGAAAAGGCCAGCGGCACTAGAAACTTGGCAGGCCAAAGCGGTATGGCGATGTCCATCGAACTGTCCCGACTCCACAATGGTGCACCAAAATCAAAGCTACGTTGAAAATGCGCCCAACTGCCCCAGACCAGCAACACCATCAGCGACAGAATGGCCAATGTGGTGATCAGTTCGACCAGATAAAGCGCCCTGCCCCGCAGCGCACCAACCAGCATATCCATTCGGATGTGCCCGCCATCCCGCTGCGCAAAGGCAATGCCCATAAAGGCGATCAGTGGCATGGCTTGCTCAATCCAATCGACATAACCCGGCAGCGGTTGCCCAAACAAATTGCGCCCGCTAACAGAAACAACGGCCAACACCATCAAAGAGAATACCGCCAAACCACTTAAAAGCGCCAATACAGTCTCAACGCGATAGAGCTTTTGATCAATTTTGCTCAAACCACTGACGTCTGTCAGAACAAGCGCCGAACCTGCCATTACTGGCCTCCAAAGCTGTTTGCACACGATTATCCCTGCACCGGATGACAGCAGTGCAGGGATAACTCTAATTTAGTTTTCGGCAATCATTCCGGTCACAAGATCATAAAGCTCTTGCGCTGGCAGGCCGCGCGCCGCGTTGTTTTCAATCCAGGCTGCTGCGGCCGGGGCTGCAGCGGCGTCTTTGAAAGCAGCAATTTCCTCGTCGCTAAAGGTCACTTGTGCAATTCCACGCTCTTCCAGCGCAGGCCCCCAGGCCGCCATCGTCTTGGAATTGTAGTTCTCAACATAATGAGCCAGCGATTCGTCCACCGACTCTAACAGCGCCGCGCGCTGATCATCAGGCAGATCATTCAACGCATCAGTGTTCACCACCACCGGGCAATTTACAGTGCCGGGGTTCAGGTTGGTCGTCCACCAAGTGCCCTTTTCAACCGTCCCAAAAGACATATGCGCATGCGGAGCAAAGGCCACGGCCTTGACCACACCGCTGTCCATAGCCTGCCGAACCTCAGTGGCTGACATCGATGTTGGCACTGCGCCTACGGTCTCCATGGCCTTGCCGATACCACCCGTGGCGCGCACGCTCAGCCCTTCGAAATCGGCCAAGGATGCAGGTGCATCGCCCATTCCGACCAGATTATATTGTGGCAAAGGTGACGGCATCAGCAGTGTCGCATTCCACCGCGCCAGATCTTCTTGTGCCGCAGGATGCTGGTACACGGCCATCGACAGGGCGACCTCTTGCTCAAGTGAGGTCACACCAAGAAAGGGCAGCTCCAGCACGGTGATCGAGGGGTTCTTGTCACGGTGATAACCGGCACAGAACTGCGCCATCTCAAACGCGCCGATGGAAATGCCATCAAGGTTTTCTTTGTTCTTTGACAGGCCACCATAGCTGATGTTGAGGGTGAATTCCCCACCCGTTTTTGCATCAACCAGCTCGGCCAGCTTTTCAACGTGTTCTGTAAACGCACGGCGTTTGCCCCACAGTGAGACATTCCATTCTGTCGCCATCGCCTCGCCGGCAAAGGCAACTGTAATCGCAGCCACGGCCGTCCGGCCCAAAAGTTTACGCATAGTGATCCTCCCAGATGCATGCTTTTGTTTTGCAAGCATCATTTACCAGCCCGCTTTGGTTGTCCACCGAGAATGGGAAATTGGTTTGATAAATTGACCACGCAGAGAGCAAATCTTGCATGTAGATAAAACGGTTCTTGGGAATAAAGCGTTTGTTTTATTCAAATGGTCGCTCTGCATACTTTGTTGCCGTACATTTACACCGCTTGAACGTCCGGTTTTGAAATTTTCCGAAAGTCACCTAAGCTTTGCGCAGAAAATTTAAAATGCGGAAGAGGACGAAATGGTTGACGACAACGAGAACTTGAGCAGCGTTTATGGAGCAGAAGATTCAGATGCAACCCGTTCAGCATATGAAGGTTGGGCAGAGGGGTATGATGCAGAAAACCTGGGGAACGGATATCGGGTTCCCGGCATAGGAACAGCGATGATTGCAAGGCATGTCTCGCGGGATGCGGGGCCGATCTATGACGCGGCATGTGGCACCGGCATTATAGGAGGTATGTTGTAGTTGCTTGGCTATGAAAGTATTTTTGGCTCTGACCTATCCCCCGCGATGCTCGAATTTGCTGGATCGCCAAAGCCATACGCGCGGGTCTATGAGTATGATTTGGGAGAGCCCCTGCCTGAAGAACACAACAAGTATGCAGCCGTTACTTGCTTTGGATCGCTCGGGCCCGGATACGCCCCACCCAGATGCATGGATGAGTTTATACGAATAACCAAACCGGGTGGATATATCATTTTCAACACCCGCGCGGAGACATACCCTAAACAAGAACTAAAAGAAAAAGTAGATGGTCTGACAAATGCTGGCGCTTGGAAATTGGTCGACCTATCCCCAATTTTCCGTTCTTATTACTTCATTGAGCCAGACGTTAAATCCCAAGTCTATGTTTTTCAGGTCGCCTAAACGGGCATTCAAACAATTAATCGCTTTTGTGGGTCTGGGCTCAAAGCAGCCCTTTATTCTCAACAGTCAAACCAAGATAGCTCACTCTCTGACCCTCAATTCATCGCAACAACTTTACGCACCATGTCCCAGTAAATCCCTTCGATCTCGGAGAGCTTTAATCGCCCTTTCTCACTGTACCAAGTGTTGACCCCAGTCAGCATGGCGATGATCGCCATCGTGGCGATCCTCGGGTCCGGGATTTGGAACAGGCCTTCGGCCATTCCACGTTGCAAGATGGCTTCAAGTTGCGCTTCATATATGCGGCGTAAACTCTCTATCTTATTAAAGTTTTCTTGCTCAAGATTACGCAATTCCATATAGGCGATGAACACTGCATCAGGTCGCTTCGCGTGAAACCTGATGTGAAATCGGGTGAATTCTTCCAAAGCGGCCACGGGATCTTCGACAACCGGCTGCGCCGCACGTACAGCAAGCAGTTCATCCATATGGCCGCGCAACAGATCAAACAGCAGTGACTGCTTGTCTGGGGTATAATTATAAAGCGCTCCGGCCTGCACGCCGACATCTGCCGCGATTTTGCGCATCGACACAGCGGCATAACCCTGTTGCGCGAACAGACGCAATGCCGCTTCGCGGACCCTGGGACCGGTGATATCTGAATGTGATCCTTGCGTGCGTGCCATGGGCAAGATTTATCTGAACATGCGTTCAAATCAATGCCCTGCTTGCCCCTTGGAGCAAAATAGTGGCATGACAGGGACATTATTGCAGGCTCAACCATAGGCTCAGGACGCGTTCATGATATTTCGCCGCTGCTTTCCAGCTCTTGCCCTCTTATTAATGCTTAACGCCTGTGGCGATTTTCCCGAGCTCGACGCCGCTGCCAGTGATGCGGCCAAAAACGCGCCATATCCTAAACTGACACCAACCGCCCGGATCACCACTAAAGCGACACAAAACCAGATTGTGCCTGAAACCAGCGAGACCCTTAAGGCCCGCGTTGAAAGCCTGCAGGCCCGCGCAGACCGGCTCAGAGCGCAAGAATAACATCTTTGATCTACAAATGAGGTAAAAACCCGCGTTGCAAGCACGGCGCAGACCGGTTACATCGCGCGTCAAAGAGTGAACTCTATGTCAGAATTGGAGACGTGTATGACAGCCCCCTTGCGCCTTGGAATTGCCGGCCTCGGAACCGTCGGCGCTGGTGTTGTCAAGATCATCCGTCAAAAAGCCAACCTGTTGGCTGTACGCTCTGGTCGCCCGATTGAGATCGTCGCCGTCTCTGCGCGCTCGCGCAATAAAGACCGCGGTGTGAACCTGTCCGATTATGCTTGGGAAGATGACCCCGTTGCTTTGGCCAAACGTGATGATGTCGACGTCTTTGTTGAACTGATGGGTGGCAGCGATGGCCCGGCAAAAGCCGCAACAGAAGCCGCAATTGCTGCGGGCAAGCACGTTGTAACCGCCAACAAGGCCCTGCTGGCTCACCATGGTCAGGTGCTGGCTGAAACCGCAGAAGAGGCTGGAAGCATTCTACGGTTTGAAGCGGCTGTCGCCGGTGGTATCCCTGTCATCAAAGCCCTGACCGAAGGACTGGCAGGCAATGATATCACACGAGTCATGGGTGTGATGAACGGCACCTGCAACTATATCCTGACCCGGATGCAATCCGCTGGTCTGCCCTATGATGAGGTTTTTGAAGAAGCCAATCAGCTTGGATATCTCGAAGCGGACCCGACATTAGATGTGGGCGGCATTGATGCCGGGCACAAACTGTCCCTGCTGTCATCCATTGCCTTCGGCACAAAGGTTGATTTTGGCAATGTCCAACTTGAGGGCATCCAGCGCATCACCATCGAAGACATTGAACAAGCTGCTGACATGGGCTTCCGGATCAAACTACTGGGCGTGGCACAGATGACCGGCCGCGGCCTTGAGCAGCGCATGTCGCCTTGCCTTGTTCCAGCACATAGTCCGCTGGGGCAGCTCGAAGGTGGAACCAACATGGTCGTAATCGAAGGCGATCAGGTTGAGCAAATTGTCCTGCGTGGCCCCGGTGCGGGCGAAGGCCCAACCGCCAGCGCTGTAATGGGCGATGTGATGGATATCGCACGTGGGCTGTCGATCTCAACCTTTGGTCAACCTGCCAATACTCTATCTCAGGCTAAATCGGCGCAGGCAGACACACCTGCACCGTATTATTTGCGGATGGCCCTGCTGGACAAACCCGGTGCACTGGCCAAAGTCACCAGCGCCATGGGTGATGCTGGCGTGTCCATCGATCGTATGCGCCAGTATCAGCATGAAACAGATACAGCCCCCGTTTTGATCGTAACCCACAAAACATCGCGCAGCGCGCTTGAGGCGGCCCTGACTGCTATGGACGGGCTCGATGTCCTGTCTGCCGCGCCTGTCGCACTCCGTATTGAAACCGTTTAAACCCGGCCTTGTGCCGTCACGCCCGGATCGCTAAATCTGGACGCACCCAAATTCGAGGATAAGTAATGTCTGCCAAAACCGAATTTAACGACCATATGCTGTCTCTGGCGCTCGCACGCGTATCCGAGCATGCCGCAATCGCCTGTGCTGGCATGATCGGCCGTGGTGATGAAAAAGCAGCCGACCAGATGGCGGTGAATGCCATGCGCGAGCAGTTGAATATGCTCGACATCAATGGTGTTGTTGTCATTGGTGAAGGCGAGCGTGACGAAGCTCCGATGTTGTTCATTGGCGAAGAGGTTGGCACCGGCAATGGCCCCGGCGTAGATATCGCGCTGGACCCTCTGGAAGGCACTACCATCACCGCCAAAGCGATGCCAAACGCATTGACCGTTATTTCCATGGCCCCTCGCGGCACAATGCTGCACGCCCCTGACGTTTACATGGACAAACTGGCGGTTGGCCCCGGCTATCCAAAAGACGTTGTTTCGCTGGACATGAGCCCGCGTGAGCGGGTTGAGGCCCTTGCATCGGCCAAAGGCTGCGCTGCATCAGAGATCACCGTCTGTGTTCTGGAGCGCCCCCGGCATCAAGACATGATCAACGAAATCCGTGAAACCGGTGCGGCGATCTATCTGATCGGTGACGGCGACGTTGCTGGCGTCATGCACTGCGCCGAAGCGGATCTGACTGGCATCGACATGTATATGGGATCTGGCGGTGCGCCTGAGGGTGTTCTGGCCGCAGGTGCCCTGAAATGTCTGGGTGGCCAAATTTGGGGCCGTCTGTTGTTCCGCAACGACGACGAAAAAGGCCGCGCTGCAAAAGCAGGCATCACGGACCTGAACCGGATCTATAGCCGTGACGAATTGGTCACGGATGACGTGATCTTTGCTGCAACGGGTGTAACCCAGGGTTCACTCGTTGCTGGCCTCAAGCACCGCGATGGTGGCATTGAGACAGAAACATTGTTGTTGCGCTCCAAAACCGGTGAACGCCGCCGCCTGAGCTGCTTTCACCCTATCGCCGGCTGATGGAAACTGCGCTTCTCTTGATCGATATCCAACGGGGCTTTGATGCCCCGGTCTGGGGAGAGCGCAACAATCTCGATGCCGAAGACAACGCCGGTGCGCTTCTTGCGCATTGGCGGCATAACCGGGCACCTGTTGTTCATATCCGCCATGTCAGTATTGAACCCGGTAGCCCTCTTGGAGCCGATACCGGTGGCACCACCTTCAAGGCGCAAGTCTCCCCTATTGAGGGCGAAGCTGTTTTTGACAAGTCAGTTAACAGCGCCTTTATCGGAACTGGACTTGAGGCCCACCTGCGTGGGCATGGTATTGATGCGCTGGTCATCTGCGGATTGACCACGCCGCATTGTGTCTCAACCACCACTCGTATGGCCGCCAATCTGGGCTTTTCCGTTCAACTTGCCCACGATGCCTGCGCCACATTCACCAGCAATGCCAACACAGATTGGGACAGCGCCCTTTCCCCGATGACAGCGCAGCAAATTCACACAACAGCCGTGTCACATCTGCATGGTGAGTTTGCACAGGCCGTCACCGTCGCGGACCTTTTGCGCAGCCAACCATGAGCGCCTTTCTAGGTATAGAACGCTCCCTTTTGGGGCGACGTTGGATTGGCCCCGACCCTGAGGTCGAACGTATGGCCGAGGCCATCACCCAACACACCGATCTACCCCGGCCACTCTGCCAAACGCTCGCGCGACTGGACGTTTCCCCTGAGGAAGCGCCCTCTTATCTGGAGCCAAAACTGCGCGACCTGTTGCCAGACCCGCGCAGTATTCTGGATATGGAAAAGGCGGCCACACGTTTCCTTCTTGCTGTGCATCAGCGCCAACACATTGCGGTTTTTGCTGACTATGATGTCGATGGCGGCACCTCTGCGGCTTTGCTGATCGATTGGCTGCGCCAAAGCAATCTGAACGCCTCGCTTTATATTCCCGACCGAATTGATGAAGGTTACGGCCCTAATGAGCCCGCAATGCAGCGACTGGCGCAAGATCACGATCTGATCATATGTGTCGATTGTGGCACGCTCAGTCATGAAGCCATTACCGCCGCTGTTGGCGCTGATGTGATTGTGCTGGACCACCATCTTGGCGGTGAGACCCTGCCGCCCGCGTTGGCCGTGGTGAACCCCAACCGGCAAGACGAATCGGGTGATCTGGCCCACCTCTGTGCCGCAGCTGTGGTTTTCCTCATGCTGGTCGAGGCGGGTCGACAATTACGTGAGGCAGGCCAAAAAGGCCCAGACATGATGGCCATGCTGGATCTGGTCGCGCTAGCCACCGTGGCCGATGTCGCCCCCCTGCGCGGGGTCAATCGCGCCTTTGTGCAACAAGGCCTACGCGTTATGGCCCGACGGCAACGCCCAGGTCTGGTCGCACTTAGCGATATAGCCCGGTTAGATACGGCCCCGACCTCATATCATCTGGGCTTTGTGCTTGGCCCCCGGATCAACGCCGGTGGGCGTGTCGGGCGTGCCGATTTAGGCGCCCGCCTGTTATCGTGTGTGGACCTCCATGAGGCGCGATCACTCGCAGAACGTCTTGAGGAACTCAACTCGGAACGCCGCGAGGTGGAGGCCCAAGTACGCGCTGCCGCCCTTGAACAAGCCGAAGAACGTGGATTGGACGCACCACTGGTTTGGGCCGCTGAAGACGGCTGGCACCCCGGTGTTGTTGGTATTGTCGCCAGTCGCCTTAAGGAGAACACCAACCGGCCGGCCATTGTAATCGGCTTTGATGGCGATGAGGGCAAAGGATCAGGTCGATCAATCAGCGGCGTCGATTTGGGTGCCGCAATCCAGCGCCTCGCCAATGAGGGCCTGTTGATCAAAGGTGGCGGTCACAAAATGGCCGCTGGTTTGACCCTTGCCCGAGATCAGTTGGAACCCGCCATGGCGCGCCTGTCCGAACTGTTATCCAAACAGGGTGCCGGCGACGCCGGGCCTGCAGATCTCAAACTTGATGGCATGCTGATGCCAGGAGCCGCGACACTGGAGCTGGTCAATCAGATTGAAGCGGCGGGCCCTTTTGGTGCCGGTGTCCCCGGCCCGCGTTATGTGTTCGCCGATATGGCAATTAGCTATGCCAAACGCATCGGCGACAACCACCTCAAGCTACGATTCGGCGACGGCCTAGGTGCCAGTATGGATGCTATCGCTTTTGGCGTTTTCGACGGCCCGCTTGGTCCTGTATTAGAGCAACACTGCGGTGCTCGTTTTCATCTGGCTGGCCGGTTGAATATCAACACATGGGGCGGCAAACAAACGGTCCAGCTGCAACTCGATGACGCCGCGCCAGCCAACTAAATAGTCGCGTTTTTTGCCCAAAAAATAAATCGTCACTCAAATCACATTTTTTGCAAAAACCCTCTTGCGCAAATCAGATCTTTTGCCTAATTACCGCCTCACACAAGGTTCTGGCCCGTTCGTCTATCGGTTAGGACGCCAGGTTTTCAACCTGGAAAGAGGGGTTCGATTCCCCTACGGGCTGCCACTTCCTTGTGTTTCATAAAGATTTATATCAAATTTTGAATAGCTCTCTTCATCTCAATCCCGATTGAGATGCATCAAGCAATCAACAGCCAGAACGCTGTCGTCGTACACAAACAACGGGTTGATTTCGATCTCAGCAATATCACCGGCATTCTGCATAGCATATTCAGCCAAGGCGCTCAGGGCGCGGATTAATGCCTCAATATTGACCCTAGATTTACCGCGAAACCCTTCCAGAAACGTAGAGACCCGCAAACTTTGCAACGCGATCCGCAACTCTTCTTCAGAGGCAGGTAAAAGCAATGAACGGGTATCGCCGACCAGCTCAACCAGAATGCCGCCGCTGCCTAAGGTCATCGCCAGACCGAACTGCGGATCATGGCGCAGTCCAACAACCAGTTCAGCCAGTGGCGGTGCCCCCATTGCCTCCACAAGAAACACATCGCTTAAAGCTTGCTCTGCGTATCCAGCCACACGGGTTTTCATGTGTGAAACTTCTGCACGCAAGGTAGCCTCATCCGGAATGTTCAGGGCAACGGCCCCGGCTTCGGTCTTATGGGCCAGTGCTGGGCTCATCATTTTTAGGGCCACCGGATAGCCGATCTCTTGCGCTGCCTCAAAGACATCCTCGCCTTTGGCCACGCGCCCTGACGGTACTGGGATGCCAGCCATGAACAGCTGTTCCTTGGCCTCGGCCTCGCTGATCATCGCGACACAGGTGGCACTATGCGCAGTCAAAAGCGGTTGAGGTGGGCACGTTAAAATACGGCGTTGGCTTTGCGCCCACCACGCAGCATCACGGATGGCATTAAGCGTCTCATGAATACCCTGCATCGGGGCAACACCCTGTGCGATCAGAGCCTCACGAATATGCGCGCCCATGTTTTCTGGTATCGTGGCGCAGATCGCAGCGGGCAGGCCCGCCTGCTGTGCAGCTCTGGCAAAGGCCATCCCATCATTAAGATACAGCTGCTCGCTTTCATCCAAGCCTTTGGCTGGGTAGTCCTGCACCAAAAGTGCCGTTTGCGCCGGAATATGTTTGAAAGATTCTGCGAAAACCAGCTCAGTTTTGTCAGCCTGCCCCCAAATCGGTGTCGTATAATCCAAAGGGTTCGATACCGTCGCTATGGGCGGCAATAATGTCTCTAACACCTGACGTGTCGTACCATCTGGGTCCGGATAATTCAGGCCAATCACCTCGCCATGATCCGCCAGCATCGTGGCCCCCCCACCGGAACAGGTGAAGCCCATCACATCGGGCCCGGCAGGTGCCCCGGCAATACATAGAAACTTGAGCGTTTCCAGAAACTGCGCCGGATTGGTGACACTGATCACCCCTACCCGATCAAACAACGCCTGATACAACTCATTGGAGCCTGACAGCGAACCAGTGTGGCTAACTGTCAGACGTTCACCAATGACCGAACTGCCAGTCTTAAGTGCCACAATCGGCGTGCCCACGTGCAGAGCCTTGAGGGCAGCACGTTCAAAGGCAGGAATATCAGACAGGCCTTCGATATGAAGCCCGATGGCGCGCACCTCAGGGCGCTCGCACATTAGATCAACAAACTCTGTCAGGCCAAGGTCAGCCTGATTTCCAGCCGAGGCCATATAAGCCAGCGGCAGGGATCTCTGGCTCATTGTGATATCTGAGGAAAACATACCCGACTGCGTGATGATCGCGGCGCCGTAACCCGGACAGCTGCCGCCATGGGCAAACGGCCAGAGCGCCGAGCGGCCCACATAATTGACCAGCCCATAACAATTGGGCCCCACCAAAACCATATCGCCCAGCGCGGACTTCAGCTCCTCTTCCAGTTTACGCCCGGCCTGATGTGCTTCAGAAAACCCTGCTGTATAGCAAACGATTCCGCCCGCCCCTAAATGGTTCAGATCGCTGATCGCTTGCGGTACAGCGGGCGCAGGTATGGCCAGAAAGACCGCATCAGGCGCCTCAGGCAGATCGCTCAAATTGGCCACGCAGGGTAAGCCGCACATCGCCTCACGCTTGGGGTTCACCACCCACATTTTACCTGCAAAACCGGCACGGCGCGCCTCACCAATAGCGATGGCCGCGTCAGAGCCGCCAATGAATGCGATGTGGCGAGGATTAAGAAGGCGTTCAAAGTTCTGCCGTTTGGCCGGGGTCATCGATCACCCCCCAAGTGGTCGTAACATCGACCGGGTGATGATATGGCGCTGAATTTCCGATGTGCCGTCCCAGATCCGTTCCAGACGGCTGTCGCGCCACAGACGCTGGATTGGCAATTCTTCCATCAATCCCATACCGCCATGCACCTGAACCGCATCATCGGCAATCTGGCCCAACATTTCAGAGCAAAAGACCTTTACCATGGCAGCGTCCTGATCTTCCATTCGGCCCTCTTGATGCCGATTGACCGCATCCAAGACCATCAAGTCCGCCGCGCGCAGGTTCATCTTGCCATTGGCCAGCCGAAACCCGGTGGCTTGAAACTGGCCAATCGGCTTACCAAACTGACGACGTGTGGCTGCCCACTCTGTGGCCATGTCTAAAATGCGCTCGGCTTTGCCACAGCAACTTGCACCAACCCAGATGCGCCCCATGCTCAACCACTGCCCTGCTATCTCAAAACCGCGCCCTTCTTCACCCAAAACCTGATCCGGGCCAAGACGCACATCCTCAAACGACAGCTGATAGGTCTTGTATCCGCGGTAACTCACGCTTCGTGTGCCTTCACGGCAATCAAAGCCCCGCAGGCCGACATCGACCAAAAACGCCGTAACACGTTTGCGTGGGCCGCGCGGTGTCTCATCTTCGCCAGTGGCGGCAAACACGATGGCAAAGTCCGGCATACATGGGCCTGAGATAAAATGTTTGGTACCGTTGAGGATCCAATCGTCCCCATCGCGCCGAGCGGTCGACTTCATCCCCATTGCATCTGACCCGGCTTCGGGCTCGGTCAGGGCAAAAAGTTCGCGTTTCTCCCCAGTGACACAAGGCAGCAAATAGCGCTCGCGCTGATCGCCCTCACAAGCCAGCAGAATTTCCGTCGGACGTGCTGCCCAGCTGTGCAGCGCATGGGTGGCCTTACCGAACTCGCGCTCGATCAAATGCTGCGCTGTCAGATCAAGCCCCCCACCGCCGATCTCTTCCGGCAGGTTACAGGCGTAAAGCCCCAATTCTTTGGCGCGCGCCTCAACCTGACGGCCAAGATCTTCGGGCACCTCTCCAAGACGGTCGACTTCATCCTCATGGGGGAAAATCTCGTCCTCCATGAACGCTCTTACAGTGTTAAGTAAAAGCTCATTTTCGTGACTGACTTGGATGTTCATGCATCCGCCCCACGCAGTTTGAGCTTATTGCGCGCTTCTTGCGGGCTCAATACACGGCCACCCATGTTTTCAACAATCTCGACCACGCGCGCGACAAGCTGCGCATTAGTAGCTGGCACGCCGCGATCCAACCAGATGTTATCCTCCAACCCGACGCGCACATTACCGCCAAGCGCCACTGCAGCGGCCGCCATGGGCATCTGCATCCGACTGATGCCAAAACTGGCCCAGCTGGCTCCGGGCGGCAGTTGTGCCTTCATCGCGGCCATGGTTTCCACCGTTTGGTCCGCCCCCCAAGGAATACCAAGGCACAGCTGGAACATTGGCGGCGCATCAATCAAACCTTCTTCGACCATCGCCTTGGCAAACCGGATGTGCCCCAGTTCAAAGACCTCAAGCTCGGGCTTCACCCCCCATTCCTGAGTAAGCTCGGCCATACGACGCAGGGTTGGTGGCGTGGAAATATAGATCTCATCGCCATTGCCAAAATTCAGTGTTCCGCAATCCAGAGAGCAAATCTCGGGCAGACATTCCTTGATATGGGCCAGACGTTCTTCGGGACCGATCATATCAGTGCCGGGACCTGGCATTGCCGGATCCACGGCAGATGGAACCCAATCACCACCCATTCCGGCAGTCAAGTTGATCACAACATCGGTGTCGCTGGCGCGCACTAGGTCAACGGCGCGTTTGAAGAGCGCCGGGTCACGTGAACCCTGCCCTGTCTCCGGATCACGAACATGCAAATGGGTGATGGCTGCACCGGCCTTAGCCGCCTCAATAGCTGAGGCTGCGATCTCCTCCGGAGTAACCGGAACATGCGGGTTTTTATCGGTGGTGTCTCCGGCGCCGGTGACAGCACATGTAACGATCACTTCAAAATTCATGCGCGCTCTCCCTGTTGATTTCAGGTTCAGTTTGCGGCGAGTATGTAAAATAAATGTAGTTTATTCGCCATTGTTTTGCAGATGAGCGGCGGATAATCTCACTTTCAGTACGACCATCACATTAGAGTATTCCTATGTCTTCAACCGATGCACAGGGCCCGCGGCCCACTCGAATCGTCTGTATCCTGGTGCCGCGCTTTAATATGATGAGCGTGGTCAGCCTGCTGGAGCCCCTGCGCATTGCCAACTATCTTTCGCCGTCGCCCCTCTATGAAACCACGTTCTGCGCGACCGACGCAGGAGAAGTTTGGGCCAGTAACGGCATGCCAATTCGATGTGAAGGCCTTCCAGAAAAGCTTAATCAAGATGATCTCGTTCTGCTCATCGGCAGCTGGGGGGCGGAACATTACTCCGATACCAGATTATTGTCTTGGCTCAGGCGTGCGGACCGGCAAGGCATTCGGCAATGTGCCGTCGAAATGGCCCCCTATATTTTTGCCCGCGCCGGTTTGTTAACGGGCAGACGCGCCACAGTTCACTGGTCTTATCTACCTGGATTTAAAGAGGTTTTCCCCGATATAAATGGCCAAGAACAGCTATTTACCAGTGATGGCCGGATCATGACCTGCGCGGGATCATCTGCTGGTCTGGATTTTATGCTCGATCAAATTCGCCAAAACCACGGCGATGCATTGGTTGGCGAAATTTCGGACAATATCCTGCATCACCCCGTGCGGGATTCGACACATTCCCAGCGCAAGACATTGGGGCACGGGCTTGAGGGCTTACCGCAAAACGTCAGCACCGTGGTTGAGCTGATGGATCAGCATTTGGTTGAGCCCTTAACAGTCCCCCAACTGGCAGAGCAGGTCGGGATTTCGCAACGGCAACTTGAGCGCCAGTTCAACACGGCGATTGGCTGCAGCGTGGTGCAGTTCGGGCTGCTACTCAGACTCCAACATGCGCGTGTATTACTGATTTCCACAGATCTTGGCGTGCGCGAAATTGCCACCGCTTCCGGCTTTAATTCTCTGTCTCATTTTGCCTATTCATTTCGCAAATGTTTTGGCCGCAAGCCACGGGAATACCGCCAGGCCTGGCCCAAACACAAAGAGGCGCCCGACTGGCCCGGCACTTTGTCCAATTATCTTGAGACGCTGAAGCTAAAACAGCACGGGCTTACCCCGATTGACGAAGCGCATTGAGCACAGCAACAATCTTGGCATCCCGATCTGCCGCCATATCCTCAAAATCGCGATCCCCCGCGATGCTATTACAACCATCGACCATGCGATCGCGCAATTCTTGCGTCAGCTCAGGTGCGTCCAGCCGTGTCCACGGCCATTTCAGCGCTGGCCCAAACTGATCGAGGTTAGTGGCCATGCCACCCGCTCCGCAAGCCACATGAAACGCCATGCATTGCCCCTGCACTACCATCCTCGGCGCAGGGCCGTTGATCAGTGCAATGTCGATATCTTCCGGTGTAGCCTCTCCGGCCGCCACCATATGCAACGCCTCGCGCCACAAGGCCTCCTGCAGGCGGGTGGCTACAAAGCCGGGGATTTCCTTTTTCATGATCAATGGCGCTTTGCCAGCCGCCTCGTAAAACGCACCCGCCCAAGCAACAGCCGCCGGATCGGTTTGCTTGCCGCCGACAATTTCGACCAATGGCAATAAATACGGTGGGTTAAACGGATGCCCGATCACGCACCGTGCAGGCGTCTGACAGCCAGCCTGAATTTCTGTCATCGTCAGGCCGGATGTGGACGAACCGATCACGATATTTTCTGGCAGCAACTCCCCCATACGGGCATAAAGCGTCTGTTTGATTTCCAGCCGCTCGGGCGCGCTTTCTTGCACAAATTGCGCGCCATCAAGCGCCATCTCAAGATCTGTTGTTACGGTCAGCCGGGCGCGCGATGCACCTGCATCCAACCCAAGCGTTTCAAGGCTGATCCAAGCGGTATCGACGATGGCATCAAATGCTGCGCGCTCGCTCTCATCATGGATATAGGCGGTAACGTCATAGCCCCGCGCCAGAAAATGCGCAGCCCAGCCACCGCCGATTGGCCCGGCACCAAGGCTTGTCACTCGCGTGACTGAATGGGGATCAAGGTACATGGTCATTCCCCTTTGAAATTGGGTTCACGTTTTTCAACAAAAGCCGCGACACCTTCAGCCGCGTCATCCGATTTCAACATCTTTTTATAGGTCGGTAGGCCGTCGCCGCGCATCTTAGCAAAGGCGTCCTCAAGCGGTACACATTCGATGGCACGCTGCACTTCCTTGACGCTTTGCATCGCCAGCGGGGCCGACCATGCAACTGAAGCGGCCCATTCGCGCGCGGCATCCATCAACTCATCCTTTGGCACAACCTTGTTGACCAAACCGTAGCCCGCCGCCTCTTCTGCGCTCATACGACGCCCAAGCAGGAACATCTCCATCGCAATGTTATGCGGAATGCGGCGCGGCAAGCGTTGCAAGGCCCCTGCATCAGGAACGATCCCAAGCGGCATCTCGGGTAGGCCAAATTCCACATGATCAGCCGCAATCAGCAGATCACAGCCCAGCGCCATCTCAAACCCGCCACCAATGGCCAAGCCGTTGATTGCAGCAATAACCGGTTTGTTGAGTGCCCAGTTTTCGGTCAGCCCGGTGAAACCACCAAAACCATAATCATCACTTTCCCACCAGTTATCGAGGCTCATCTCGCCCGCATTGAGCGCCTTGAGATCCCAGCCAGCTGAGAAAATCTTATCCCCCCCGCCAGTCAGAATGGCACATCGAAGATCTTTGTCTTCGTGCAACTCCTGAAATGCTGCGGCAAGCGCCTGCGATGTTGGCACATCGATCGCATTCACTTTGGGCCGGTCCAGCGTAATTTCCAACACGTGGCCCTCACGTACCACTTTCACTTCGTCTGACATCAGTTGCTCCTATTGGGGGCGGATCTGACCGGTCCGCAGTTTTACATATTCGTATGCTATCAGCGCATCACGAAGGGGTTTGCCATTGGCTCGTCCGAGGTGTTCATCCAGACCGTCTTAGGCCGGGTGTAGTCATACATCGCCTGCAAGCCACTTTCGCGCCCGTAACCAGAACCTTTGACGCCGCCAAACTCCGCAATCGGCGAGACGACACGGTAGGTATTTACCCAGACGATCCCTGCGCGCACCGCATCAGCCATGCGCAGGCTGCGCGCGCTGTCACGAGTGAAAATTCCCGCTGCCAAACCGTGCTCGGTATCATTGGCAAGGGTTATGACCTCCTCCTCTGTCTTGAAGCGCTGCACGCATAAGACAGGGCCAAACAGTTCAGTATCAACAATACGCAGATCCTGACGCGGGCAGGCTAGAATAGTAGGTTCAAAGAACAACCCGTCCATTCCTACTGGTCGCTGCCCGCCAGACAGAATTTCAGCACCCTCTTCTTGCGCAAATGCCAATTCACGCTCGATCATATCGCGCTGCCCAGTTGTGCACAGTGGACCCATCTGTGTCTCTTCTAGCAGTGGATCACCGATATTGATCTCGCGCGCCTGTGCAACCATTCGTTCAAGGAATTCATCAGCAATATCTTCGTGCAGATAAAGCCGCGACCCCGCGACGCAACTTTGACCAGTTGCGCCAAAAATACCGGCGATCGACGCATTTACTGCGCTTTCAATATTGGCGTCATCAAATACGATGAATGGGGATTTACCTCCCAGCTCAAGGCTTACCTCAGCAAAGTTATTCTTTGAATTTTCAAGCACATGCCTGGCTGCCCCGGGCCCACCGGTAAAGGAAATCCGTGCCACGTGTTTATGTGCGGTTAGGGTGCGCCCACACGGATCGCCATGCCCCGTGACAATGTTGACCACGCCCGGGGGAAACCCAGCCTCCTCAATCAGCTGACCGAATTCCAGCATCGCAGCAGAAGCATGTTCAGAGGCTTTGAGCACAACCGTATTGCCCGCCGCCAGCGCCGGCCCGATTTTCACCGCGACAAGGAACAGCTGGCTGTTCCAAGGCACCACGGCAGCCACAACACCTAATGGCTGCCGTTTGGTAAAGACAAACAGATCGGGTTTATCGATGGGCAGCGTCTCGCCGCTAATCTTATCGGCGCATCCGGCATAAAATTGGAAGAATTCCGAGATATACTTGGCCTGCCAGCGGGTTTCTTTAAGCATCTTACCAGTATCGATGGTTTCGATCCGGCCCAGATCCTCGGACTTGTCAGCCAATAAATCACCCAGTCGGCGCAGGTGTTTCCCACGCTCTGTTGGGGTCATTTTGGACCATGGACCATTCAAAAATGCTTCATGCGCCGCATTCACTGCCCGGTCAACATCGGCCTCGGTCGCCTCAGGAATGCGCGACCAGACCTGCCCAGTTGCTGGGTTCACGCTCTCAAACGTGCCGCCATCTGCCGCATCCACCCATTCACCGCTGATCAACATCTGGTAGCTTTTTACATCGGTCATCTTATCGGCCTCCCTGCCAGTGATTCTTATCTTGAGAAGAATTGTCGCATGAATGTGCGATTTATCGACACTTGATGGCGAAATATTTCAATGCAGATCGAAGCCTTCCAGCATAGCCTCAAACCAAAGGAGATCCGCATGCCAATTTCACCAGATGGAACCGCTTATGACCGCACCGGCCCACGAGATGCCCCCAGTGTTGTGTTGATCCATGGGCTCGGGCTGAATCGTGAGGTCTGGCAATGGATGCTACCCGCGCTGAGTGATACCTATGATGTGGTGACCTATGACCTTTATGGACACGGTCAAAGCGCGGCCCCGCCAAAAACGCCCAGCTTGGCGCTATTATCAACCCAGCTTGACGGGCTGATGGAAACGCTAGGCGTATCATCCGCCACTATTATCGGGTTCTCACTGGGCGGCATGATTTGCCGCCGCTTTGCGCAGGATTATCCGCAAAAAACCCAAGCGCTGGTTATTCTGAATTCCCCTCACCGCCGCACGCCCGAGGCGCAAACCGCCATTCTGGCACGAGTTGATCAGGCCCGCGACAATGGCCCTCAGGCCACGGTCGAGCATGCGCTGCAACGTTGGTTTACAGACGGCTTTCGCGCCGCCAACCCCAATATGATGCAGCGGGTTCGCAACTGGGTTTTGGCTAATGATCCAGCCATCTACCCCACGATCTACCGCGTTCTGGCAGAAGGCATTGATGAAATTACCGATCCTGCGATCCAGCTATCGCTGCCCGTTTTTGTGATCACGGCGGACGAAGATTATGGCAATGGACCCGAAATGACCAAAGCGATTGCTGCGAACATTGATGGCAGCGAAGCCCTGATTTTACCGGGGCTACGCCACATGGCGTTGGCGGAAGATCCAGATGCGGTCAATCATCCGATCCGGGCGTTTCTAGATAGCCTATCAACAAACACAAACCCTTAGCCAAATTACGCCAATGCAGCGTCGGCGGTGCGCTCCTGATCAATCAGGATCTCCAGCTGACGCCGATACCGCAACTGCCCGCCATCGATCGGCAGGTCGATGTGAGGCGTTCGCTTGCCCGACATCCCTTTTTGCACTGCATTCAAAACCTCGCGGTCTTCTTCAAAGGCATGTTTCACATCATCACTCATCATCTGTGATAGGCCCTCGTCATCCGGGCGGATATTGCGCAATTGGAACCAGTAATAGCGAGTTCTATCCCTCGTCTCAGGTGTCATAAAGTTATAGCTGTCCATGACAAAGGTTTTCTCATGTAGCGCACCGCCCTCACCACCTGTGCCAGCAGGTGTAAAGACAGCTTTGATCAGCGCATGGCAGGGATAGCGCACCTCGTAATGCTGAAGTCGATCACAGTTACCCTCAAACTCTACGATCTTGGCATAGAACGGTGCCGGTTCCACATCCATCATCCAGCGCCAGACGGTGATGCCATCCTCGGCCTTGGTGATCCTGAGGGGGGTATCCACGGTCGCCGCCTGCCCAAACGAAGATTGATGAACCCAGGCAACATGAGTAGGGTCCAGCAGGTTGTCGGTGACATAAAGATAGTTGCAATCAATCTCGAGCGCCTTGCCACGGTTCATCCCCCACGCCGGATCATCGAAGTTCTCAATCTCGAAAATTTCATCAGTGCTGGCCAGTGCTGGGTTACCCATCCAGATCCAAACTAGCCCATAACGTTCCTCAATCGGGTAAGCGTGCACCTTGGCATTGGATGGAATGCCGCCCTTGCCCGGCGCACGAATGCATTGGCCACTGCAATTGAAGGTCAACCCGTGATATCCGCATTCCACTGCATCACCTTTGCGTCGCCCCTTGGTCAGCGGTAGTTTTCGATGCGGGCAGGCGTTTTCAAGCGCCACAACAGCACCTGTACTATCGCGAAACATGCAAATGCTTTCCTCAAGCAGGATCACCTCCTGCAAATCATCCGAAATTTCATCGGCCCACGCCGCCACATACCAGGCATTCTTCAAAAACATTCCAGCTTCCCTTCTCTTCTTTTCGTGATCACGGGTAACTTTATTCAGCATGACAGCTTGATAGAATCGATAAACTGTGATCACAGTTATCTGTGTAAGATCCTCTTCATGGCAAATCAAGGCAGTGTTTCATGCTCGACAAAACCAATAACGACGTTGACCTCATCCACCTTGAACTGGCGGATCGCCTGAAGCGCCCACCCGAAGAAGCCTGGGCCATGCCCGCGGAATTCTATACCTCATCTGCGTTTCTTGAGGTCGAAACAGAACAGATCCTGCGGCGCGAATGGATGTGTGTGGGTCATGTTGGTGAGCTGCGCAATCGAGGTGATTTTTTCACCACCGAGCTGCTGGATGAGCAACTTTTGATCGTGCGCGACGCCGAAGGAACCGTACGTGTGTTGTCAAATGTCTGCCGTCATCGCGGCAACCGCGTGGCCGAAGGCGCGGGCAATGCACGTAAATTTATCTGCCAGTATCACAATTGGACCTACGATACGACCGGGGCCCTTAAGGTTGCCCCGATGATGCGCAAGCAGGCCCTCTTTGACCAATCAAAATGTGGATTACCTGAATTTGCCTCAGAAATATGGAAAGGCTGGATTTTTGTTAATCTTGATGGCGCAGCAGAGTCACTGGCCCCCCGCATCGATGACCTGTCCGGCGTTATCCACAACTACCATCAAGAAGATCGCTTTCTCGTCTTCATGGAAGAAGATGTTTGGCACTGTAACTGGAAGGCCCTCTTCGAAAACTTCATGGAAGGTTACCATCTCAGCTCGACGCATTTGACCACATTGCACCCGATCACCCCAACTAAGCTTTGCAAAAAGATGCGTTCGGGCGAGGGCTGGACAGGGTATCACGCCTTTTATGATCCAGAACATCCTCCACGTGGCCCATTTCACCCTGATCTCACTGAGGAAGAACAAAACAATTCCCCAATGTACGGCGTCTATCCAAACCTGATGGTGGGGATGGGTACGGATTTTACATTGTTCATGATCATCCGCCCGGATGGGGCAGACAGGGTGCGGATCCGCTGGGGGGTCACCGGACAAAAAGATGAACCTACATCAGGTGCCACCAAAGCCTATGTCGATCTGTGCCGCGCCTTCAATATTGAGGACAAAGAGAAGCTTAAAATCTTACAAACAGCCCTCAAAACCCGTGGTTATAAAGGCGGCCCTTTAGCCCCAGATGACTTTGAAGGTACGATCTGGGATTTCATCCAATATATCGCACGCAAGACAATAGAACCAACCAATCACTCGGCAAACATCGACAAATAGACATTATCCATTGCGAGGTGGCGAAAAATCGAAAGTCCACAAAGTACCCAACAGTCTTAATAAAATGACAGCGACCAATAGGGAAAAGAAAATGAAAAACACATCTGATAAACTTATTCTTGATCGCATCGTGGCGGCCGGCCGGCACCGCGGCATCAACCGCCGCAGTTTCATGGGGCACGCCACGGCGGCGGGCCTAACAGCAACTGGGGCCTCTGCCCTTTGGACGTCAAAGGTAGCCGCCGCCACGCCTACACAGGGTGGTACATTCCGCGTGGCGATCCACGATGCCAACACATCGGATGTGATGGACCCGGGTCAGTACCTTTCAGTCTTTATGATCCAGCTTGCCCACGCCTCACGCAGTTACTTGACCCTGATCAAACCAGACGGCACCGCTGGCCCAGACATGGCCGACAGCTGGAGCGCAAGCCCTGACGCGAAAGTCTGGACATTTGAACTCAACAAGAATGCAAGTTTCCACAACGGCAAAAAATTCACATCTACAGATGCGATTGCATCGATCAAACATCATTTGGGCGAAGAATCGACATCTGCTGCCAAGTCACTTTTGGCGAATGTCGTCGATGTGCGTGCCGACGGTGATCACACAATGATCATCGAACTCGACAGTGGCCTTGCCGACCTTCCATATATCCTGACCGATTACCATATTGCGGTTGTTCCCGCTGCTGCCGACGGCACAGCCGACTGGAAAGATGGCACAGGCGCCGGCCCTTACAAGATTGTCGATTTCAAACCGGGTGTCAGCGCAAACCTAGTGCGTCATGAGGGATGGCACCGTGAAGGTGCCTATTTCGATGCGGTAGAATTGCTTGCAATCAATGACCCTAATGCCCGCCAGACGGCGTTGGTCTCGGGCGACGTTGATGCAGTCAGTTCGGTTGATCTCAAGACACTCAGCCTGTTGCAAAAACGCCCCGGCATCGAGATCCTGAATCTTCCATCAGGCTCGGCTGTAACCCTACCAATGCATGTGACCACAGCGCCGTTCGACAACAATGACGTCCGTATGGCGCTCAAACTTGCAATCGATCGCGAAGAACTGATCGAGAAGATCGTCTTTGGCACGGCCACGGCCGGCAACGATTTCCATATATCACCAAACATGCCCTACTATCCTGACGACATTCCGCAGCGCACATATGATCCTGATAAGGCGAAATGGCATCTCAAGCAGGCTGGACAAGAGGGGTTAACCCTCGATGTATCAGCGGCTGATTCCATCATGCCCGGCGCGGTTGATTTTGTGACACTCTACGCGGAACAGGCCAAGGCAGCAGGCATCACTCTCAAACCCATTCGCGAACCAAACGATGGCTATTGGGCTGATGTATGGCTGAAAAAGCCATTCATTTTCTCCAAATGGGGTGCGCGTCCAACACCTGATACGATGTTCACATTGGCCTATAAAACCGGCGCCAGCTGGTCTGAGGCCTTCTGGAGCAACGAACGCTTCGATGAAGTTTTGCTGCAGGCAAAAGCAGAATTGGATGATGTAAAACGCGCGGAGATGTATCGCGAGATGAGTTTGATCGCGCGCGATGATGGGGGCAGTATCATTCCGATGTTCACCAACTACGTCTATGCCCACAGTGACAAAATCGGCAATCCCGATGTTGTGGGTTCCACTTGGGAAATGGACGGCGCCCGCGCGTATGAACGTTGGTGGTTCAAAGGCTGATCCATATCGAACTCTTGAGCTGCGCAAGGAATGCACATTGCCTTGCGCAGCTCATTCGTGGCAGTTTGCCACCATGAACATCACCCCCGCCCTCAAAGACGTCTCGCTGGCTGATGAGATCTATGCCAAGCTGAAATCCCGGCTAATACATGGGCATTACAAACCCGGCGACAGGCTGTCGATGCGCAAACTGGCCGTGGAATTTGGAACCAGCCCGATGCCTGTACGCGAAGCCCTGAAACGGTTGGCGTCAGAGCGAGTGATCGAAAGCGCTGCCGCCAAAGCCTTTAACGTGCCCAGCCTGAGCGACAAACGTGCTGCGGATTTGTTCGATTTACGTGCCCTGCTGGAGGGTGCCGCCATTGTTGCAGCCCATAACGCAATCCCTCCCATTCTTTTGGAAGAGCTCAGCGCACTTTGCGACCGAATGGACGCGCACCTCAGACTGCGCGATTTCGCCGCTTATATGGCCGACAATTATCGGTTTCATTTTCTGATTTACCGTCAAGCTGAAAACCCGGACATTGTCAGCATGATAGAACAACTTTGGATGCAGACAGGCCCTTCCTTGCTGCAGGGGTTGCAGAAAAACGGCCGATCCAGTCCAGATTGGAACTCTGGCCACAAACGCCTGCTTGATGCGTTGGCCTCAGGGCAGACTTCAGAACTGTCCCAGATCATGCGGTCTGATGTTGAATGGGGCGCAGAATTCTACCGGTCTTGATACCGTTCAAATTTACCAGTTAACCAGCTTTTCTGCAGTATAGCTCAAGTCGGTGCGCCACAATTTCGTAACCATGCTCAGCCGCGATTTTTCTCTGTAACCGCTCAATTTCATCCGAGACAAACTCCATCACATCACCAGTATCCATATCGATCAGATGGTCATGATGTGGGCGATTGGACACCTCGAACCGCGTCATGCCGCCATCAAAGGTATGGGTCTGAAGCACTCCCTTCTCTGCCAATACCGCCAGCGTGCGATAGGTTGTCGCCTGACTGACACTGGCATCGCGCTCACGCGCACGCGCCAGCACTTGCTCGGCATCAGGATGGTCTTCCGCCTCAAACAAAACCCGCATAATCGCAAGGCGTTGCTTTGTCACGCGCAAGCCTGCATCGCGCAGAACAGCATCGTCATTATCAATGAAAAACTTCGAGCTCATAGCGCCAATATGACCTATGGAAGCAGCGGCATCAAGAGAAATGAGAATAATTCTCATAAGCATTGACAATGCGAATGATTTGCAATTAGAGATTTACCAACACAGCCTATAAAGGAATTTCAAATGTCTCAGAAACTGCGACATGCAGCCACACTCGCGGCCATACTCACCGGATTGGCTGCTACGGCACAGGCCCAAGATAAGCTAAAAGTTGTCACTACATTTACCGTCCTGGCCGATATGGCCCGCAATGTCGCAGGCGATGCGGCAGAGGTTGTGTCTGTTACCAAACCCGGTGCTGAAATCCATGGGTATGAGCCAACGCCACGCGACATTGTACGCGCTTCTGACGCTGACCTGATTTTGTGGAACGGAATGAATCTAGAACTGTGGTTCGAGCAGTTCCTGCATAATATGGGCGATGTCCCCTCAGCCACGCTAACCGATGGCATCAATCCGATCCCAATTGCCAATGGATCATACCAAGGCAAGCCCAATCCACATGCCTGGATGGGTTTAGAAAACGCGCTGATCTACATCGACAATATCCTTGCCGCGTTTATCAAACATGACCCTGAAAATGCTGATGTTTATCAGGCCAATGCAGCGGCTTACAAAGACGAACTACGCGCCGTGATTGACCCGCTGCGTGAGCAGATCGTCACCATCCCCGCGGATCAGCGCTGGCTTGTCACCTGTGAAGGCGCGTTCAGCTATCTCGCACGCGATTTTGCAATGAAAGAGCTGTATCTGTGGCCAATGAATGCCGATCAGGTTGGCACGCCGCAACAAGTGCGCGGCGTCATCGACGGCGTGCGCGAACATAACATTCCGGTGGTGTTCTGCGAAAGCACTGTCAACACCGCCCCCGCCAAACAGGTCGCCCGTGAAACCGGGGCACGATATGGCGGCGAACTTTATGTCGACTCGCTAAGCGGCCCAGATGGCCCAGTTCCGACCTATCTTGACCTTCTCAAGGTCACCTCTGAAACTGTTGCCATCGGTCTGACCACCGCAGCTAAATAAACGTCTCCAGGCCGCCCGACATATTGCCATGGCCCAGAAAGGTACGAACCATATGCCTACGAATAGTGCCGCGCAAGACACCGTCGCCAACATTACAGTGCCCGGATCAGCCGCGACAGGTGGCATTGACGTCAAAGGGGTCACCGTCACCTATCGCAACGGCCACACCGCCCTGCGCGATGCTAGCTTTTCGATCCCAAAGGGCACGGTAACGGCCCTTGTCGGTGTGAACGGCGCGGGAAAGTCGACACTTTTCAAGGCCGTCATGGGATTTATCCCCGCCTCAAAAGGTGAAATGCAGATCCTCGGCAGATCGGTCAAAAAGGCATTGAAACAAAATCTGGTTGCCTATGTACCGCAAGCCGAAGAGGTCGACTGGACCTTTCCCGTGCTGGTCGAAGATGTGGTGATGATGGGCCGTTACGGCCATATGGGCCTGCTGCGCCGCCCCAAACCCGCCGACCATGCCGCCGTTGAAAATGCGCTTCAACGCGTCAACATGGCCGACCTGCGCCACCGCCAGATAGGTGAGTTGTCCGGCGGCCAACGCAAACGGGTGTTTCTGGCCCGCGCTTTGGCACAAGACGGCCAGGTGATCTTGCTGGATGAGCCGTTCACAGGCGTCGATGTGAAGACCGAAGAGCAGATTATCGCATTGCTCAAGGAATTGCGTGACGAAGGCCGGGTCATGCTGGTTTCAACTCATAACCTTGGGTCGGTGCCCGAATTCTGCGACAGAACAATTCTCGTTAAGGGCACCGTGCTGGCTTATGGCCCGACCGAGACAACCTTTACTCGAGCCAATCTTGAGGCCGCCTTTGGCGGCGTCCTGCGCCACTTCACCCTTGGTGGCGAGGCGCTGCATGACGATGCCGATGCCAGGACTGTGACCATCCTAACCGATGATGAACGTCCATTTGTTCAATATGGCGAAAAAACCCAGACGGCAGAGGGCAAGCAATGATTGCCACCCTGCTAGAGCCGTTCAGCTACAACTACATGACCAATGCCATGTGGGTGTCGGCCCTTGTGGGCGGAGTCTGTGCGTTCCTGTCGGCCTATCTGATGCTCAAGGGATGGTCCTTGATCGGTGATGCCCTCGCCCACTCTGTCGTGCCAGGCGTGGCTGCGGCCTACATGCTGGGCCTGCCGTTTGCATTGGGGGCCTTTCTGGCTGGCGGGCTGGCGGCTGGTTCGATGTTGTTTCTCTCGGAACGTTCCGGTCTGAAGGTCGATGTCATCATCGGGTTGATATTTACATCCTTCTTTGGCCTTGGCCTGTTCATGGTTTCGGTCAATCCGATCTCAATTTCAGTTCAGACCATCACCATGGGCAACATTCTGGCCATTACTCCCGGCGACACCTTGCAGCTGGCACTCATCGGCTTTGTCTCACTGGCGGTGCTTTTTGTGCTGTGGAAAGACCTGATGGTCACGTTTTTTGATGAAAACCATGCCCGTACCATTGGGTTGAAAACAGGGCTCCTTAAGGCGATCTTCTTTACGCTACTGTCGGCCTCAGTTGTTGCAGCAATGCAGACCGTCGGCGCCTTTCTAGTGATCGCCATGGTGGTCACGCCCGGTGCGACCGCATATCTGCTCTGTGATCGTTTTCCGCGACTGATCATCACATCGGTCCTGATCGGCAGCATCACCAGCTTTACCGGCGCTTACGCCAGTTACTTTCTGGATGGGGCCACCGGCGGCATCATCGTGACATTGCAAACACTGATCTTTTTGCTGGTATTTGTCTTTGCCCCCAAACATGGGCTCTTAGCTGCCAAAGCCAAAGCCCGCGCTGCCTTGCTGGAGGCAAGCTGATGGATTTTGACAACCTTATGATGCCGTTCCAATTTGGCTTTATGCAACATGCTTTTCTGATCGGGATGATCGTGTCTGTTCCTGCGGCGTTGTTGTCATGCTTTCTGGTGCTTAAAGGTTGGGCACTGATGGGCGATGCGGTCAGCCATTCAGTTCTGCCGGGCATTGTACTAGCATATATCTTTGGTTTACCCCTGCTGCTGGGTGCCTTTGCAGCGGGTATGACCTGTGCGGTGGCCACCGGGTATCTGTCCGGCAACAGCCGTGTGAAACAAGACACGGTTATGGGCGTCGTCTTTTCCGGCATGTTCGGGTTGGGCATCGTGCTTTATGTGGCGGCCAAAACCGATGTCGATCTAATGCACATCCTGTACGGCAACATGCTGGGCGTTGATCGGGGCGAGTTGATCTCCTCTGGTGTGATCTCCCTGATCGTCGCGGCAGTTCTATTATTGAAATGGAACGACCTGCTGCTACATAGCTTTGACCCGGCGCAAGCTCGTGCCGCTGGCCTGCCAGTGGGTTTGCTACATTACGGTCTGCTGGCAGCGCTGTCACTAACCATTGTTGCCACGCTGTCAGCCGTGGGCCTGATCCTTGCCATCGGTCTTTTGATCGCGCCTGGCGCTATTGCCTTTTTACTGGTGCGCAAATTTTCAACCATGCTTTGGGTGTCCGTTCTGATCTGTATTTTCGCCACACAAGCAGGCGTTTATGCAAGTTTCTTCATTGATAGCGCTCCGGCCCCAACTATTATTTTAATCCTAACGGCGATGTTCATCGTGGCCTTTGTCTCGCGACAACTTCAAAACCGCAAACAATCCGCCAAACTAGCTTTGACAGACTAATCTATCCCATTATCGCAATTGCTGTGCACAATCTCTGTGAGGTGATGCACAGCAAAAATGCGCTCACGCCAAGAGTCTTGCCTTTAAAATGCCCTAGGCACCCCCATTTACCATGAGTGGTAAAAAGGATGACGACTATGCGCAATACTCTGATAGCAGTTCAGGTGGCCCTATTGGCTGTGATCGCCGTCTATGGTGCAAGCGTTGACGCCAACCAACACGAACATCCTACAGCGCAAACAAGAAACATTCATCCGTGAGTAAAATTACTCTGATTTCAAAGCTGGGCGGATCGTCGTTTCTAGAATGCTCTTGGTAATCGGACCGGCGAAACGCAACAATATCGTACCATCGCCATCAATCACATAGGTTTCCGGCACGCCATATACGCCCCAATTCAACGCCATGCGACCGTTATCTGAACCGATCCTGACATAGGGGTTGCCAAGCTCGGCCAGAAAGCCCGCCGCCTTCACTGCGTCGTCTTTGTAATTGATACCGTAGATGGGCACGCCCTCATCCGCCAGCAATTCCAGCTGCGGGTGTTCCGCCCGACACGGTGCGCACCAGCTGGCCCAATAATTCACCAGTTTGATCTGACCGTCCCTCAGATCCGCATCTGCAAAGAGCTGTGCATCGGCGAAGGGTTCCACCTGAACTGCTGGGGCCTGTTTTCCAGCCAATGCCGAAGGTAATTCATCCGGGTTTTCACGCTGCATCGCCACATAAAACGTACTAGCCATTGCAAGGAAAATCAGTGGGGGAGCCAACATAAGTGGCGAGATTTTAGCCATCTTGTTTTATTCTTTCTTCGACGCGATTCAACTGTGCCCGAACCTGTTTGGCTCGCCAGACGCTAACCGCAATCAGCAGCAGCAAAAGAGCCACTGATACGCCATAGGCTGACAGTACCGTTACCGTGTATTTTCCAAGCTCAGGTATCATTGCAACCGCTCCCGTGCCAACAGCGCCCGCATTCGACGCGCACGAATTTCGGTCTGGGTACGCAGCAGTACCAGCCCCAGAAATAGCAAGACAAAGCCTGCAATCGACAACAGCAGCGGGTGGTAAAATACGTCTGCCACGTTTTCCTCTTTATCAAGGCTCAGTGATGCACCCTGATGTAGGCCTTGGTTCCAGAAATTCACCGCATAACGACTGAGCACCGCAAAAACCGATCCCACCAGACACAGGATCGAAGTCAGATCAGCGGCGGTATCATCGTTTTCAATCGCGCCCCACAGGGCGATATAGCCCAAATAAAACAGAAACAGGATCAGAAACGAGGTCAGCCGCGGATCCCAGGCCCACCATGTGCCCCACATCGGCTGCCCCCAAATCGCCCCGGTTAGCAAGGCAATCAATGTCATTATCAACCCCACCGGGGCTGCTGCCCGCGCAGCCAAAGCGCTGACATGATGGCGACGGATGATCCAGATCAGGGATGTCACCAACATCATGAACCAAGCATTAATCGCCATCAGCGCCGCAGGAACATGCAGATAGATGATCTTGACGGTCGATCCCTGCCGGTAATCATCAGGTGTAAAAAAGAACCCCCAGATCAGCCCGACAACAAGGCACAAAATTGCCCCGCCCCAAATCCACGGCATCAGCCGGTCGCTGGTGGCGATAAACTTGCGCGGGTTGGCATATGCCCAGATTGAATTCAACGCTGGCCTCTTTTGCTCGGATCTTTGGCTCATCTCAGGTTCGCCTTCAATACCGCAGCCGCAGCAAAAGGCAAAAGCGCTATGGTGCCGCAGGTGACACCGGCCAGCATCAACATGGGCGATGTGATCTGAAGCCCCTCTGCACCACGCTGTGCCACCTGTGCGCCAAAGATGAGGGTCGGAACATACAGCGGTAAAACCAGCAGACTAAGCAGCAGGCCACCGCGTTTTAATCCCACAGTCAGCGCCGCGCCAAAAGTGCCAATCATGCTAAGTGCCGGTGTCCCCAAGGTCAAAGAGATCATCAGTGGCCCATATCCAGACGCAGGCAAATTCAACAAAAGACCGAACAGGGGCGATGCGACGATCAACGGCAGGCCCGTTGTCAACCAATGGCCAAAGGCTTTGATCCCGGCAACACCCTCCAACGGCAATGGCGAAGTCGCCAGCAGGTCCAGACTGCCATCTTCCCAATCGAGTGCAAACACTCGGTCCAATGATAGCAGACAAGCCAGCAAGGCGCCGAGCCACAAAATCCCCGGCGCAATTTTTGACAACAGTTCGGGGTCAGGCCCGACGCCAAAGGGAACAAGCGTGACAACGATCAGAAAAAACGCCAACGCCAGGCCAAAGCCGCCACCGGCGCGGAGTGCCAGTCTGAGATCCCGGATCAGAAGCGCAATCACAAGAAGGCCTCATCAAAATCTTCGACAAAACTGGCCTTGGACCGATATGGCGCCAAGTTCAAAATTGTCGGATTGTCCAAACCAAGATCAATATGCGTAGCCAGTAGCGCCGCTCCACCCAATTGCAAATGTGCTTTGATCGCCTGCGCGAATAACCCAACCGCCTCGGCATCAAGTGACACCGTAGGCTCATCGAGTAACCAAAGCGGCCTTCCCGTGACGAGCAACCGCGCCAAACCAAGCCGACGCCCCTGCCCAGCCGACAGCGCGCCTGCCGGGCGGTCTCTTAACGCTTGCAAATCATAGGCGGACAAGGCTTCTTCTACGCCATCTGCACCGAAAACATGCGCCCAGAAGGATAGATTTTCTTCAACACTTAACGTTGCCTTGATGCCATCTGCATGGCTGGCATAAGCAAAGCTGTCGGGAACCATTTGGATTGTTCCACCAAGTGCAGGCTGAAGGCCCGCGACCGTGCGTAACAAAGAAGTTTTGCCAACGCCATTGGGGCCCCGCAGCACCAATGCCTGACCGCCCTCCAACCCAAAGGTTACCCCTTCGAGCAGTTTCAACCCACCACGGGCGACCGACAGATCAGAAACCTCTAGCATCATGATCTGTCTTTATCCCATTCTGATACATTGAAAAAGCCGGATACGTACCGCCTGCCTGCGACGTTTCAGACCGGCAGCAGTGCGGCAGCGATGCGACGGCCCTCAGACAACAGCACATTATAAGTGCGGCACACAGCAGGAGAGTTCATCGCCTCGACCCCGATGCCCGCCTCTTCCAGCGCGGCTCTCAATGCACTGGGAATATGCGTAGTTTCTGCCCCTGTGCCGATGAACAAGACATCCGCCTGCCCCGCCAATTCCAACAATACAGCATTGTCTTCATAGCCGCCCCATGCGCGCACGCCATCAGCAGAAAGCATAATTGCCCCTTCAACGGCTTGCCCCGCAATCCGAAAAAACCCGGGGCCATAACCATCAATAGGAACCGCGTCGTTATAGCTGATTTCGTTCAGGCGCATGTTAACCTTCCCACAGCGGCAAGCCGGTGATCACAGCCAATCCAATGACTGTATAAGCCGCCAAACGATAGAATTTTTCTTGGGTTGGGTCAAAAGCCGCCTGTCCAATCAGGGTTGTTGCAAAATACGGAACGGCCAAGGCGATCGCCAACCAGAGCGTTTCCCAAGCAATAGATCCTGAAACGAGCAGATTACCCACGATGACGATATCCAAAGCTGCAAGAAACAAGATCGTATTGGCCCTGATGGTCTTAACCGCCCCCTGTCCTGCCAGATAGAACATGATGACCACGGGACCTGTTAGCCCCGTCAATCCACCTACCACACCGGCAGCGGCCCCGATCCCCAGCAAACCCTTTGTTTGGATCTCTCTTGCGTAACGCCACCCGATGATCAGCGCGACCAGTGTACCTGACGCAATTGCCGTCACCAACCAGCGCACGGTGATCTGGTCCAGCTGCTTCAGCAGCATGATGCCCAATGGTACAGTGATGAGTGCCGCCAATGCCAGAATACCAACCTCTTTGCGGTCGGCCTGCCCCCAAGCGCGTGGCACCAATGCCGTCATACTTACGATGCCAGTCAGGGTCATCACACCGACCACCTGTGCAGGTGGCAAGAATATTCCGGCGATAGGTACAAAAATCAATGCGGTACCAAAGCCAGTAAAGCCGCGCACAATCCCAGCAACCCCGATTGTTACCATCAGCCAGATAAGGCCCGGGGTCGCGAGAACCCCTGAGGCCAGATCAGGCATCGATGTTCGCAAACTGGTTGCCTGCGTTGTTGGAAGGTTTGGACCAGTCGCGTTTGACGCCCAGCCACAACAAGATTGAGCTAGCAACAAAGATCGAACTGTACGTCCCCACAATCACACCCCAGATCATCGCAAAGACAAATCCGCGGATCACATCGCCACCCAGCACAAACAGTGCCAGCAAAGCCAGCAATGTGGTGACCGAGGTCATGACCGTCCGGCTCAGCGTTTCGTTGATCGACAAGTTTAGAACCTCAGATAGCGCCTTTTGCTTGTATTTGCGCAGGTTTTCACGAACCCGGTCAAACACAACCACGGTGTCATTAAGCGAGTAACCAACAATGGTCAGCAATGCCGCAATGATGGCCAGGTCGAACTGGATCTGCAGGGCAGAAAACACACCGATGGTCAGCACGACATCATGGATCAAGGCGGCCACCGCCCCCACCGCAAACTGCCATTCAAAGCGCAGCCAGATGTAGAACAGAACCGCACCAATCGCCAAAACTACCGCGATAACTGCTGTGGTGATCAATTCACCTGAGACTTTCGGGCCCACGCTCTCAACCGAGGTGAATTTAAGATCAGGTGCAACGGTTTGCAGGGCGGCCAGCGTATCTTTGGTCACATCGGCTGAAACGGCCTCTTCACCGTCTTGCGCCTGAATGCGGATCATGGCGACATTCTGATCAACGTCAAAGGTTGGGTCGAACACCTCAGTAATGGTCACGTCGCCCAGTTCCAGCGGCTGCATCGCGTCGCGATATTGACCAATATCAACAGGCTGTGCGCTTTCTGTGCGGATGGTTGTCCCGCCTCGGAAATCAATGCCAAAGTTCAAGCCTTGAACCGTGAACGACCCAAGTGCCACAACAATCAACAGAGCCGAAACGCCAAGCGACACGCGCCAACGACTGAAGAAATCCCATTTGGTTTCCTTGGGTACCAAACGCAGGGATTTGCCCTGCAGCACTGTTTTAGGGCGACGACGTTCAAACCAGATCACAGCAATCAGACGGGTGACAAAGATCGCGGTAAAGACCGAAGTGATAATCCCGATGCCCAGCGTGATGGCAAAGCCTCTAACCGGCCCGCTGCCCATGGCAAACAAGATCACAGCGGTTATGAATGTGGTAATGTTCGCATCGGTAATAGCGCTAAGTGCCTTTTCATAACCCAGCTCGATCGCCCGCGCGGGTCCTTTAGAAGACTTCATTTCTTCGCGGATTCGTTCAAACACCAGTACGTTGGCATCCACGGCCATCCCGATCGTCAAAACAATACCCGCAATACCCGGCAGGGTCAGTGTTGCCCCCAGCATGCTGAGCAAGCCAAAGATCAAACCAACGTTGATGATAAGTGCAATATTGGCAAAGATCCCAAAAGTGCCATAGCTGAGCGCCATAAACACCAGCACCAACGCAAAGGCGACGATACAGGCGATTTTACCCGCCTCGATGCTGTCTGCGCCCAGTTCTGGCCCAATTGTGCGCTCTTCAAGGAAATCCAACCCTGCAGGCAAGGCCCCAGCCCGCAGCAGGACCGCCAGATTGGTACTTTCTTCTACAGTGAAGCGCCCCGTGATGATACCTGATCCACCTGGAATATGGCTCTGGATCACCGGGGCACTGATGACTTCTCCATCCAATACGATTGCAAAGGGATTGCCGATGTTTTCAGCCGTATAATCGCCAAACTTGCGGGCGCCTGTCGGATTGAACCGGAAAGACACCGCAGGTTGGCCATTCTGGTTAAAATCAGGTTGGGCATCAACCAGTTCTTCGCCGGTGACAACAGGGGCTTTTTCAAGGATGTAGTAAACGCCCTCTTCATCGATCGACGGCAGGATCTCATTGCCGGCACCCGGGCGCTGGTCAGGATCAGAAGCGCGACCAACAACCGGTTGGAAAGTCAGTTGCGCCGTGGTGCCGATTATCTCTTTCAGCTCTGCCGCGCTACCAATGCCCGGCACCTGAATTAGAATCCGACTGGCGCCTTGGCGTTGAATGGTTGGTTCACGTGTGCCGACCTCGTCAATTCGGCGGCGAATGATTTCCAGCGCTTGGCGCACGGTGCGTTCATCTGTGGCCAGTTTTTCGGCCTCGCTCAGGCGAATGACAATATCCGCGCCATCAGTGGTGATTTCGATATCATTGCTAGCAACACCCGTCAGACTGGTGACCGGACGGGCCAAACCACGCACTTGCGAGGCGGCATAGGCGACTTCTTCGGGTTTTTCGACCAGACGGACACGTAGCTCGTCGATATCAGACGGTTGCAAGCGGATTGGGCCAATACGGCTGCGTTCCTGCCGCAGCAGATCACGCACATCAGGCCACATGCCCTCAAGGCGGGCCTGATAGACCTCTTCTACCCGAACCTCGGCCAGCAAATGCGCGCCACCGCGTAGATCCAGCCCGAGATTAACCAAGGATGATGGCAAGTAGCTGGGCCATTGAGCGGCTTGAGCTTCAAGCTCGGACCCGGTTTGGCCCACTTCCAAGGCCGCGACGGCGTCATTGCGGGTTTCTACACGGGAATAAAACCCGTTTGGCAGCGCCAGAAGAAGTCCAAGGGCAACAAGGCCCCAGATCACGATGCGTTTCCACAGGTCGATTTGAAGCATTATGCCGCCTTTTCAACGGTTTGATTGTTATTGTTGAACTCAGCTTGCTGCTGGTTCAGTTTTCGACAGTACTTGCGTGATCGTGCTGCGAACAACAGACACCTGAACACCGCTGGCAATCTCAACTTCGATCTCGTTGTCGTCTTTGACCTTGGTTACTTTACCAAGGATACCACCTTGAGTGACGACCTTGTCACCCTTGCGCAGGGCTGCAACCATCGCTTGATGCTCTTTCATCTTCTTTTGCTGCGGACGGATCAGCAGGAACCACATGATGGCAAAGATCAGAATGAGCGGGATAAACTGGCCAATAGCTTCCATAGAGCGACTTCCTTATTCTATTCTTGTCGTGCAAGGTGGTCCCTTGCGAATTTGAACGGAACCTAGGCCGCCAATGCCCGGTTTGCAAGGCGGGAAAGCAACCTGAGACGGCCACCGGATAGGGAATACCAGCTTTTTGCGCGTTGCAGGCAAAAAGCAGGACAGTAATCCGCCATAAGATCGCCAACCGCCCTACACCCTTGTGCAATTCTGGTGCATAAGTTGGGAAACGACTCGATCAATTATAGGACCAATACCATGCACGATATTCGCGCGATCCGTGAAAACCCTGCTGCCTTCGACGACGTGATGGCCCGTCGTGGGTTAAGTGGCGTGTCAACGCAGGTTCTGGCAATTGACGAGGCTCGGCGCGCTCGCATTCATGCTGCTGAGACCGCGCAGGCTGATCAGAACAAAGCCAGCAAAGAGGTTGGGGCAGCCAAGGCAAAGGGCGACGAAACTGAATTCGGACGCCTGCGTGCGCTTGTCGGCGAGAAGAAAGCCGAAGTGGCGAAATTGCAGACCGAGGCGAAAGAACTGGATCAGCAGTTGACTGATCTGTTGATGGGTCTACCCAATCTTCCGTTTGACGACGTTCCTGATGGCGAGAATGAAGACGACAATGTTGAAATTCGTCGCTGGGGCGCCCCCGCTACGTTTGATTTCACCCCGAAAGAGCATTTCGACATTGCAGGCGTCAAACCCGGAATGGACTTTGAAACAGCCGCCAAGCTCAGCGGGTCACGCTTTGTGGTGCTCTCTGGCGGGGTGGTGCGCATCCATCGTGCGCTGGCGCAATTCATGTTGGATACACATATAGAGGAAAACGGTCTGCAAGAGACCTGGACCCCTGTACTGGTACGCCCAGAAATGATGTATGGCACCGGGCAATTGCCCAAGTTCGGCGAAGACAGCTATGAGACCACCAATGGCTGGTGGCTTGTGCCCACCGCCGAGGTGACGCTGACGAATATTGTCAACGGATCCGTAGTTGAGGAAAGTTACCTGCCACGTCGCTACGTCGCACACACTCAGTGTTTCCGCTCTGAGGCGGGCAGCGCAGGTCGTGACACCGCGGGCATGCTGCGTCAACACCAGTTTGAAAAGGTCGAAATGGTGTCGATTACCCATCCCGACAAATCCCGCGAAGAACTGGATCGGATGACCGGCTGTGCCGAGGGTATTCTGGAACGACTGGAGCTGGCGTATCGTACCGTTGTACTATGCACTGGCGACATCGGTTTTGGCGCGCGTCAAACCCATGACATCGAGGTCTGGCTGCCCGGACAGAACACCTACCGCGAGATCAGTTCGATCTCGGTCTGTGGTGATTTCCAAGCCCGCCGGATGAACGCACGTTTCAAGCCCGCAGATGGTGGCAAGCCGCAATATCTGCATACGCTGAACGGCTCAGGCCTGGCGATTGGCCGCTGCCTGATTGCCGTTTTGGAAAACGGTCAGCAAGAGGACGGATCTATCAAACTGCCCGAAGTTCTGCACCCTTATCTGCGCGGCAAAACCGTGTTGCAGGCCGACGGCACGCTAGCCTAATCAATTGTATCGTAGCTAATTTCCGCCGCCCAGTCCCGCTGGGCGGCTTACCTTTTCCTCTGGCGCGTCTACTCCGCCGGCACTGCACTGCTTTGGCGTACTTTGGGAAAGGGCACCAAGCGGTTGTTTTCTTCATCCCATAGCTTGAGGGTCAGCGCAGCCACGGCCTCGGGAAACTTGATCCGGCGCGGGGCGTATTCATCAGGCAGATTGTAATGACACGCCCGCAGGCGATACGACGGGATCCGTGCATTAAAGTGGTGAATATCATGCAGAGTAATGCACGCCACGGTCAGATCAAAGAACCAGCCGAAATCGAGAGCAGATGCGCCCTGAAGCGCGGCGAGTTGCGGATCCAAATCCGGGCGGCGATCCCAATAGGTGTCTTCAAAGTTATGTTGAAGATAAACCAGAAACACTCCGATCATTCCACCTAGGAAACTGAAACCAAAGAACACGGCCAGCCCAATCAGTCCCGCCAGCTGATAAAGCACGCCCATAAAGACCAAAATAGAAAGGTTATGCAAAATCACACCACCCAGCCCAAACCGCAGTGTGTTTTTAGGCCAACGATAGCGGATAAAATAGGTGAACAGCGCGCCTACAGGAATGAGGACAAGCGGATTGCGATAAAGACGGTACTGCAAGCGATCCCACCACCCGGCTGCATTCCATTCGCGCAAGGTCATGGTGTGAACCTCGCCGGTCTCACGGTGCTCCAGATTACCCACGCCGGCATGATGAAGATTGTGATTTTGTTTCATCACCTCAAACGGTGCAAAGGTGAACGGCGACAATCCGTGACCAGCCCATTCGTTTTGCACGCGCGTTTCAAACAAAGAATGATGCCCACAATCGTGTTGCAACACATACAAACGCACCGCCGCAAAGGCGAAAACCACCCCAGATGGTACCATCACATACCATAAATCCACATAAGCAACAGCCAGATAGAACGCGGAGAAATACACCGCAAAAGTTCCAAAATAACTTAATGCCGCAATGCGGTTATCTTTTTTTGTATACTGGCGCGTATAGGCCCTCAGATCCATTCCATCCCCCGTCGGCTCTGTTCGAATCTTCACCCAAGGATAATGCTATTTCTGACTAAGACAACCGGAACAAGGGCATAGCCCATGATCCGCGTCATTTCGCGCACTCTTAAGTGGTCAATAAGTAGTAGAAATTACGACTCTGCACGTGGTCTAAGGTGCTTACGCAGCTTTGAGGGTCCGCTTTTCTTTTTACCCTTGTAGGGGTTCTTATCCCCCTGCCCACGCATCATCAGGCGAATTGGTGTGCCTGGCATGTCAAAATCTTCGCGCAAGCCATTGACCAGATACCTCGCATAGCTTTCCGGCATCTTGTCGGGATGAGAACACATCACCACAAACCCCGGTGGGCGGGTTTTGGCCTGAGTCATGTAGCGCAGCTTGATTCGCTTACCCTGAGGGGCGGGTGGCGGGTGTTGTTCCAGCATGCCAGTAAGCCAGCGATTCAACGCAGCAGTTGGTATACGACGGTTCCAGACCTCATGGGCTTTCATAATAGCCGCATGTAAGCGCTCTAACCCGCGACCGGTTTTGGCAGACACGGTGATCAGCGGCGCACCACGTAATTGCGGCAACAGGCGCGTGAACTCTTCTTTGAGTTCCTTTAGCTTTTCCTGTTTATCTTCTTCGATGTCCCATTTGTTGACAGCAACGACCACAGCCCGACCCTCGCGTTCAGCGAGATCGGCAATACGCAGGTCCTGCTGTTCAAACGGAATCTCTGCATCAAGCAGTACAACCACAACTTCGGCAAATTTAACCGCACGCAAGCCATCCGAGACAGAAAGCTTTTCCAGTTTTTCCTGTACCTTGGCCTTTTTGCGCATTCCTGCCGTGTCAAAGATACGGGTCGGCGTGTCATTCCAGTTAATCCGCAAAGATATCGCATCTCGGGTGATCCCGGCCTCTGGCCCGGTCAAAAGCCGGTCTTCTCCAAGGATCTTATTGATCAGCGTTGATTTACCCGCGTTCGGGCGACCTACGACAGCGATTTGCAAAGGTTTGTCAACGGTAGGAACCCGCGGTGCATCTTCGTCTTCGTCGTCAATGGCAACATCGGTTTCGGGTGTGTGGGTTTCGGCGCGTTTGGCGTATTCATCCGCGATCGGCATCAATTGGGAATAAAGATCATTCATCCCCTCGCCATGTTCTGCAGACAGGCGAACCGGCTCTCCAAGACCCAGACTATAGGCTTCGATCACGCCTGCATCAGCAGCCCTGCCTTCAGACTTGTTCGCGGCAACGATCACATGGTCAGAGCGTTTTCGCAGAATTTCTGCAAACATCTCGTCTGTTGACGTAATACCTGTGCGCGCATCAACCATAAACAGGCAAATATCGGCCATATCAACCGCACGTTCGGTTAGGCGGCGCATCCGTCCTTGAAGCGATTCGTCATTGGCATCTTCCAGGCCGGCGGTGTCAATCACAGTGAACCGCAAATCGCCTAGCCGCGCTTCACCTTCGCGCAAGTCGCGCGTCACCCCGGGCTGGTCATCAACCAAGGCCAAGCGCCGCCCAACAAGGCGGTTGAAAAGTGTGGATTTGCCCACATTCGGGCGGCCAACGATGGCAAGGGTAAAGCTCATGTCCTGAACTCCGATCTGATCAGACCGCCCTGTTACAGGATAACGCGCTTAACGGAAAGCCAGCAATTGACCCTTTGACGACACGACATAAAGCGTCCCACCCGCGATCACCGGATTGGTTGTCGCCCCACCGGGTAATTCGACTTCACCCTGAGGAGTGCCATTTTGTGGGTTGAAAAACCGTAATTTTCCATCGTTGGAGGCCACAACCAAACGGCCACCGGCTAGAACCGGGCCGTGGTGGGCATAAATTTCGCTTTGCTTGCGCGGCTTCTTCTTGGTGAAGAATGGCAAGGTACGGGCCCAGATTCGGCTACCGTCGTTCGCGGACAGACGCAGCAATTCATTACGATCAGAGACGATAAAGATCGAATCGCCCGCTGGCCATATCTGATTGAGAGGGCCATCAAGTGCCGTCCATATCCGTTTGCCGCTGGCCACGTTCACCGCCACCAAGCGGCCCGAATGGTTACCAATAAAGACCTTATCACCAACGATAATCGGACCACCGGTAATGTCGCCAATGCTGGCGTTGGAATAGCCCGGACGTTGTCCCGCCACCTGCGCATCCCAAGCCCGTAATCCACCACGAAGGAAGGCGCCCTGTACCTCGCCCGATCCAAAGGCAAAGATCGCGTATTTGTTCGACACGGCGGGTGCTGGCGCACCGGACACGTTGTTGATGTCGGGTGAAGCGACCAACTGCCATGCAATACGGCCGCTGTTTTTGTTCAATGCCCAAGCTACATCATCTCCAGCAACCACATAGACCAGATCGCCAACAACAGTTGGCGTTCCATTGCCGGTTGCGCGCAGGTTTTGCTGCCATTTGACGTTACCAGTTGCCACATCAAGCGCAGTAAGCAGGCCAAAACCTGATGAGACATAAAGCGTATTGCCCTCAACCGCCAAGCCACCACCGCTTGCGTCAGAGGCGGATTCGTTTGCAGGCACGAGGTTCTTCGACCAGATCACCTGACCAGCGGTCGACACGGCCGTAACTGTTGCGTGCGCGTCCAGTGTGAATACACGCCCGCCAGAGACCACTGGGTCGGCGGTGATGCGCGCACGGTTTCCGTCCCCTGCCCCAATGGACACAGACCATGCCAATTGCGGCGTGCTGCGCAGCGCGGGGTGATCTGTCCTGAACGCAGGAGAGTTGGGTGATTGCGCCCAATTGGCGTTATTTTTAGCAGCTGGCAGCTTGAGAGGTGTGGCCTTCGTCGGAGCCTGAGCACTTGCCGAAGTCGCAGCATCTTCTTCACTCAGAACCGACCTAATGTTTTCCCGCTCACCTTGCAGAATAGGGTCATCTTTGCTGCAGGCTGTTAAAGCAATGAGGATTGCCGCCCCGGAAAATAGCTTGGTCGGTTTCAATACTCTGCTCCCACTTCAATCGTATGCTTGCAAGATTCTGACCTGCAAGCGGTCATTCGTTACTCGTTTGATACCGTGACTTTTGGTTCACCACCAAGCGCAACAATCAACTGCGTGACCCGATTGCGTAAAGATGGTGTCGCCAAGGCATTCTCTTCGATCCCTGCAAGGCGTGTCAAAGCGGCATCTCGATCGCCGGTTTCAATGTCAATAATTGCCAATTGTTCCTCGGCAAGCAATCCAGTGACCCCGGCAGATAACGCCAGCCCTTCAAGGCGGGTGCGCCTGTCATCAATGTTGATGCCTGAGTCAGGCAATGACATCGCTTTAAGCGTCGCAATCTGACGATAAACCGGCTGTACGCCTTCGGAATCGGCAATTGACAACAAGCGTACCGCAGCTTCTTCTGGGGCTTCGCTACCCTCTTCCCCTGCAGTCAATAACTCAAGAACAGCTTGGCCGTCTGCATTTGGGGCTACAATATCAGCTAGGGCCGCAGCCCGCACAGCCCGATCGGGACGCTCCAACGCAGTAATGATGGAATCTCCAAAATCCTGTGCAGCTTGCTGTTCGCCGGATTTTTTCCATTCATTCCAAGCTGTTCCGGCCACCAATGCAATCGCGACAACCGCGGCGATCCAACCATAGCGGCGCATAAAACCAAACAGGCGCTCTCGGCGGACTTCATCGGTGACTTCGTCAATGAAACTATCGGTATCGCTCACGCATCTATCCTCGCTGCATTCGCCCCCCTCTTAACCCGAAGCCCTCCGCCTGCCAAGAGGCTGCGGCATATGTACGTTCCAACCACCCATATTATTGCACACTCAATTAATCTGAACTATACGGTTCAGGAATATATGTAATTGAATTCAGCAGATCGCACCCTACATTTGTGCGACCGGCTCTGAACCCATGCAGAAGGTATTGGAATGCGGATTTTTCCTATTATTGCGGCCTTTATTGCGTCCGTGCTTGTGTATTTGTTCATTTTTCAGCGCGACTCCCTTTCGGGTGGCGCTGAAAGCACGCCTGCCACAGACGAAAACGTGGTTACGTCAGAACCGTCTCAGGACGCAGCGGAAGATGCCAATGCGGTTCGTGTCATCGCGGTGAAATCAATTGCGCGTGAAATCGACAGCGCACTCGTGATCCGGGGACAGACCGAAGCCGACCGCGAAGTTGAATTGCAGTCTGAAACCTCAGGACAGGTCATTTCAAACCCTTTGCGCAAAGGCGCATTTGTAACTGCAGGCGATGTGTTGTGCGAGCTTGATCCGGCAACGCGAGAAGCCAACTTAGCCGAAGCCATAGCCCGCCTGGCCGAAGCTAAGACGCGCATCCCAGAAGCCAAAGCGCGACAAAAAGAAGCCGAAGCTCAACTGTCTGAGGCTATGATCAACAATAATGCCTCTGAAAAACTATCAGAAGGTGGCTATGCCTCCGATGTACGGCTAGCACAAACCCGTGCCGCCGTCAGCTCTGCCGAAGCTTTGGTAGAGGCCGCTGCCTCTGGCGTAGGGGCAGCCCAGTCCGGCATTCAGTCCGCTGAGGCTTCAGTTGCCGCCGCTGAGAAAGAAATTGAGCGCCTACGGATCAGCGCGCCCTTTGATGGCCTGCTCGAATCCGACACCGCTGAATTGGGCAGCTTGCTATTGCCCGGTGGGGCCTGTGCCACAGTGATTCAACTGGACCCAATCAAGCTGGTTGGGTTTGTTCCAGAAACCGAAATCAGTCGCATTACACTGGGCGCCGACGCTCGGGCGCGGATGGCCACCGGTGACGACGTCACCGGCCAAGTCTCGTTTCTGTCACGCAGTGCGGATCAGATCACCCGCACCTTCCGTGTTGAAATTCAGGTTCCAAACCCTGATCTGATCCTGCGCGACGGACAAACCACCGAGATCCGCATCTCAGCAGAAGGCAATCAAGCGCACCTTCTGCCGCAATCCGCCCTGACGTTGAACGATGCCGGTGTCTTGGGCGTCCGTATTGTAGGCCCCCAGAATACTGCCAAATTTGTCCCTGTTGTGTTGCTGAAAGATACCAACCAAGGCATCTGGCTGGCCGGACTGCCCGACACTGCCGAGGTAATCATCATTGGGCAGGAATATATCATTGACGGCGTTCCGGTCCTGCCGACCTATCAGGAGCTGGGCCAATGACCGGATTGGTCGATTGGGCCGCAAGCCGCGCACGAATGGTCGTAGCCTTTATCGTGCTCTCCATTATGGCGGGCACATTGGCTTATGTGAGCTTACCAAAAGAAGGTGAGCCAGATATCGAAATTCCAGCTCTTTTTGTGTCTGTCATCTTCCCAGGCATCTCTGCTGAAGACAGCGAGAAGCTGCTCGTCAAAGTGATGGAGACCGAACTAAGCGACCTAGACGGCCTCAAGGAAATGACAGGTACCGCCGCAGAAAACTATGCGGGTGTAGCGCTCGAGTTTGAATTCGGCTGGGATAAAACCAAAATCCTAGCGGATGTGCGTGATGCTATGAACGCCGCTGAGGCGGATTTCCCTGATGGGGCAGAAAAATACACCGTCAACGAAATCAATTTTAGTGAATTTCCAATCATTATTGTCAACCTATCCGGTGCTGTGCCCGAACGTACGATGGCGCGATTGGCCAAAGATCTGCAGGATAAGTTGGAAGGATTGGAGCCTGTTCTTGAAGCTGGGATCGCGGGCAATCGCGACGAAATGGTCGAAGTGCTCATCGACCCATTGCGATTGGAGGCCTACAACGTCACCGCGACAGAGCTGATCTCAGTTGTGCGCAACAACAACCAGTTGATTGCTGCGGGCGAGGTGGAGAGCGAACAGGGGACATTTTCCGTCAAAATCCCGTCGTCCTTTGACGAGCCGAAAGATGTTTATGACCTGCCAATCAAAACCAACGGGGACCGCGTCGTCACATTGGGGGATCTGGCCACAATCAGCCTGACATTCGAAGATCGCCAAGGCACCGCGCGCTTCAACGGTGAAAACTCAGTTGCCCTGCAAGTGGTCAAACGCAAGGGTTTCAACATCATCGACACCTCAGCCCTGATCCGCGAAACCGTCGACGAGGCCCGAAGAGAATGGCCCGAAGAATTGCAGGCGGTAATCGATGTTGGCGCTTCGAATGATCAATCCCGTATCGTGGCATCGATGGTCAAACAACTTGAAGGGTCGGTTCTTACCGCGATTGCGCTGGTGATGATCGTCACGCTGGCGGCGCTCGGCATTCGCCCTGCCCTGCTGGTGGGTTTTGCGATTCCTACCTCGTTCCTTTTGTGCTTCGCCCTGCTAGCGATCATGGGCGTGGCCGTTTCAAATATGGTGATGTTCGGATTAATTTTGGCCGTAGGTATGTTGGTGGACGGCGCGATTGTTGTGGTGGAATATGCCGACAAACGCATTGATGAAGGCTCTGGCCCGATGCACGCCTATGTCGAGGCCGCCAAGCGCATGTTCTGGCCTGTGGTCAGCTCGACCGCCACAACCCTCTGTGCCTTCCTGCCGATGCTGTTCTGGCCCGGTATCCCGGGGCAGTTTATGGGCATGTTGCCTGTCACGTTGATCTTTGTCCTGTCCGCGTCGCTGCTGGTAGCCTTGGTCTATTTACCTGTTATGGGTGGCGTGACCGGCCGTATTGAACGTTGGTTCGACACGTACATCAGGCAGGTCGCCGATATGTCCTGGAAATGGCATCTAGTCATCTTTCCGGCGACCATCGCCGGGTTCTTCCTTGCGACGACCATGGTGCCCTTGCTGTTCGGTACTGTCTCGCTTCAGTTTTCAGCGATGGACATGGGGCGCATTCTTGCCTCGGTCATCCCGACCTTGACAGGTGCCTTCCTGACGCTGTTGGGTGCGATGGTTTTTGTTGCGGTCGGATTTATCAGCTTGATCGGGATGATGTTGGGGTTCATGGCTGTGTTTCGCAGGTTTGTTCGCTACATCAAATGGACCTTCCGCCGCTTCTTTCCG
This sequence comes from Roseovarius sp. EL26, assembly GCF_900327775.1. NCBI lineage: Bacteria > Pseudomonadati > Pseudomonadota > Alphaproteobacteria > Rhodobacterales > Roseobacteraceae > Roseovarius > Roseovarius sp. EL26. Next base: position 1,426,373 of record NZ_OUMZ01000007.1, read on the forward strand.
CTTGAAGAGCGCGCCATTGAATCCGGTTACCACCGCACGCCTTTCGGGCGTTTCATCCACATGATCGCAGGCAACCCGGTTGCCCCCCTACTGGCCTTCTGCGCGATCTTTGTATTGGTTGGCAGTGTTCTGATCTTCTACATCGGTAACAACCGCGGCACTGAGTTCTTTGTCGAAACCGAGCCGGAAAATGCGCTGGTCTACGTCCGCGCGCGTGGTAACCTGTCGTTGGATCAAAAAGACGACCTACTTCAACAAGCTGAAGAAATTGTCCTAAATCACCCCCATGTCGAAAGCGCCTTTGCCTTTGCCGGGGATGGCGGCCTCAACAACAACACTGGTGGCGCTTCGCCTCCACGCGATACGGTCGGTCAGATTCAGTTTGAACTGATCCCTTGGGATAAGCGTCCCACTATACGCGAAACATGGTTCACCATTCCGCTATTTGGGTGGGAAATTAAACGCCAACTGACGGACCCAGCGGCCAATGGCACACGTACTGTGGCAGAGCTGACCACCGAACTGGAGAAAATCCATGGAATCAAAGTTGAAATTCTGACGCTTGAACAAGGCCCGGCTTCAGCCAAACCGGTGCATCTACGGATCAAGGGCGATAATTGGGAAGCATTGCAGTCCTTTACTAAGTCCGCTCGCGCCAAATTTGAAGAAACCGAAGGCCTGGCCCTGATCGAGGATACCCTTCCGCTACCCCGGATCGACTGGCAGATCGACGTCGATGTGGAACAGGCCGGGCGGTATGGCACGGATGTCGCCACTGTCGGCGCCATGGTCCAACTGATCACACGGGGTATTTTGCTGGGTAACATGCGCACCGACAGCAGCGATGAGGAGATTGACATCCGAGTGCGCCTTCCCGAGGAATTCCGCGTTCTTTCAACCCTCGACACGCTAAAACTGCGCACCGCAGACGGGCTTGTCCCACTTAGCAATTTTGTCTCGCGCCAGCCGGTTCCGGGCATTGCCCAGGTCGACCGGATTGATCAGACACGGTTCTTTGATGTGAAAGCTGCGGTCGAAAATGGGCTGACCAAATCCATCACCGCCGAAGATGGCACCGTCAGCGAAACCCCCATCAATCCCAATGAGCGAATTGCGATGCTGACCGAGTGGCTCGAAAGCGGTGTTGTTCCGCCCGGTATCATCGTTGAGTGGACCGGCGATGCCGAGGATCAAGAAGAATCCGGAGAGTTTCTTCAAAAGGCATTCCTTGGTGCATTGGGCTTGATGTTCATCATTCTGCTGGCACAGTTCAACAGCGTTTATAATGCCGTGCTCGTCTTGCTGGCCGTGGTATTGTCGACCACCGGGGTTCTGATCGGCATGCTGGTAATGAACCAACCGTTTTCGATCATCATGACCGGAACTGGTATCGTGGCCTTAGCTGGGATTGTGGTGAACAACAACATTGTTCTCATTGATACTTATCAGGAGTATTCACGCTACATGCCCCGTATCGAGGCTATCACCCGCACCGCAGAGGCGCGTATTCGTCCCGTTCTATTAACTACAATTACCACAATGGCAGGCCTCACCCCGATGATGTTTGGTCTCAGCCTGAACTTTGCTGATGGTGGTTACAGTTTCAACAGCCCCACCGCCCTGTGGTGGAAGCAGTTGGCCACCGCCGTGGTCTTTGGGTTGGGCATTGCGACGGTTCTGACATTGATCTTTACCCCCGCCATGTTGGCATTGCGAATCTGGATCGGCACTTACCTGATATGGCTGGCCCGAATGGCCGCCAAGATGTCACAAGGTACTGCCAGCCGGGCTGCGCAAGACTGGGCGCTGACCCATGCTGCCAAGCGCGTGCCCGCACCTGAAATCCTGTGGGATGATACCAGAGCTCACGGATCCGGTGCTTGGACCACACAAGCACAAGAGACTGGGTCAGATGCAAAGGCAGATGTGCAAGCAAGTGACCCTACATCGGGCAAACCTTTGCGCGCGGCAGAGTAGGTAATGTCGAACGCCATTGAGATTGCATTGAATTATATCGAGGCTTCCAATCGTAGTGATATGGAGGCCATCACATCTATGATGAACCCCAGCACCACCTACAGTTCTCAAAATACGGGGCTGTATCTGGGAGATGAGCAGATCATGGCCATGCAGGCCGCATTTCATGCAGATTTTGTGTCACTGCACTGGGACATATCAGAACTCCAAGAGATCCGCCCCGGTGTAGTACAATTTGCCTTTACCATGTCTGGTACAAAGCAGACAGGTGAGCAGATCTCAGTGGCCGGCCAAGAGACAGTCATTGTCTACAATAACTGTCTGCAACACATTGAGGTAAAATCAATAACTATCCCCAGCGAACCAAACCAATGATGGCTGACGCCGCATAGAAAAATTGCAGGGCTAGGAACGCCCAACGCCGATCTATCAGCGCCCAAGCGGCAAACAGACCGGATGAGATCAGCAGCAAACTAAAGCCGAGCAACTCGTTGCCTGTATTGGATGCAATCAACAACGCATAGACAATGGCAAGCGCAGAGCCTGACACCTCAAATGCTGTTATAAGTTTTGATTTATGTATCTCTGATTTCATTTCTGATCACCCCTCGGGAAAGAAAGTACATCGGCACAACACCGGCAAGCCTTGTTTGTCACTTGCCAAAACATGAATCAAATGGGATAATTTCATAATTCAATCTAATTCCTTCATATACAGGAAATCACATGAGCCCGCGTCTAGATATCGACGCCCTGAAAACTCTCTGCGCCATCGCGGATCATGGCGGTATAACCCGCGCGTCAGACCATCTTGCGCTGTCGCAATCAGCGGTCAGCCATAAAATCAAACGTCTTGAGCAAAACATTGATTGCACTCTGCTCACGCGCCGCGCCGGTGCGCCGTTGCTCAGCAGCGAGGGGCTGCGCCTGCTAGGATACGCCCGTCGAATTCTCGCCCTACATGATGAAGCATTGTTAAGCTTTAGCAAGAAACCGTTAACCGGGAAAATCAGGCTAGGCATGACCGAGGATGTGACCAGCAGCGATCTATCGCGGATCCTTGGTCGCTACACCCGGCTTCATCCCAATGTTGCCGTCCGCTCGCGTGTTAGGCAAAGCCTGATCCTGCAAGAAGAGCTGCGGCAGGGCGAAATCGACCTCGCCATCATGCAGGTTTTCAGCCATCAGTTAAAACCGCAGGATGTCGTCCTTTTTGAGGATAAGATGCACTGGGTCAAAGCGACGGATGTTGTTATCTCGGACAAAAAACCAATTCCTTTTCTGGCTTATGACGCGCAATGTTTTTACCGCCAATGGGTGATGGATTCGGAGCGAATGTTTTATCCTGGGGTTGAGGAGGTTCTAGAGTGCGCCAGCTCTGCCGGGATTGCCTCGGCCGTGAAATCGGGACTTGGGGTTGCCTTGTTGCCCGGGCGCTATCTGTCTAAAGAGATGCAAATAATGGAATCCCCTTTTCCACCAGCCCCCGATATCACCTATATCGTGCGTGTTGCCCAGCAATCCCGATCCAAGCCAGTGACTGCACTGGCTCGGGAAATCGTTGAAAACGTTAGCTTCTATCCCACTCTGCAAGTCGCTTGATTTTCCTTATTCGGGTTGCTGAATGTTGACCTGTTCCAGAATTTGCGCAGCCCAATCTCCGATAATCGGGACAAATTCGACTTGGCTTAACGACCAAACGAAGACAGACAAAACAACTGAGGCCCCCAAAACCGTACCCAGACCAAAGGCCATGCCACGCGCCAAATTGAAGAGCATCAATCTGGGAAATGAATTTTGAATTCGAAGGAATCTGTGCCTGTTGAAACGTTCCAGCTCGCGCCCTATTTGCTGCAATTCCTGGTACAGGTCTTTATTATTCATCTATATCTCCGGCAGATCTGAACTGGATCAGTTAAATGTCGCAGCTACATCATACATCACAGGTTCGAAGCTTTTGCAAAGTGCGTTGAACTTGCGATTGTGCACACGCATCTCATCACTGCGCAGCATAGCCTGAAAATCTTCACGTCGTTCCCATTGGGAATAATTCGCAATCCGGGTTTGTGCATCATTCACATGCAGACCCGCGGCAATGAACCCCGGTTGTTTTGATATGAACGCATCATAGGCTGCCGTCAGTTCATCGAGAAGATCCTGACAGGTGCCCGGCGTCATTTCAAAAGTTGTGATAACCGTCTGGTAGCTGTTGGATTTCTTGATGTTGGGCATGGCGACTCTCCTGTTTGCTGAACCAAGCCTAGCAGTTTGCACACGAAGCGCAAAATATTCAGTCTTAACAGATGATTTACCATTTTTCAGCATGGTTAACGTGGAGGGCTTATGCTTCGCGTCATCACAGCTATGTTCACGATTACAGCGGCGCAGCTTCACGCCGGGGCTTGGCCACGTGACGAAGGGCAGGTGTTTTTGTCTTTTTCAGTCGAGTCTGAAACCGAGTTCCCCTATCGCACTTATAGTGCCCTCTATGTTGAATATGGCGCGACAGACAAGCTGACATTCGGGCTGGATATTGGTGGCGACACCACTGAGATGTCCAAAGCGATCGCCTTTTTCCGCTATCCGGGTAAGACCAGCCCCGGCGGCCTCAGGACAGCTTGGGAGCTGGGGATTGGCTTGGCAGATGGCGACTTCGCCTTTCGGCCCGGCATCTCATATGGGCTCGGCATAAAATGGGGTGAAATCGATGGTTGGTTGGGGTTGGAAACCCGTAGCATCATTTTCACGAATGGCCTGGCCGGCACGTTCGAGGCCGACGCTACCCTTGGCCTGTCTATCAGCAAACGCAATAAGTTGATATTTCAACTTCAAAGCGGCATGCCTCCGCTTGAGCAAACCTATATAAAAATAGCCCCGTCTCTTGTGCGAGAACAGAGCCCCGGCCGCCATCTGGAAATAGGTGCAGCCGCCGGGGTCATGGGGACAGATGAATTCAAAATAAAAATAGGCACCTGGCGCCAGTTTTAAATGCAAAAGCCCAACCTTTAGAGTGCATCATCAATCCGGATATGCACCAATGCGGCACCGCGCAATGGTTTTTCCCACTGCAAATGCACTTGATCCTTATCAGGTCCCTGTTTGACCTGCACATAAGGCACGCCGTGATAGGACCCACCGGCACCGTCCAACAATGGCTGGGTTAGTACAAATGAATCCACCCTTTGTGCATTAGCTCCAAACGGTAGTTTGTCATTGGCGTCTATGACCCACGTCTGCGTCGGGCTGGCCTCGGTATGTGCAATCACAGCGGGGTTGACGCTGGGTATTGTCACATTGCTGTATGTGTTATTTGCAAATGTTACATTCTGCACGCGGTCAAAATCAAGTGCCGCAAAGCTCGTATCGAGGCTTTCGACACGGTTGATGTTGTCACCAATAATTCGGAACGAATTCCCGTTAACATTCAACCCATTAATAAAGTGCCCAGGCCCATAAGGCTTGACCATCATAAACGTGAACCAAGGTGCGACATGGCTCACAATGAACACATTATCACTGACATTTAGGGAACTGAACGAAAACTCGCTAGAAAAGTCTGGGGTGGCATCATGTTCATTAGCCCATTCGATAAAATTGTTATCAATGTAGTTTCCCACAATTGTCGCACGGTTGTTGGTTCGGGTCAGGACAAGTCCCGCCGTTCTAGGCGAGTTCTGTCGCCCATCCCCCTGAAAATAATGATTGCCCGTGATGATTGAACTTGAGCCTGCAAGAACTGCAAAATGTCGAAAATAAGTCGCCCGGTTGTCCCGTAACTTTACATCATTTGCATTGGCGTTCAGCCCGATCGATATCCTATCGACGGCTGCAAGTGGTGCCTCATCGGACAAGAACTGACATTGATCAATCAACATGCCCTGATCCCCATTGGCAAAACTGGTGATACCACGATTTTTTGGACGCGTGAAAAAACAGTCTTTAAACGTAAACGCTTTGGCGTTTTGTGGCAAAAGCACCGCACTACAGCGCCCTGAGCACTGAAATTCGACATCTGAGACGGTAAACTTTCCAAGCTCTTCAAATCCACTAAAGTCAAGGATGTATTTAAACCGCCGGAATGTGAACACCTGCGTGCCGCCCGCGTCATACAATGGCAAATTCAGTGTAATCTCCTGCGCTGCAATGTTTTTTTCAGCGACATATACTTCACGCCCAACACCGTTGCCTTCCACCAGAGATCCAACAGGGATGCTGGCCACATTAGCTACACCAGTCAGTTTTTTCGCATTGTTTGCGCTATATGTCGCCTGCGAGGTTAAGACTTCTGTATCCCACTTTGAAGATGGCTTGACGCTGATCTGGCCGTTTCGAATGACCCTTCTTTGCGAAAATACGGTTCTGTTGGAAACGGCTGCCTGCATATCGATTGGTCCGGAAATATCGAACCGTAACCCCCCCAAATCCAAGGTCTCATGCGCGACATTGTTCAACAGCGCCTGAAACGCTTTTCTTAGAGCCTCTTCGTTACTGCCGAAAACCCGGATATAGTCGGGCAAATCAAAATTTTGCACCATCGCAAAAATCTTATCGACAGGCATCGTAACCGTGCCTTCGATTTTGACCGGAGACTGGAAAGTCACACTGTCTCCTAGGTAATGCACCCCTGCGGAAATCAGCACCTCACGCCCATTCGCAGCGGCATCAGCAGCCTCAAACGCCGCATGGTCGTCAGTCACCCCATCGCCCACGGCGCCAAAATCACGCACATCAACCGTGCTCAACATATCGCGAAGAAATGCACTGGTAACATCTTCGATCTCGATGCCATCAATCCGAACGATGCCGTCGTTAGGTCCGGTCAGGTCTAATCCGAAATGGCCATAAATCGGCCCTAGCCCCCAAGGCATATCAACCCCACTGCGTTGACCTGTACCCACGATCGCACTGATCTCTACCACTTGGCCGTAGGTCGTCAGGCTGACCTCGGGCCCCACTTCAGTCAGGCCAGAAACATGCGCATCACCAGCGCCCCCCGCCCAGGCTGCAATTCTAACATTCGGCAGGTTACCGGTAATAGCCTTAATCTTCGCCTTGATCCGTAAATAGCACCCTGGCAGGATCGGCGTCTGTCCCATGTAACGCAATTTTTGCACGCCTTGGGTCTTTTGCATTTCCAGCGCGCCACCAAAATCCTGATCTGATGGTGTATAGATCGCGTTCAATGCTCCCTGATACGTCGCCGACCCCGCAGTGCCGTCCTCGCTGGACCACACATCCAGCCCATCCGAGAATTGAGGCGGCATGAAAGTAATGCCATCGGTAACTGCCTTGTTCATGAAATTCCCTTTCCGCATCCCTGTGCTCTCAGCCCAGCAAGGCGGAAGGAAGGGGATGACATATGTTTCACCTGACCGAGCCGCGCCCGATGGCAAAGGGAATTATCAATCCAAAGTTAACGAAGGCTCAGCGCACCGTGACGGTACGTGGGGCTTGGCCGTGTCTAATCCAACGCGATGAACACCCGACCCGCCTCAACTTTCACCGGATATGTGACCAAATCAGTCGTGCAGGGTGCCGACAGAGCTTTGCCAGTGCAAATATCAAATCGGCCACCATGCAATGGGCATTCAATTACGCAATCAATCACCATCCCATCTTCCAAACTCTGCTCTTCATGAGTGCACATCAAATCCGAGGCAAAGTACCCTTTTTCTGTGTTATAAATTGCGTAGTTACGGCCATTGTGCATCCAAGCAATCAGATCTTCGTCGTCAACATCATCGGTTGCGCAGGCATCAATCCATTGGCTCATATTATCGTCTTTCATTACATCGTTCGTTGGGCGATCCGATCGACCGGCCCGCCATCTGTGATCATATGCGGCGCTTGTCGGATGGTTGCCGATTTTGTGGGACGTCCGAGGCTACGGCGTGCAACCACGCTCAGCACTTCAAGGTTAGTGCGCCAAAACCCCGGGTCGGGTTCAGGCAGCTGATCCCGCACCGCATCCGCAAGATCAGGCAGCGCATGAAACGGCACCTGTGGATACAGGTGATGCTCCACATGATTGTTCATATTCATGTACAGGAAGTTAGCCAACCAACTGCCACGAAACGACCGAGTGCTTTCCAAAATCGAGGGAGAATTTTCCTGTAATTCCACATGCTGGATCAACGTGAACAGCAACATCACCGGCGCACCCAGAACTCGTGGTACCGCAATAAACCACACTGGCCACCAGGTGCCCGCCAACGGTGCCACCGCAATCAGCGCATAGATCAACAGCATGATCCGCGCATTGCGAGTCATTTTGCCAAACTCCCCTTCTGGCGTGACCATCCTCATAGTGTCGGTGTACTGCCGTGTTGCTAGCTGCCAAAACACCTGCATATGAAACCGCAGCAACGCAAAACCGGTAATTTCAGCCCACCAACCACTAAAACCCATCGGTGTATCGAACGGCATCTGACTATCCTTACCGACATGCCAGGTAAATGTATGATGGTTGGTATGGGTATAACGCCGGTGCAGCGGCTCTTCCATGTACAACAGAGATGTGACCCACAGCACGATTTCATTCAGCCGCCGCGTTCGAAACGCCGTACCATGCGCGGTTTCGTGGCTAAACGAATAAGCCGGAACCGTCATAAAAACCCCATGCAACAACATGGCGGGCCACATCCAGAACGTCCCCAGACTAAACCAGATCAAAAAGCTGGTTCCCATTAACGTCCCAAACCATTTCGCAAGATAGATCATCCCAGGTCGATCAGATCGTCCCGCAATAGATTTTAACATCTTTTTATCTAACTTCACCCCAGAGGAGGCGGCGTTAGTAGGTACATAATCAGGCATTTTATACCTCCGCGATCGCGTTCAAAGACACACTCATTCCAGTCGAAGGAGTTTTTGCATAAAACCTACGATCGAAAGTCATAATGATAGTTCTGTGGCATCAGTGTATTTAAGAAAATGCTATGGTCCTAAGTTCGTAGGTCAACTCGCATAATTTGAACCTTCGTCGTCAAGAATAGACATAATTTCAGATAGATGCGCATCTGCCTGATCTGGGTAATCATCCAGTTCCTTGGCTGTTTTCTCAGCGACTTCATCACTCAATACCCGCAGCGGCTGTCCTGTTTGCAAGGCGCGAATATATGTTTCCGCAGCGCGCTCAAAATAGTACAGGCGGTTGAATGTGTCTGCGACGCTGTCACCCAATATCAGCACGCCGTGGTTACCCATGATCATCACCTTGACCTTCGGATTCTGCAACATCGAGGCACAACGTTCACCTTCGCTCTCAAACGCCAGTCCACCAAACTCTTCGTCAATCACATACCGGTTATAGAATGTAGCAGTGTTTTGATCGATCGGAGGCATGTTACTGTCCGCCAGGCAAGCCAGAACCGTGGCATGAATCGAATGCACATGCATGGCACAACGCGCATGCGGGCACAGCCGGTGAATGCCGCCGTGCAGGCCCCAGGCCGTTGGATCTGGTGCGCCGGGACGATCCAGAACATCAGGGTCGTTGGCGTCCAACAACAACAGGTCCGACGCCTTAATTCGACTAAAATGGCGTTGATTCGGGTTGATCAGGAACTGCGTCCCATCATCATTCACCGCCAGGCTGAAATGGTTCGCCACCGCCTCGTGCAGGTTCAGGCGCTCGGTCCAGCGAAAAGCCGCAGCCAGTTCAATACGTTCCTGCCAGTGATCGATGTTCGGGTTATGTGTGGCTGTTTGAACATTCATTTTGCGGCCTCCTGAGTTTCTGATGGTAATTTTGCCCAAAGTGCTGTGGCTTTACAAACGATGGATTCAACGTCATGACATTAGGATTACTAATGTATTGATCGTGCATAATATGAGCTCAACCAATCTACCGCCACTGAACTGGCTCCGTGCCTTTGAATCCGCCGCCCGGCATCTTTCGTTCACTCAGGCCGCAGGTGAGCTAAACCTGACGCAATCCGCCATCTCACAACATGTGCGAAGTCTGGAAGGGTTCTTGGGGCGTGAATTGTTCATCCGGCGCACAAGAGCCCTGATACTGACCGAGGCCGGAGCCAACTATCTACCCACGGTCCGTGAGGCTTTTGACCTCTTGGCTCAGGGTACGCAGGCCATGACCGGCGGAGATCGCGGAAAATCCCTTATTCTACAATGTAACATGGCGTTCTCGGTCTTCTGTCTGGCGCCACGTTTGAAAAAGTTGCATGCCGCTCATCCATGGCTCAGGTTAAATATCGTCACCCCAATCTGGGACCCCGAACGCCACGCTGAGCACGCTGCTATCGAAATTCGCTTTGGCCGCCCGGCAGAAATGTCGAACAATGCGATTCCCTTACCCCGTGATCGATTTTTCCCGGTATGCCATCCAGACTATCAAAGTGGAAAGATTGACCTGAACACCGCTGCCTTGATGGATTGCTCGGGTATAATGGGAAATTGGGAGGCCTGGTACAAATCGCGAGGGCAATCGTTCCATCGCGCAAATGAAGTGAATCTCAGCTCGACCTATTCCGTCTCAATCAGCGCCGCTCTGGCAGGGGGTGGTCTGGCCATGGCGCACGATACCCTAACGACAGACCTAATCGCAAACGGCCAACTGGTTCGCCCATTCAACCACACGCCGGAATTGCCAGAGGCCTACCACATTCTACCACCGGCCAGCCACGCAGATACGCCCGCCACACGGGCGTTCATGTCGTGGTTACGTGCAGAGTTTTTACATCGTCGCTTTGACGATTAAACTGATTCGTCTTCTAAATGCAGTTTCATATCGATCAGCACTTGCTGCAGCAGTGACGTTTCCCGCAGCAGTCGTTTGGCTTCGTTCACCGTGATAACGCCGTCTTCAATCGATTGCTGATATTCAGCCATCAGCATCGCAAACCGCTGGCTAAGTGCGATAACATCACTGTTCACGCCACCTTTGTCATCGGTATTTTTTCGACGCTCATCGAATTGCAGCGTGATACCTTTCAACTCAGCCAATGCGCCCGTAACATGTGGATATGACGCTTCTTCTTCCAACGCCGCAACGGCATCGATAGGCATAAACCTATCTGAATGCTCCTCATGGTCAGAATAATACCGCCCCAGCGTCGCCTTGGATTTCCCGGTCAGAACACATGCAGGTTCAATCCCAACATCCTTGACCAAAGCCTCGGTGTGTTTTTTCAGATAACTTCCGACTCTCGACATTCACTCACTTCCGCATTCTCCCCTAAACAAGCGGGGAACATCAGGTTTTTTTCCCATTATAGACTTTATCAAGAAATGTCATTGGTAATGCAATCCCGACATTATGGGACGTAACAAGTATTGGCCATTTTGGCCATGGTGCGGGACAAAGGAAGGTGCGGTGCAAATGCGTCCAGTTTTCTCCGTTCTGTTAGTCAACAATCTGTCTAGACATCCATCCCCGGAAGTTTACCCAGTCTTGCCAGCTGACTAACACTTTGTCCCGCTGCCCTTTTTGGAGTTGTCAGGCGCGCTCCACCACAACAGACCCAACAGAATATCCTGCCCCAAACGAGCAGATCAATCCAACATCTCCAACCTCGAGATCTTCTGAGAACTTTGAAAACGCGATTATTGATCCTGCAGAGGATGTGTTGGCGTAGTCTTGCAAAATATTGGGTTGCTCTTTTGCTTCCGGAGTGCGCCCCATGACTTTGCGGCCAATAAAATCATTCATAGATTTATTCGCCTGATGCAGCCAGAGCCGTTTGAGATGATCCGACGTCAGCCCTTCTTCGTTCATATGATCCGCAATGTGTTGCGATACAAGAGGCAACACTTCTTTGAACACCTTGCGGCCTTCTTGCACAAATAACATATCGCGCCGATCTTCCATACCATGTTCACGAGTTCGGCGGAGATAACCGTTATTGTTGCGAATATTATTAGAAAACTGCGTCGCGCATCTTGTCGATTTCACAACAAAATAGCCACCTTTTGCCTCATCAGCGCGCTCAATCAAAATAGCGGTGCACACATCACCAAAGATAAAATGACAATCGCGATCCCGCCATTCCAGATGACCAGAGCAGATCTCTGGGCTAACAACCAAGGCCCGCCGGGCCGAGCCCGATTTAACCATATCCGCCGCCGCCTGAATACCAAACGTGGCCGAGGAACAGGCCACGTTCATATCAAACGCAAATCCACCTGCGCCGATCAGCTGCTGAATCTCAACTGCAATGGCTGGATAGGCACGCTCGTGATTGGAGGCAGCACAAATAATCAGATCAACATCATCAGCGGTACGCTGTGCCTGCTCCAATGCCTGCTGGCACGCGGATACAGCCATCTCAGCCATAATTCCCGGTTCATCATCGCGACGTGTACGCAAATGCGGATGCATGACATCAGGGTTCAAGACACCCGATTTATTCATCACATAGCGCTGCTCGATACCCGATGCATTTACGATAAACTCTGATGAAGACGGCTGCTTTTCTGCAATCTCACCAGCTTTGATCGCGTCTGCATGTGTTGCATTATAGATCTCAACATAGGCATTAAATGCCCCCACCAACTCATCATTGGTGATAATTTCTTTCGGGGTGAAAACACCAGTACCGGATATTGCAGGCACAAACATATGTCTCTCCAAATTTTTGGGGCAGATCGCAGGAGATCCCCATCAGATCAAGCGAAACGCTACGACAATTGCCAAAGATAATGCCATTGGCACCTCTTCAGGCAATCAAATTAGGTGGTACGTCCCCACTCAGGGCCGCACGCAGGTTCTCAAGGGCCATCAACCCCATTTCCTCGCGCACATCCAATGCAGCGGTTCCAAGGTGCGGCAACAAGGTTACATTCTCCATGGCTTTCAAAGCATCAGGCACAATTGGCTCACGCTCATAAACATCCAACCCCGCACCGGCGATGCGGCCCTTTTCCAATGCTGAAATAAGTGCCTTTTCCTGAACAATATCGCCACGTGCAACATTGATCAGATAGGCCTGTGGTTTCATCGCCTGAAAGACCTCTGCTCCAATCAGATGGCGGGTCTCTTTTTCGGCGGGCACAGTCACAACCAAAAAATCCACCTGCTCAGCCAATTCTGTCAACTCGTCTACTCGGGTCGCAGGAAAGTCCATCTCTTTGGCAGAGCGAGTGAAATATTTCACCTGCATTCCAAAGCCGAAATGACAACGACGCGCCACTGCTTGACCAATGCGTCCCATGCCAACGATGCCAACAGTACTACCACTAACGTGCTGTCCCAGCATCTGCGTTGGGTTCCAACCCTCCCACTGACCAGAGCGTACCAATCGGTCCCCTTCTCCTGCGCGGCGGGCACACATCAACATCAAGGTCAGCGCCAGATCAGCCGTGGCGTCAGTCACTGCACCTGGCGTATTTGTCACCATAACCCCAGCATTCTGCGCCGCCTGCACGTCGATATGATTATATCCAACGCCAAAGTTCGCCAGCACTTTGCATCGAGGTTGATCCGCATCGCGAAACACTTCGGCGGAAAAGGTATCGCCCAAAGTTGGCAACACCCCATCATATAGCGCAAGCGCCGCGCGCATTTGGCCAATTTTCAACGGAACGGTTTCGGTACGTATTTCCACTTCGAAATATTCACGAGCCTTTTCCACAACGGCGTTTGGCAAAGGGCGGGTCAAATATACGCGTTTCAATGCATTCGTTCTCCGTTGGGAACCGCCTGATCTGGGCCAAACAATACGATGTTGCCACCGTCATCTGACAGACCCAACACGAGGACCTCCGACATAACGGGCCCAATCTGGCGTGGTGGGAAATTGGTCACGGCCATCACCTGCTTTCCGATCAGTTTTTCAGGCGTATAATGCGCCGTAATCTGAGCTGATGACTTCTTCTCGCCGATATCCACACCGAAATTGATCCAAAGCTTGATGGCCGGTTTGCGCGCTTCGGGAAACGGCTCAGCCCTGACGATGGTGCCAACCCGAATATCGACCTTCAGAAAATCGTCAAAGCTGATATCAGCCATCGCGCAGCTCCTTAGAGCGGTCTGTTGCCGCCGCCACGGTCCGTACCATCAACTCCGGAAGGCCGGATGGTTTTTGCATCAAAACCTCCAACCCAGCCTGTGTCGTGCCATTCGGGCTGGTAACATTCACCCGCAACTGCGAAGGTGTTTGATCAGCTTGTTCGGCCAAAGCACCTGCACCTGCAACTGTGGCCTTCGCCAACTGCATCGCCAGTTCGCTAGACAACCCCTGCGCTTCACCTGCGGCGGCCATACATTCGATCATGTGAAAGACATAAGCAGGACCTGATCCGCTTACCCCAGTAACCGCATCCATCTGGCCTTCATTATCCAGTCGCACCACCTGACCCACAGCCTGCAACAAGCCTTCGGCAAGAGCGACATGATCATCTGATGCATACGCATTCCCAACAATCGCAGTTATTCCTTTACCCACAGCGGCAGGTGTATTTGGCATCGCGCGAACAATGGGGCTTTGCGCCCCCAGCGCGTCCTCAAATGCAGAGATTGTTGTGCCCGCGGCAACCGATACAAAGAGTGTCGAGCCATTGCCCATCGCCGCAATTGTGGGCAAGGCATCGCCCATCATCTGCGGTTTGACCGCAATCAGCACGATCGCCGGTGATTTGGGGACTTCAACATTGATATGAACGCCGGTGACCTGCAACCAGTCAGAAGGCATGGGATCAAGTACCCAAACAGATTCTGATGGCAACCCACCTGTCAGCCAGCCATCCAGCATAGCCGACCCCATTTTACCACAGCCAAGTAATACCAGCCCGCCTGTGGCCACATCCGTTATATTCATTTTTGCCCCCGGATCATTCATCCATGGGGCACATTCTTACGCACGCCCAAAGGCCTCTGCAATGGCGACTTGCATAGCGTCACTTGGACTGCGATCGCCCCAAATTGCCAATTGAAACGCAGGGTAGAATCGCTCTGCATTCATCACTGCCGAATTGATCAGGGTATTGATCTGATCCGGGCTGACATTTTGCGCCCCGGCCATAACCAGACCATAGCGGTAAACCATCAACTTTTGCTCGCGCCAATAGGTAAAGGCTCCCGACCAGCACTGATCATTCACATCGTTCAGCATCTGATACAAAACAGGAAGCTTCTCGCTAGGTGGCTCCATCTCAAACGTACAGACCATACGCAATGTTTCGTCATATCCCGACCATGCTAACGTAATAGAATATGTACGCCACTGGCCTTCCACGGCCATCGCGATCTGATCATCTGCGATCCGGTCGAACTCCCAGTCGTAGTGTTCGGCCAGATGTTCGACGATATCTATTGGGTGAAGATCTTCTTGCAAGAACTGCTCGGACAATGCCATTGCGCCACCTCATTTTGCTGTAGCGTTCGGGGCATGGCAGCGCCCCAAGCGCTAGGTGCCTGCTCTATAAACAGCGGAGAATTCCCCTGCCTATACTAGATATGGTGGAATGTTTCTTGCGACCTGTAAAGCAATTTGTTGTGGATAACCGCAATAAGTTGTGGATGAATTGAACTTTACCGCAAGATAAAGCAACTCTTGCCCCTCATGTTGAAACTGAAGGTTCTTGATCAAGACAGTCTATCAACCTGTTGGGAAAAATAGGTTTACCCTGCCTCATACGACAAAAAAATTGACGTCGAATACGCTCCACAATCTCTCATGCGCAAAGTGCTTGGGTTCCGTAAAGCTGATCTGGGGCAAAACATGGCTCACCGCCATATCACCACAGGCATTCTTGAAGCGATTAAACGCTGTTCTCTTGAGAGCAGATAAGAAGGGTATTTAAAACGATCCGCTAGCCAGTAATTTATTGGCCTTTCGCTTCCAACGCATCAAGGCGCGCTTTCAGGGCTTCGTTTTCCTCACGCGCTTTTTGCGCCATGGCCCGAACTGCATCAAATTCTTCGCGAGTGACAAAATCCCGGTCAGCCAACCAGCGATCAATCATCGATTTCATCGCGGTTTCGGCCTCATCTTTGGCCCCCTGCGCCACGCCCATAGCGTTGGTCATCAGTTGCGATATATCGTCCAGAACCTTGTTGCGGGTTTGCATTGCTCTCTCCGGTGTTACATGTGCTCTCTATATGGCATCAAAAGCGCGGTGGGCAAGGTTGACTCCGCTATAAGCACAGGCAAAGACACGCATATGCAGGCAATTATCCAATTCCCCGACATCTCACCCGAGATTTTCACCATTCCCCTGTTCGGAATGGAGTTCTCATTGCGCTGGTATGCGCTGTCTTACATCGCAGGCATCCTGATCGGTTGGCGAATCATCGTACACACCCTGCGCAGCCCCAACCTGTGGCCGGGCGGCAGCGCGCCGATCACTGAAAAACAGCTCGAGGATTTGCTAACCTGGGTTATCTTGGGTGTTATTCTGGGCGGCCGCCTTGGATTTATCCTGTTTTACCAACCGGGTTATTATCTCTCAAATCCCACGCAAATCCTATACGTCTGGCAAGGCGGGATGTCCTTCCACGGCGGCTTATTAGGCGTCATTCTGGCGTGTTTCTTATTTTCCAGACGGCAAAACATCCCGTTCTGGACCCTTGCAGATGCGCTTTGCATGGTAACCCCTGTGGGCCTGCTGCTGGGTCGCATTGCCAATTTCATCAACGCCGAACTTTGGGGTCGCCCAACCGACCTGCCTTGGGGGGTGATTTTCCCCGGTGCCGCAGCACAAGATTGCCCCGGCATTGTGCCCGGCCTTTGTGCTCGCCACCCCTCACAACTCTACGAGGCCCTGCTTGAAGGTCTGATTCTGGGGGCAATTCTGCTCTATCTGGCTTACCGCCGTGGCGGATTGCGCTTCCCTGGTCGTCTGACTGGGGTTTTCTTTATCGGGTATGGGCTGGCACGGTTTCTGGTCGAATTGGTACGCCAACCCGATGCGCAGTTTATCTCTGAGGGCAACCCTTTAGGTCTCGCATTTCACATCAGCGGCATTGGCCTGACCATGGGTCAGACCTTGTCGATCCCGATGATCATCTTTGGTATCGTCGTTATTGTGACCTCTCGCAGGCGGGCCGCGTGACACGACTCAAAGATATCCTGATTGCCCGGATCGACGACACAGGGCCAATGACGCTGGCCGACTATATGAACGTCTGCCTTATGCATCCTGAGCATGGGTATTACGCCACACGCGACCCCTTGGGTGCGGGCGGCGATTTCATCACGGCACCTGAAGTCAGTCAGATGTTTGGCGAGTTGATCGGCCTTTCACTTGCGCAGGCTTGGTTGGATCAAGGGGCACCCAACCCGTTTACCCTTGCCGAGGCCGGCCCAGGTCGAGGCACACTAATGGCTGACATCCTGCGCGTCACATCGATAGTACCGGGATTTCATGCCGCATTAAAACTGCATTTGATCGAAACCTCCCCTACCCTACGCGCCAAACAACAAACCACCATTGGCAGAAGCGACATCAACTGGCATGCCACGTTCCACACCCTGCCTCAGCAGCCATTGTTTTTTGTTGCCAATGAATTTTTTGACGCACTGCCAATCCGCCAATTCAAGCGAGACGGTGCAAATTGGCGCGAACATCTCATCGGCGCGAAAAACGAGGCCCTATATTCAAAGTGGTCGCAACCGCTTCTGATACCCGCGTTGGAATACCGTCTCTCAGACACCCACGATGGTGTCATCGTTGAGTTGTCCGAGAACATCGCTACCTGTGCAACACAACTTGGTGGCTTGATCAACACTCATGGCGGCACTGCATTGATCATCGATTATGGCGACTGGCGCTCGTTGGGGGATACATTTCAGGCCGTCGCAAAACACGAACCCGCCAACCCGTTTTCTAGACCCGGTGATGCTGACTTGACCGCGCATGTCGATTTTGAGGCGCTTACCATAGCCGCAGCACCTGCAAAACATAGCCGCCTGACCCCGCAAGGCGTATTTCTCGAACGCCTAGGCATCACGCAAAGAGCAGAGCAACTGTCTGCAAATCTGATCGGCGATGCGTTAAACGCGCATATTAAAGCATATCAACGCTTGACCAGCCCGGTTGAAATGGGGACGCTCTTTAAGGTGATTGCCCTTTATCCCGACGGGGTGACACCCCCACCCGGAGTAGAGCCATGACTCTTGAGATCCTGACCTCTGATAGCCTTGCCCCACTGCGCCACGGTTTCTTCACCCGTAAAGGCGGCGCATCTTCAGGTGTATTTGCGGGATTGAACTGCGGTCAGGGGTCCTCGGATCAAGATGACATTGTCACCGTAAACCGCGCTCGTGTTGCCGCGGCGATGGGCGTAGAGCTGTCAAATCTCACAACACTTTACCAAGTCCACTCAGCCACGGTTGAAGTGATCGATGCTCCCCTGACCAACAGGCCCAAGGCCGATGCTATGGTCACGGCTACGCCCGGCTTAACGCTTGGAATCCTAACCGCAGATTGTCAGCCCGTGCTCTTTGCCGATCCGCAGGCCGGCGTCATTGGGGCCGCCCATGCCGGATGGCGCGGGGCCGTTGATGGCGTGCTTGAGGCCACGATTGACGCGATGGAAACTTTGGGGGCAAAACGCGATCAGATCACCGCCGTCATTGGACCTTCAATCAGCCAGGCCGCCTACGAGGTTGGGCCCGAATTTTTTGAAACCTTTATAGATAATGATCCCCAAAACAGTCGCTTTTTCACTAATGGCAAAAACGGCCATTACCAGTTCGACCTAACTGGCTTTGGCTTGCACCGCCTGCGAGAATCCGGCGTTGCTCACGCGGAATGGATCCGACATTGCACCTATTCTGATCCTGATCGGTTTTATTCTTATCGCCGTGCAACACACGCCAAAGAAGCCGATTACGGCAGGCTTATCTCTGCCATAAGACTCTGAGATTAATGCTGCAAACTCACGGCATTAATCTCATCAGGTCTGGTGTCGAAACGGTAGTCGGCAGGAAAAACCAGCGTGCGATTGCAGGCATTCTGTCATCTGTTTCAGCGCCTATTTTGCGTGGTATCAATGTGTGTGACGGCAACACATAATCGCCGCATTCCCAGGTGTCACATTCCAGAAACACCCTTCAAACACACCTATTACCAAAACAAATCAATACCTTAATAAAACGCACCTCAGCAAAACATATATCTATCATTCTATCCACATCACGTTGGAAAGCCCGATCTTTACGCCATCAGTGACACAGATTGGCCCCAAAGTTTTTGCAAACTTTTCAAGTCAGTAAACTGTAATTCTCAGAGTCGGCCTCAAAGGAACCGTGACATGAAATGCCATCGGAGGACACCGGCCAACCAAAGCCCGCATAGATTTCGGGGCAGATCTCCTCTTTTGTGCCAGACCTCTTATGCCTCCCCGGGGCGTCTTGGTTTTACAATGGCGCTGACGTTACTAAGGGCTGAATGCGAATAATGATATTACTCTTACTTCAAAACCTGTTCATCGCATTGCACCAAGCTGTTGCGCAAAACGTATGTGCACCTACTTCTTTGGTCAGATGCCCGGTGATGTCCGGGCAGCATGCTAAGACATGGGAGGGCTACCGCCCATGACGATGACTCCTTACACAACGAACATGCCGCGCAACGCGCTGGCAATAAAAAAACGCCGCGACTCACTTACAGATCTCAAGCAGCAACCAGAGCGCCGCTCTTTATTGATGCGCAAATATCATAGTGTTTACCTGTCTGATGACGGTGAAATCCGCCATTCTGATCAAATTGCCCCGGCTCTGCCTTTGTTTGAGTCCGCGTTTTCCGCCTTTGCCCGCGGTACACTGATCGAAACAGAGAACGGGCAATTCGCCATCGAAGACCTAGAGCCAGGAATGAATGTCCTGTGCCCCGGCGGCAAAAAGTCCGAAATCATTTGGATCGGATCTATGACAATTGTGCCCGGTGCGGGGCCAAGCGGATACAAGTGTTCAAGCCTGACCCGTGTTATGGCCCATGCCCTTGGCATGAACCGTCCCGGTCATGATCTCATATTCGGCCCAGGCGCCCGCATGCTGACCCGCCCCACCGGTGTACAAGAAGAATCAAAAGACAATCGACTACTGACACCCGTCAATGATTTGTCGGATGGCGACAATATCATCAGCATTCTGCCCCCACGACCAGTTGAAGTGTATCACCTATGTCTGAGCAATCACACCTTGCTCAGCGCGTCAGGTCTGGAGGTCGAAAGTTTCCATCCCGGTCCCCGGTTTGAATCAACGCTTGGGGGCAATATGCTGTCACTGTTCATGTCGCTGTTTCCACATGTTGATCACCCTGAAGATTTTGGGCCTCTGAAGATACAACGGCTACCAATTCTTTCCGCAAATGGAACAGAGGTCGCCTGATTTCAGGCGGATTTGCTGAGACGTTCTTCCAGTATATCAAACGGCACACCCGGTTCGTCCTTGGCCCCACGGATCACAAGTGATGTTTTGACGCTTGCCACATTCTCCGCAGCAGTTAGCTGCTCTGTCAGGAATCGCTGAAAGGTGCTGAGGTCAGGTGCCGCGCATTTCAGAATAAAGTCCACCTCGCCGTTAAGCATATGGCATTCACGTACCAACGGCCAACTGCGGCAACGCTCCTCAAAAATACTCAGATCTGCTTCCGCCTGACTTTGCAGGCCCACCATGGCAAAAACCTGAACCTCAAAACCCAACTCACGCGCATCAACATCTGCATGATAGCCTTTGATGTAACCGGTTTCTTCCAACGTACGCACACGGCGCAAACACGGTGGCGCCGAAATGCCTACGCGCTTAGCCAACTCCACATTTGTCATCCGGCCGTCGGCTTGCAATTCAGCCAAAATCTTGCGGTCAATCGGGTCAAGTCGGGTTGTTGGCATTCGGTCACTCCAGATTTGAGATTTGATACACCACGAGACGGACTGACGCAATATTATTTCAAACGCGCGTAACTTTATTAACCTTAATCTCTTCCGACCACACCACATGCATCGGGCACCCCATAGCTTTGGCCCCATAAAGCCCCCAAAAGATGTCCCGTTCTATCAATCTGGCCCTTCTGCCTGCCGCCCGCGCAGGCTATAGTCGCCCGGTCCAAGCAACGAATAATACAGGTAAGTGCTAGATGGCCGCGCGCGAACAGTTTCCATTCAATATCGTGATCGTTGGACAGGGTGGGCGCCTGCAGTACGAAGCCGTGATTTTTGCGGCCTCGTTGCGTACGCAGTCCCCCAGATTTGGCGGGAAACTATTTGTCGCAGAGCCGCAAAAAGGCTCAAGATGGCCCAAAGACCCCACAATACGCGGTGATGAGACGCGTCAGTTGCTCAATGATCTTGGCGCCGAAATTATTCCATTCGAATCAAAGCATTTTGGCCAAGACTATCCGCAAGGAAACAAGATAGAGGCACTCTTCGCGCTCCCCAAAGGCGAGCCCTTCGTGTTCTTCGATACGGATACGTTAGTTCTTGATGATCTAGGACAAGTTCCATTTGATTTTAGCCGCCCCAGCGCGTCACTCAAACGGGAAAATACCTGGCCAGAGATACAGCTCTACGGTCCCGGATATACGGCCACGTGGAAATCACTCTATGATAAATTCGACCTCGACTTCGAAAGCTCTTTGGATCCGGAGTATCCCGATGAATTCTGGCGCAGGTATCTTTATTTCAATGCAGGCTTTTTCTATTACAAATGCCCGCATCAATTTGGTCAGAAATTTCTGGATTACGCATTAACCATTCGTAACGACCCCCCCAAGGAACTGGTATGCCAGTCATTTGACCCTTGGTTGGATCAGGTTGCCCTGCCTCTTGTGATTCATGCCCTTGGGGGTGGTCGTGACGCTCTCCCCTCGGGCTATCTGGATGGTGATACTACCTGCCATTACCGCATGCTGCCGCTACTTTATGCCCGCGAGACAGACCGTGTTATCAACGTGCTTGAAGAGGTCACATCCCCCAACCGCATCAAAAAAATCCTTAAAAACTATGATGCGATGAAGTTCATGATCTACCATGGTCGTGGGCGTAAGGTACGTGACCTGTTTGATCGCAACAATCTGCCCCGCAAGGAACAGGCCATTCGCAATACCATAAAACGTAATGGGTTCTGGATGCGTTAATGCGCGCGCTCAACAGCCAATTTCACATTCGCTGAATACTGATAACATACTGGTGCTCTTCTCAGTTGTGACTGCAAAACATATCCCCTAGTGTTTCCGAAAATATTTCGCAGGAGGAACACCAATGGCCTATGGCTTTGATACATTGCAAATTCATGCGGGTGCACGCCCGGATCCGGCAACTGGTGCCCGGCAAACCCCGATCTATCAAAGCACTGCCTATGTGTTTCGCGATGCCGAACATGCCGCTGCGCTTTTTAACCTGCAAGAAGTTGGCTACATCTACTCACGCCTGACCAATCCCACTGTGGCCGTTTTGCAGGAACGTGTTGCCACGCTTGAGGGTGGTGTCGGCGCTGTATGCTGTTCTTCTGGTCACGCGGCGCAGATTATGGCGCTCTTCCCACTAATGGCACCTGGTCGCAACGTGGTGGTGTCGACCCGGCTTTATGGCGGATCTGTCACTCAATTCAGCCAGACGATTAAGCGTTTCGGGTGGTCAGCCACATTTGTCGACTTTGATGACACTGATGCGATAAAAGCCGCGATTGATGACGACACTCGCGCCATATTCTGTGAATCCATCGCCAACCCCGGCGGTTACATCACTGACCTTCCTACCATTGCTAAAATCGCCGATGCCGCGGGCCTGCCCTTGATTGTCGACAACACCAGCGCCAGCCCCTACTTGTGTCGCCCCATCGAACATGGTGCGACATTGGTTGTACACTCGCTGACCAAATACCTGACAGGCAACGGCACCGTCACCGGCGGAGTTGTAGTTGATTCAGGTAAATTCGATTGGTCCGCCTCGGATAAATTCCCATCCTTGTCAGCCCCCGAAGAGGCCTATCACGGCCTGAAGTTTCACGAAACATTCGGCCCATTGGCCTTTACCTTCCACGGCATTGCCATCGGCCTACGCGATCTGGGTATGACCCTAAACCCACAAGCCGCGCATTATACGCTCATGGGAACCGAAACGCTTTCTTTGCGGATGCAGCGCCACGTCGAAAACGCCCAAATCATTACAGAGTGGCTGGAAAAAGATGAGCGAGTAGAAGAAGTTACCTACGCAGGTCTCAAATCCTCACCCTATCATGATCGGGTTGCCAAGGTCTGTCCCAAAGGTGCTGGCGGGTTGTTCACCGTTGCTCTCAAAGGCGGCTATGACGCCTGTGTAAAACTGGTCGACAGCCTTGAGCTTTTCAGTCACGTAGCCAACCTCGGTGACACGCGATCTTTGATCATTCACTCGGCCTCAACCACACACCGCCAGCTCACTCCAGAGCAACAGACAGCAGCTGGAGCGGGCCCCAATGTTGTACGAATTTCCATCGGCATCGAAGATGCGGATGACCTCATTGCCGATCTTGATCAAGCGCTGGCTAAAGCCACGGCCTAATCCCCTCACCCCTGCCATCTGCGTTTTCTCGCCGGTGGCAGGGCTTTTACTTTGCCTTGACGAAAAGCTGGTGTAAAATTGATCCGGTGGAGAATTCCGCCATTGATTTCAAGTCCCTGAATAAGCGCTCCCAATGAAGCCCAATTTTACCCTTTCGCTCTCGCTGAATGGAATTTGCCTGACCCATCTTTCCGATGGGGAACAGGAAATTGTGGGTACCGTTTCGCTTGATAGTAAATTCCTCGCAAGTGAACTTGCCAACCTGCGAGAGACCGCACAGGGCGTGAGCACAGATACAATTGCCACCAGATTGATTGTACCCAACGATCAGATTCGTTATCTTTCCACGGATCCTCACGGCGCGTCAGAAACAGACCTGACTGAGATCGCGCGCCAGACCCTGACGGGTGCGACGCCCTATGCAATTTATGATCTGGCCTATGATTATTGCATCGATGCCGGTGTCTTACGCATCGCAGCAGTGGCGCGTGAAACTCTGCTGGAGGCCGAAAATTTCGCAATCGAACATGGGTTTAATCCGGTTGAATTTGGGGCAGAACCAGACAGCAACGACTTCAGAGGAAGCCCCAATTTCGGACCGACCCGACAGGCCATGCAGCTTGGCAAAGATACGGGCGAGACTAAAGTAAAGCAATCTGCACCCGAAAAAGTCGAAGTAATTGAATTTCACAGCGCGCGCGTATCCGTTTCGAATGATAAAAGTGAAGTGGTCAAAGACGTTGCAACCTCGCAGCATGCTGCGCTTGATGTTTCAGACAGCAAATCTAGCCCCAGCGCATCAATGGAAGTTAAGCCTACCCTTACCTCTCCTCGCGCCGATATCCCAACTGCAACCCCCACTATAGCAGAGAGCCTGCAACCTGCGGTGCGCCGCAAACCGCGCAATATAGCGCTGATCACAGCGGGCATCGTTGGCCTTGTTCTGGTCAATTTGGCAATCTGGCCGCCACTTTTCTCCGATGATGATCAGGTCGAACAGATCGTGCAGACCGAGACACACGACATTGCAGCACTGCCCGATGAATACACCGGTGATACATCGCCGGTTGACATTGACCCCCCGCGTCAGAGCATTGTTCGCCCTCAAGAGCTCACCTCTGACGAGGCACGGGTACGCTATGCCGCGACCGGTGTTTGGCAAAAAGCCCCTCTGCCCCCACGCTCACCTGAGTTATCTGGCTTGGAGGACTTTTATCAAACCTCACTTGATCCCAAAGTCATATCATCAGACGCGGTGGCCCTGCCTGCAGCCGCCTATTTGCAAACCGATTTGCACCCAGACAGCAGCACACTTTCCTCCGGCACCGGTATAACGTTTGAATTTGATGATCGCGGGCTGGTGATTGCCTCAGATTACGGGACGCTATCGCCACAAGGCGTTATCGTTTATTCAGGTAGGCCGACCGCAAACCAACCGGCTTGGCCGAAACGTCATATTGTCGGGCAACCCAAAGAAATTGATGCACCTTTTGCCGGCCTGCGCCTTGCTAATCTGCGCCCTCGCGCCCGTCCCGATGACTTGAGCGATGGTGTCGAGCGCAACACCCTCAATGGGCGAACCTTGTCCGAGTTGGCTGCTTTTCGCCCAAAGCTAAGGCCCAAGGCAGTTGAAGAGCGCGCAATAGCGACTATATCACCCGGCGCGAACCCTGAAACCATTGACACTGCCGTTGCCGCTGCAATTCAATCAAGCGCCCCGGACCTGACCCCGACGGAAGAAGCCGTGACAGCCTCGATCATGCCCAAACTGCGCCCCCAGAATCTGGAGAAGGCCGCCCGCAGCCAGAAAGCCACAGCCGCGGCGCAGCCCGTCAGTACGGCACAAAAAGTGACACCACGTTTACCCACTTCAGCCTCAGTCACCCGCCAAGCCACACAGACCAACGCCATCAAATTGCGACAGGTTAACCTAATCGGTGTTTATGGTACGCCGTCAAAACGACGTGCGCTGGTACGTTTGGCAAATGGCAAGTACCGCAAAGTCACAGTCGGTGACCGGTTGGATGGCGGCAAGGTTTCAGCTATTGGTAAAAGCGATTTGCGCTACGTCAAAAAGGGCCGGAATATCGTTCTTGAAATGCCAAAAGGCTGATTATCCGCAGACCTGAAATATTAACTGGCGAAAATACGCATTCAAGATTTGCGCTTGTGTCATAAATCACGCACAATATGCATGTATGCACGACTTAATTTCTCGCCCCCCGCTGTCACGGCCTGATTTCGATCAGGTCTTAATCACACACCCAACCCTGCAACGACGGAGTGTCTGATGGACAGCTTTCTGTTTTTGGCAACCGTCTATCTTGCCGCCGCCGTGATCGCGGTACCCATGGCTGCGCGCCTTGGGCTGGGGTCTGTGCTTGGCTATCTTGCCGCTGGCATCGCCATCGGCCCCATCCTTGGCCTTGTAGGTGGGCATGAAACTGAAGAGCTTCAGCATTTTGCCGAATTTGGCGTGGTGATGATGCTGTTCTTGATCGGGCTAGAACTTGAGCCACGCGCTTTATGGGACATGCGCCACCGCCTTCTCGGACTTGGCGGCTTGCAGATTGTTCTCACGACCATTGCTGTCATGATCGGGGCGATGGCATTTGGCATCTATTGGAGTGTGGCGCTGGCCATCGGATTGGTTTTTGCGCTCTCATCCACCGCCATTGTGCTGCAAACTCTGTCTGAAAAGGGCCTGATGCAAACCGGCGGTGGTCGCTCCGCCTTCTCGGTGCTGCTTACTCAGGACATCGCCGTCATCCCGATGCTGGCATTCCTGCCCCTATTGGCCCTGCCCAAGACACCACAAGAAATTCTGGGCCAGGCCTTTGAAAATCTCGGTCAACTCAACGAAGAGGTCAGTCACAGCACGCATGAAACGCACGAAGCGGCAGTTCATTTCATTCAAAGCCTGCCGGGTTGGGGCGTCACACTTGTCACACTTGCTGCCGTCGGTGCCATAATTCTCGGTGGGGTCTATTTGGCGCAACCGATCTTTCGCTACATCCACACCACACGCCTACGCGAAATGTCCACCGCACTCGCATTACTCATCGTGGTGGGCATTGCCTATGTCATGAACCTTGTCGGCCTTTCACCTGCCCTTGGCGCGTTTCTGGCAGGCGTGGTTCTGGCTAGTAGTGAATTCCGCCACGAGATTGAAAGTGACATCGCACCATTCAAAGGGTTGCTACTCGGTCTGTTTTTCATCACCGTTGGTGCGGGCATCAATTTCGGTGTTCTGTTCCGGGAATTCATCCCGGTTATGGGCATCGCCTTTATGGTCATCGTTCTCAAGGGGGCTGTGCTCTATGGGCTTGGACGCACATTTGGGCTCAAGGGCCGCAATCTATGGCTTTTCACCTTGTCACTGGCGCAGGCTGGTGAGTTCGGCTTTGTCCTGATTTCATTCTCAGGACAGCACAATGTTATTCCAGCCAGTCAAACAGAAATCCTTTTGTTGGCCGTAGCGATCTCAATGCTGATCACCCCCTTATTATTTCTGCTGTATGATTGGCTTTCCAGTCGAATGGATGAGAACTCTGACAAGCAAGAGCCCGACGAGATAGACGACGAGGGACCCGTCATCATCGCGGGCATTGGTCGCTTTGGTCAGATCGTTAATCGCCTGGTGCGCTCCAGTGGCTTTAACACCGTTGTTCTTGATCATGACCTCACCGCCATCCAACGCATGCGCCGTTTCGGCGTCAAAGGGTTTCTTGGGGACCCTTCACGCCCCGAATTGCTCTATGCTGCAGGCCTGAAAGAAGCCAAGATTTTGGTTATTGCTCTTGATGATCCGGATGCAGCCGTACAACTTGTCCAATTTGCACGCCGCGAGCGTCCTGATATTCATATTATCGCACGTGCACGCGATCGCACTCAGGTGTTCCGCCTCTATCAAGCAGGTGCCAACGATATCGTCCGCGAAATGTTCGACAGCTCTCTACGTGCCGCGCGATACGCATTGGAAAATCTTGGCCTGACCGAATTTGAAGCCTCAGAGCTAGAAACCGCTTTTTACCACCATGACCGGCATTCGGTTCAGGAACTGGCGCAGCTGTGGAACCCTGACATCAAAACCATCGACAACAAGGCCTATATCGCCCGCGCGCTGGAGTTGGAAAGCGAGCTGGAAACGCTTTTGCTCTCGCAACTTGAAGTTGGCGTAGCTGACGATGAACCAGGAGCCCCCAAAGAGGCTGAGACACAGTGACCTATGAGTTGGATCTTTCCGTCAATAACTGAGAGCGAATAACTGCTTTGCGCGGTGGTTTCAGCGGGTGGGCGCAACACTTTGATCTTTTGGGAAGATAGAGTGTAAGTCATGGGCTATCGAAAGCGGATATATTTACTGAGAAACAGAAAGCCGGGATCTGGGATCGCTGGCAACTTGGGCGGTCGATGAGTTCGATTGGCCCTGCGTTTGTCGTGGCCCTTCGCTTATCTATCCACTGCATGAGCGGACAGAATGATGCAGTTTCTATTCGTGAACGACCCGCTGATACCAAAGGTAATGCCGTTCCAGGGCATTGGGAGGTGATCTGATCGCAGACCCTGGGAACAGCTTCATCCCCACATTGGTTGAACGACACACCCGGTTTGCCCTGCTGACAAAGGTTGAAAACAAAGACAGCCACAGCGTCATTCAGCGTAGATCAAACAATCCCGCAAACTGCCCAAAGAACTGCATCGCTCCCTCACTTGGGATCGGGGAACCGAGACGACAGGCCATAAGACCTTCACTTTAGCGACAGATATCAACGTGTTCCTATGTGAACCCCATTCGCCATAGCCGCGAGGGACAAACGAAAACACAAACCGCCTCTTAAGACAGTACTTTCCAAAGGACACAGATTTGCCGATACATATTCATGCAAAGCTGAATGCCTTCTCACGGCAACTCAATGGACGACCATGAAAACGCTGGAATACGAAACGCCAGCAGAACGGTTTAACGCATGTGTTGCCGTGATCCGTTGAAACCAACGGACAAGCTGAGCTTTCGCTGCGTTTGCACCAAAATCGGCTTTGGTGAGTGGGACGGCAAAAGGTGAGGTATTTGCACCGAATTCATGGAAGATTTTACTGTGCTGACGTCAATGCCTATGTGTCCAAATGACGATATTTTGATAAGAGCGAGTATAATTCCTCGAGCAAATCAGAAACTGTCGCAGGTTCTTGGGAATAGTGAATTAATATAAATAGCTTCGATTTTGAGGACGCATTTGATATAGGTCAATACATAGATTTGAATGATTGCCTAATCTTATCTGAATATTCAGGAGGATAATTTGGCGAAGGAAAGCGATAAAAGCGCCATTGTTGCAAACGTCGTAGATAAGCCTAGTGAACTGAAAGTCTTTTTCTTTCTTGCTGTTTTACTAGCCCCAATTCTGAGCGTTGTTTTGGTCGGCGGGTATGGGTTCACAATCTGGATGTCTCAGATTTTGCTTGGTCCACCAAGCCATTGATCATCCGATGAGCACAACTGACATAAACCGGCGGGATCTTTTTCGCGGGGCATTGCGGCCCGTAAAAGGAGTGAACCTTCCCCCGTGGGTCAGCCCAACGAGCTTAGCGCGATGCGATGGCTGCAACGACTGCGTCACGGCCTGCCCGGAAGATATTTTGAAACTCGATGACCGAGGACACCCTGTCGTCGACTTCTCAAATACCGGCTGCACGTTTTGCGGAGACTGCGCGAACGCTTGTCCACAAGATGTATTTCTCCACACATCAGAACCCGCGTGGGAAGTCCAGTTGGTCGTCTCGGACAAGTGCCTGTTGGAAAACGGAATATCCTGCCAGCTGTGCACCGATTTTTGCGACTATGACGCGCTCTCCTTTGATCTTTCCTGTCGTCCAGTTGGAGCGCTGAAAGTGGAACAGGATAGCTGCACAGGATGTGGCATGTGTATCGGGGCCTGCCCGGTCGCGGCACTATCGCTTAAACCAACAGGGAAAAGGAAAGCCGCATGAGTGAGAAGGTGCATATTTCCAGCCTTCTGGTGACAGCAAAACCTGACCTGACACCAAGAGTAGTCGAAGTTATCACTGCAATGCCCATCGCTGAAGTCGCGCATTCTAACAGTGTTGGGAAAATC
This sequence comes from Roseovarius sp. EL26, assembly GCF_900327775.1. NCBI lineage: Bacteria > Pseudomonadati > Pseudomonadota > Alphaproteobacteria > Rhodobacterales > Roseobacteraceae > Roseovarius > Roseovarius sp. EL26. The sequence goes on from NZ_OUMZ01000007.1 coordinate 1,455,911, forward strand.
ATCGTGACATTGGAAACTCCAGATGAAAGCGCCATCGTTCAGGCGCTGACAGATATTCAACTCCTGGATGGCGTCGTCAACGCCTCCCTCGTCTATCATCACGCAGAGGCTTTGACCGATGCTCCTATTCAATGATCCTTCCAAAAGGGGAAAACAACATGGCTGAATTTACGCGCCGCGATGTCATCAAAGCCCAAGCCGTGGCCGCTGCCGCCGCAGCAGCAGGTGTTGCGGTACCTGCCGCAGCACAAAACCTAGTGACAGAAGCAGAACTCACTGAACTTAAGTGGTCCAAAGCCGCATGCCGTTTTTGTGGGACGGGTTGCTCAATCATGGTCGCCACAAAGGCGGGCCGTGTCGTGGCCACCCATGGGGACAGCAAGGCCGAAGTCAATCGGGGTCTGAACTGCGTAAAAGGTTATTTCCTATCGAAAATCATGTACGGCTCTGACCGTCTGACACAGCCATTGCTGCGCAAAACCGATGGTGTTTACGACAAAGAAGGGCAATTCACCCCAGTAAGCTGGGATGAGGCCTTTGATATTATGGCCGAGAAATGGAAAGCCACCCTCAAAGAAAAGGGCCCCAAGGGCATTGGGATGTTCGGCTCTGGTCAGTGGACGGTGTGGGAAGGCTATGCCGCCTCAAAGCTGATGAAAGCCGGCTTTCGATCCAACAACATAGATCCAAACGCGCGTCATTGCATGGCATCTGCGGTTGCGGGCTTTATGCGGACCTTTGGCATCGATGAGCCGATGGGTTGCTACAATGATTTTGAAAATGCGGATGCATTCGTGCTCTGGGGCTCGAACATGGCCGAGATGCACCCCATCCTGTGGACCCGCATTGCTGATCGCAAGTTCAGCCACCCCCATGTAAAGGTTGCGGTTTTGTCGACCTTTAAGCACCGCAGTTTTGATTTGGCCGATATCCCGATGGTGTTCACACCGCAGACAGATCTGGTGATGCTGAATTACATTGCTAATTACCTGATTGAAAATGATGCCGTGAACCATGATTTTGTTGGCAAGCACGTCAACTTCCGTCTGGGAAATCCCGATATCGGGTACGGTCTTAGACCAGAACATCCGCTGGAGCAGGCCGCCGAGAATAACGACAAAGCGGGCGGCTCATCCGAGATGACGTTTGAGGAATTCGCTGAATTTGTGAAGCCTTATACCTTGGAATACGCTTCCGAGATGTCGGGCGTTCCAGCCAACCGGCTGGAAGAGATGGCCAAGCTATATGCCGATCCTGATACCAAGGTCATGTCACTATGGACCATGGGTGTGAACCAGCACACCCGCGGTGTTTGGGTCAATAACATGATCTATAACATCCATCTCTTAACTGGAAAAATCTCGACCCCTGGGAATTCACCGTTTTCATTGACGGGTCAGCCCTCTGCCTGTGGCACGGCGCGTGAGGTGGGAACATTCTCGCATCGGTTACCTGCCGACTTGCTGGTCGCAAATGAAGAGCACCGAAAGACAGCCGAGAAAATCTGGAAACTGCCCGCCGGGACCATTCCTGCCAAGGTGGGGGCACATGCGGTTTTGCAAAACCGTTTACTGAAGGATGGTAAAATCAATTGCTACTGGGTCCAGGTCAATAACAACATGCAGGCCGCACCAAATATGCTGGAAGAGGGCTATCCCGGCTATCGCAACCCGGACAACTTTATTGTTGTGTCAGATGCTTACCCAACAGTGACGGCTGAGGCTGCAGATCTAATCCTTCCCACCGCGATGTGGGTCGAAAAAGAAGGCGCCTACGGCAATGCGGAACGTCGGACGCAATTCTGGCACCAGCTGGTTGATGCCCCCGGCGAAAGCATGTCTGACCTTTGGCAACTGGTTGAGTTTTCCAAACGCTTCACCACTGATGAAGTCTGGGACGCTGAAATTCTGGACGCCAACCCTGAATACAAAGGCAAGACACTGTTTGAGGTGCTTTACGCCAATGGTCAGGTTGATGCCTTCTCAAAAGATGAAGTTAACGATGAATATGAGAACCGTGAAGCTGAGGCATTTGGGTTCTATATCCAAAAAGGTCTGTTTGAAGAGTACGCCCAATTTGGCCGAGGTCACGGCCACGATTTGGCACCGTTTGATCTCTATCATGAAGAACGTGGCCTCAGATGGCCAGTTGTGGACGGCAAAGAAACCCTTTGGCGCTTCAAAGAAGGGTCGGACCCTTATGCCAAGCCCGGCTCAGACTATGATTTCTACGGCAAGCCAGATGGGCGCGCGATTATCTTCGCCCTGCCATTTGAACCGGCCGCCGAAAGCCCCGATGATGAATACCCGTTCTGGCTTTCAACTGGGCGCGTGTTGGAGCACTGGCATTCAGGCTCGATGACGCAAAGGGTGCCAGAGCTTTATAAAGCTGTGCCAGATGCTTTGTGTTACATGCACCCCGAGGACGCCACGGCGCAGGGTCTCAGGCGCGGGTCAGAGGTGCGGGTTAGCTCGCGGCGTGGTGAGATAATCACCCGAGTTGAAACGCGCGGCCGCAATAAACCACCGAAAGGTTTGGTTTTTGTACCGTGGTTTGATGCCCGTCAGTTGATCAACAAGGTCACCTTGGATGCGACAGACCCCATTTCCAAACAGACGGATTTCAAGAAATGTGCCGTCAAAATTGAAGCGGTGTGAGGAGGATGATCATGAAACGTATCTTAATTCCCGCATTTATTGCCGTGAGCGTCACAGCCGCATTTGCCGAAAATGAAGTTGCCACAATGCGCGGCACTACACCTTTAGACGAGGTCGGCGCTCCGCAAACCTTTCCGAAGGTTATCAATTCTGACATCCGTGAAGTGCGCAATTACCCAGAACAGCCCCCTGTTATTCCACATAAGATTGACAATTATCAGATTGATTTGAAGTTCAATAAATGTCTGGATTGCCATTCACGTACCGCCATCGAAGTCAGTCAGGCGCCGATGGTGTCGGTGACACATTTTATGGACCGAGACGGGCAGTTTCTAACCTCGGTGTCACCGCGTCGATACTTTTGCACGCAATGTCACGTCCCCCAGTCAGATTCCAAACTGTTGCTAGAGAACACCTTTGTCGATGTGGATGAGGTGCTGACCTACATCCAATCGCAAGAAGGAGAAAAGGAATGAGGCGCTTGATCTCACGTATCTGGTCGATCATGCGCAAACCGGCGACTCATCTGTCGCTTGGGTTTCTGACCATCGGCGGCTTTGTGATGGGCATCATTTTCTGGGGTGGTTTTAACACTGCGCTTGAACTGACGAACACCGAGAAATTCTGCACCAGCTGTCATGAAATGCGCGACAATGTCTTTGTGGAATTGCAATCAACCGTGCATTACTCGAACGCCTCGGGTGTTCGGGCAACCTGCCCCGATTGTCACGTGCCACATGCCTGGTCTTCAAAGATTGCACGTAAGATGGCGGCCTCCAAAGAGGTTTACGGCAAAATCTTTGGCACCATCAGCACACGAGAAAAGTTTCAGGAAAAACGGTTAGACCTGGCTCAACACGAATGGGCACGGTTCGAAGCCAACGATAGTCTGGAATGCCGCAATTGCCACTCGGATGAAAGTATGGATATCACTCTGCAAAGCAAACGCGCCGCAGAAGCTCATGAACGGTTTTTGTTCACGGGTGAGAAAACCTGTATTTCCTGTCACAAAGGCATCGCGCATGAGTTGCCAAATATGGGTGATGCCGCGCTTCACAACAATATCGATCAGGCAAGTGTGAAATCCTACCTCAAACAGGTTGAGTGATATTGCTAAGATTACGGCCTAATATGATATCTGTTGATGTTATTATTGGGCTGTGTTCAATCTGCATGCCCAATCAGGAACTGCTTAATTGGTGCGGATGAGGTTATGACAATGACAGACGCCAGCTTAAGTACTCAAAACGATTTCTGCTACACTTCCACAGGTTGCCACAAGTAGACATTCTCTGCGGCCGCGAAAAATGTCATATTGGGCTCTAACCAGACGTTCAGACATGTTACATTCCAACCTCACATCTCACCCCATCACAAAAAAGCCCACCCCTTTCAGGGTGAGCCAGTACGGGAGGGCTTTTGATGAAGTTACCTGTTTCGCCAGCGTTGGGTGCGGGACAGAACGCCGCGAGAGACCAGCAAATGAAGGATCCGCGCACCTGCGTTGGTGTAGAAAATCATCATCCCCATCGCCGCCGCAGGGGCAATGTCACCCGCATCATCCATGTTCAGCACCGCGATCGAGGCCAGCGTCGTGCTAGGCGAGTACAAGAACACCACTGCTGATACCGTCGTCATCGCATTCACAAAGATATAGATCGAGATATCCAGAATGGCAGGCAGGCAAACCGGCACAGTGACACGGCCAAACAGCTTCAGCGTGGGCTGTTTTAACGATGCTGATACCGATTCAAATTCGCGGTCCATCTGTTTCAACGCCGTCACCGCCGTCAGATGCGATACCGTATAGAAGTGCGTCACAGTACAGATCACTAGAATAGCCATCGTGCCGTAAATCGCATTCAACGGATTAGACGGGTTGTTGAAAAAGAAGATATACGCCAATCCCAACACCATGCCCGGAATGGCCATCGGCAACATCGCCGCCATCTGAAACACCGCCCGTCCGGTTTTGAAGCCGTTGGATTTCTCCACCAGATAAGCCCCGAAGAACACAACCCCGGTGCCAATAATCGCCGTCAGGAACGCCAGCTTGATCGAATTATAGTACGACCCCCAGCCGCCGCCATCCATGCGGTCAAAGTCATAGTTTTTCAGGCTCAAGCTCAGGTCATAGGGCCAGAACTTTACCAGTGCCGCAAACTGACAGACTGCCAGAATACCAAGGATGAAAAGCGCAACACAGCTGCAATAGATCAAGAAAATCCGATCAGCCCGCGGATGTGGGTTGGGTTGATACGGAACCGAGCGCGCCGACAACAGTGCCACCTGTTTTGATTGCACCATCCGATCAATCGTAAAGGCGAGGATCGCCGGGATCACCAGAACAACAGACACAACGGCGCCCATCTCAAAGTTCTGCTGCCCGATGACCTGTTTGTAGATATCAACCGCCAAAACATTGAACTGACCGCCGATCACCTTGGGTAGGCCAAAATCAGTAATCACCAGATTGAACACGACAAATGCCGCAGAGATCAGGCCATAGCGCGCCCCCGGAATAGTCACCGTCCAGAAAGTTCGCCACGGCGTTGACCGCAGGCTTGCCGCCGCCTCATATAGCCGAGCATCGGAAATAGCCAAAGCTGTTGAAATGATGATGAACGCATGTGGAAAGGTGAAAAACACCGAACCAATAACGATCCCTATCGGGCCATAGATACTGGCCCCAAACAGCAGCTCTTTGAGCATGCCCTGATTGCCAAAGAGATAAACCAGCGCGATCCCCGGTAACAGTGAAGGCACCAGAATTGGAGCCATTGCCACCAGACGGAACAACCCCTTGAAACGCATGCAACTACGGTTCAGCGCGTAGGCAAACCAGAAAGCAAGCGTCACGGTAATGATCGTACTGATTACCGCTATGACCAGCGAGTTTTTGATCGAATTGAATAGCGCAGGCGTTGAGAAATAGTTGATAAAGTTACCCATACCGGTGGATTTTTCCGGCCGCAGCTGCACCCGGCGAAAGGTATTGCTGTCCAACTCAACCCAATTCGTGCCGGTTTTCAGATCAGAGCCAACCAGAAACCGGCCGGTATCTGTCGTATTGCGAAGCTGGTACATCACCGGACTGCGGAAACTGAAATCCGGGAAAAACTGCGTCAGGCTCAAACGGCTATCTGAGCTGGCAATCAGATCATTGTCGCTCACAATTCCTTGCTCGGCATTCAACTGGGCTGGTGTTAGGATCTCACCACTATAGGCGCCCTGCTCATCGCTGACTTGAATTTCATAGGCCGACAGATCGAACATATAGGTTGAAAAGCTTTTCGATAGCATCGCCGTCAGTGGAAACACCATTGTCACAACCAGATAGATCGCGATTACCATCATGCTCAGCCGCATGATGATGTCGTCGCGACTTAGCTTGCCTTTGATGATTGGGCCATCAGGCAATGTCTCATGGTGGACGTCCGCCATTACGAACCCTCCCTCGGAGCAAAGGCCATCAAACGATTCTGTGGCAGCTCGATCACCATGGATTTGCCCTCAGCCAATTCCAATCTGCGCACTGCATTAATCGAGAAATCGGCGATTAGCTCTTCTTTGCCAAAAGTCTCATGCCGCAAGCGACACCGCCAGAATGAACCAAGATATTCCATTTCTCCGACGACAACTTGGAACGCGTTTTCCTGAGTCGTAATCTCATCCGGCGCCCCCGGGGACCGCGCGCCATCGCCATGCGGAATGACATCCTCAGGCCGGATCGCGGCAACAATGCGTTCTCCTGCAGCAAATGAATGGGCTTCACATTTCAAGGTGCGGCCACCGATCTCAATGGCCTCTTTCGAACCTGCGTTGGCTGAAATCTGGTTCATCTCACCAATAAAGTCCGCCACGAACAGATTCGCGGGATGTCGGTAAATTTCGGTCGGGGTGCCGATCTGTTCGATCACCCCGTGGTTCATCACCACAATCCGGTCGGCCATCGCGAGGGCCTCTTCCTGATCGTGGGTCACCATAACGGTTGTCACGCCCAGTTGGCGCTGCAGTTCCTTGATCTCATGGCGTAGGTGCACCCGCACCTTTGCATCCAACGCTGATAGCGGCTCGTCCAGTAACAAAAGCCCCGGATTGGTCGCAATCGCACGTGCCAGCGCGATCCGCTGCTGTTGCCCACCGGACAATTGCGCAGGGTATTTCTTGCCTTGCTCTGGCAGCCCGACAAGTTCCAACAGCTCAGCAACACGCGATTTAATCTCTGGCTTACTGCGCCCGGTGTTTTCCAGACCAAAGGCAATGTTGCTTTCAATCGTCAGGTTCGGAAACAGCGCGTATGATTGAAACACAATCCCAAAGTCCCGCTCAGAGGGCGGCAGATTGGTGACATCTTTATCAGCTTGAATGACTGACCCTTTGGTCGGCAGGTCCAGGCCAGCAATGGCACGCAACAGTGTGGTTTTGCCACAGCCTGATGGCCCAAGAAAGCAGATGAATTCGCGTTCATTGATATTCAGAGAGATATCCTTGAGCGCCAGGAAATCTCCGAAAGCTTTCCACAGGTTGTCAATGCTCAAGTACTGCGGGGGAATGGCGGTCGCCTCGGTCACGGGGAACGTCCTTATCATTGTCGTTTGGAAGTGTTGGTATGTGTCGCGCGATCATCATATTGACGTGGCGCGAAAGTCAGAGGGCAGCATTGCCGCCCTCTGCAAGATCCAGACGTTTAGTCTTTAGGATCAGACTTGCCATCATAGCGGCTCGCCCATTCCTTCAAGATCGCAGCGCGGTTGTTGGCCGCATACTCAAAGTCGTTGTCGATCATCGCATCCAACAGGCCCTCTGGGAAATGTTCGACCGGCTTGGCAACACCCGGCATCGCAACCACGGCGTAGCCGGTGTTGTACATTTCGTTAGCCTCTTTGGTCACGCTGAAATCAACCAGCTGCTGCGCGGCTTCCAGATTGGCAGTGCCCGCAACAATAGCTGTGGCCTCCATATCCCAGCCAACACCTTCGCTTGGCACGATGATTTCCAGCGGCGCGCCATCAGCTTTGGATTTGGCACCACGGAAGGCAAAAGAAATCCCAATCGGAATTTCACCAGATGCCGCCAGTTTACAAGGCTTGGATCCTGAATGCGTATAGCGCGCAATATTTGCGTGCAAACCATCCATGTATTCCCAGCCACCCTCTTCGCCAAACAGCTGCAACCAGCTAGAGACGTCTAGGAAACCAGTGCCCGAGGAATTCGGGTTCGGCATGATGAGATGACCTTCATACTGTGGGTCTGTCAGATCCTGCCAAGAGGTCGGTGGCGTCAGGCCTTCTTTTTCGGCTTCAACCGTGTTGTAGCAAATTGCGGCCACCCAGGCATCCATGCCAACCCAGCTTGGAGGGCTGTCACCGTCAACGAACTTTGGATCGAGTGCATCTAGACCTGCAGGAGCATAGGCCTCGAGCATGCCCTCAGCTTTGAGCAAAAGCAAAGATGTGCCGGCCAGTCCCCAGACCACATCCGCCTGCGGATTATCCCGCTCAGCCAGAAGTTTTGCGGTGATAACACCTGTGGAATCACGCACCCAGTTGATTTTGACATCCGGGTAGGATTTGTTGAACGTTTCAGCGTAGCGCGCCAGATCTTCCGCCTCAACCGCAGTATAGACTGTCAGCTCCGTTTCGGCAGCTGCAGTTGTCGCTGCAATCGCGCCAGCCGCCAGGCTCATCAAAAGTGATTTCGTTAGTTTCATGGATAGCTCCTCTTCTGTCGGGTCTCTTTAGCGACACTGTGTGACACTTTTGCTATGTCGTTCTGTTCGCGGTAACTTTTTGTACTTGTCGAATTTGGCCAAATCTAAATTTGACATTCTTATAGTGATCAAAGGAAACGTCGGCGTAATTATGCCTTAGGGCAAATTGATATTTCCTACATATGTATAAATTTATTTAATACCTCCTTCTTCAACCTTAACATCACGTGTCCGCCTCAACCAAGTCAGAGCTCCTACAGACGCTCCCAAACGGAACAAGTCTGTGAATTTCACGTTTGTAAAATTGTTTCCATAATTATTACGCCTGTCAATAATTTTACTGAAAAAAATTTGTCAGGCCATAAATTTTTGTAAAATTCCCACCACAGAAAAACCCATATTAAGATAATAAATGTAGATTGCCGCAAAAACTCAAAGCTGATGCAAACATGTGCTGTGTTTTGCTCTCACTGTGCCCCTTTCCTTATCAGCACGGGCTAATGTAACCTCGTCGTAAAGCTGCGGTTTCCAATCCCGAATCCCTTGACGAGGGATCGCTTTGGGCCTAAAGACCGGCGAATAGAATTCCGGGTACTGCTGTTGGCGGTGCCCATTTGCATTGCGGGGGCGAAATCACACCCTGCCAAAGACGAGGATAAACCAATGTCGCGCGTTTGCGAACTGACCGGAAAAGGCCCGATGGTTGGCAACAACTCCAGCCACGCCAACAACAAAACCAAGCGCCGGTATCTGCCGAACTTGAATGATGTAACACTGCAGTCCGAAACACTGGGCCGTGGCATCAAGTTCCGTATCTCGGCCGCTGCTCTGCGTAGCGTTGATCACCGCGGTGGTCTGGATGCCTATCTTGCCAAAGCCAAAGACACTGAGCTTTCAACGAATGCTATGAAAGTGAAGAAAGAGATCGCCAAAGCACAGGCTGCAGCCGCCTGATCTTTTGGTCTTTAAGTTATTTAGCAGCCTCACCTCTTCAGGTGGGGCTGTTTCTATTTGTGCAGGATCAGTGCCTGTCTGCTAAGATACCAGCCACCCAAGCAGGCACAACTTCCGTCGCCAGACCATAATGCTGCTCATCAAAATCCCGCGAATACGCGGCCTGCTCAAGATTAAGCTCAACCGTTCTTGCCCCCATACGCCCGGAATGCTGCGCATACGCTGCCGCCGGATATACCTGTCCAGAGGTGCCTATTGAGACGAACAGATCCGCTGTACTCAAGGCCGGATCGATAACCTCCATGCCATAAGGCACCTCGCCAAACCAAACGATATCCGGTCGCGTTGCCTGTGCACTGCATTGCGGGCATTGATCCCCGACCCTCATAACCAACGGGGCCTCCCAACGGTGATCGCAATCATGGCACAACGCCCCGTTCAAGGCCCCATGCATATGCACCACACTCTGGCTACCCGCACGTTCATGCAAGTCATCAACATTCTGCGTGATGATCAACACTTCGCCCGTAAATTCCCGCTCCAACCGTGCCAGCGCCCCATGCGCCACATTTGGATTGGCCTTTACCGCCTGCGCCCGCCGCGCATTATAGAACCCATGCACCAGGCCTGGATTGCGCACAAAAGCCTCAGGCGTCGCGACATCCTCAATCCGGTGCTGTGCCCATAATCCCTCTTCATCCCGAAACGTCCCCAGACCACTTTCTGCTGAAATTCCGGCCCCTGTCAGAATAACGATCTTTTCCATGCTCTTCTCCTCGCTTACCCTCCTGATAAAAGAAGGGGCCACAATGACCAACCGAATCCTTTTTGTCTGTCTTGGCAACATTTGTCGTTCCCCCACGGCTGAAGGCGTGTTTCGCGCCATCGCCCCTGAAATCACCTGCGAAAGCGCTGGCACCGGCGGCTGGCATGTCGGTGAGCCGCCCTACCCACCGATGCAAAAGGCCGCCAAAGCGCGCGGCTACGACCTCTCCTCCTTGCGCGCACGCCAATTTCAGGCGCAGGATTTTGAGAGCTTTGATCAGATCATCGTGATGGACGACAACAACTTGCAAGCCGTTGAACATCAACGCCCCAACGGCAACACAACACCTGTGTATCGATTGACTGATTACCTGTCTGATCCTGAATGGGATCACGTTCCTGATCCCTATTACACGCGTGAATTTGACCTAACACTGACCATCATTGAACGCGCGCTTGAAAAACTGCACAGTACACTGCCATGACTTAAGCTCCGCCGTCCATTATTGCAGTGGCAGATTTCGAAAATCCGAAGCCGGTTTTAAATATCTTAAAAAACACATTCCCTAACGGCAAATCTTTCTTGTCAGATGGCATAATCCGCTCCATTTCTTTGGTAAGGAGGATCGCGCCATGCCCATCACATCACTGAAAACTGCCCCCGGACAAGCCCCACAAACCGCCGGTGACGTTGTGGATACGGTTCAGATCATGTTATCCCGCCTCAAGGCTGGCGGTGCACAGGTGGCGCTGGAGTATGCGCGCCAACTTGATGGCTGGAAAGGTGAGATCAAGGTCATGCAGGCTGAAATCGAAGCCGCTGTTGCCCGCGTGCCCCAAGACATGAAAGACGACATCGCTTGGGCCCACGATAACATCAGCCGCTTCGCCGCCGCCCAGCGCGCCACAGCCCAAGACATGCAGATTGAGTTGCGCCCCGGCCTCATTGCAGGTCAAAAACAGATCCCTTTGGGCGCGGCCGGCTGCTATGTCCCCGGTGGGCGTTATACCCATATCGCATCGGCCCTGATGTCCATTGCCACCGCACGCGAGGCCGGTGTTAAAGACATCACTGCGTGCTCCCCCCCGAACGGCGACCAAGGTATCCCCGATGAGATGCTCTACGCCATGCAACTTGCTGGCGCGACCCGCATCCTGTGCATCGGTGGGGTCCAAGGCATCGCCGCCATGACCCACGGCCTGTTTGGTGCCCCCCCAGCTGATATCCTTGTCGGCCCCGGCAACGCCTATGTGGCAGAGGCCAAGCGTCAACTCTTTGGCCCGATCGGCATCGATATGTTCGCAGGTCCCACCGACAGTCTGGTTCTGGCGGATAAAACCGCCGATCCTGAAACCGTTGCAATCGATCTGGTCAGCCAGGCTGAACATGGCGCAAATTCTCCGGTTTGGCTCGCCACCACTCACAAACCGCTGGCCGATCAGGTCATGGCCCGCATTCCGGCCCTGATCGACGATCTGCCAGAACCAAACCGAAGCGCGGCAGAGCAAGCCTGGGCCGATCTGGGCGAGGTTACCTTGTGCGATACCGCCGAAGACATGGCGCAATACGCTGATGACATGGCCGCCGAGCACCTGCATGTGCAAGCTGACGATCTGCCGTGGTGGCGCAACCGCTTACAGGCTTACGGATCTTTGTTCTTGGGTGAAGACACCACCGTGTCCTTTGGTGACAAGGCGGCAGGCCCCAACCACGTTCTGCCGACATCCGGCGCCGCGCGTTACACCGGCGGCCTGTCGGTTCACAAGTTCCTCAAGACCGTAACTTGGCAAGAAGTGGACGAGCGTGTTCTGCCCGATCTGGCTCGCGTCACCGCCAGCATCAGCCGGGCCGAGCGGATGGAGGGGCACGCCCGTGCTGCAGACATTCGTTTGGAAAAGCTGTCACACCACCTGAAAGTGGCTGCAAACCACTAAGACCACTCAAAAATACTCGGCGCGGTGATACCATCCACTTGAATGCTTCCTGCATCGCGCCGCAAACTCTCCCAGGCTTTATCGACAACCTCTCGGCTGCCTGACCGCGTCCGCACGGCCTGAACCGTTAATCGGGTTGAAGGCAGGATATCCTGCAAACTGTCCAATTCTCCCCGGATCATCGATTCAAAAGCAACAGACCGCGGCAGCCAACCGATTCCAACCCCCTGCCGTATGAATTGCAAAACCGCTGGCGTCAGCCCTGTTTCCGCCGCACTGAATGTCGAAAACTCCCGCGAAACATAAGGCAGGATCTGCACACGGAGAACCTCCCCAAGGTAAATACCAGCCGGGTAGGTGATCAATGGCAAGTCCTTGGACGAAATCGCAGCCTCGATGTCTGGATGATGCCGCCGGTTCGCAACTGGGATAAATTCTTCCGTCCCCAATGAGATCTTGTCGTACAGCTCATGATCGAATTCGCGGGCATCCTCTGCGGTCTCGTAAATCAGTCCAAAGTCAGCGTCCTGCCGCATCATCATCAGATAACACTCCGCGCGCGAGCCTGAGCGGATCCGCAACATCCCTTCCCGGCCCTGCCCCAGCTGCCGCACCAACCACGGGGCCACCATGGTGGTCAGGGCGTGCTGACACACCAACGTCAGACGGCGACCATGCAGGCCAACATCATCCGATAACGCCAATCGCAACTCGCGAAAATTCCGCGCCGATTCACGCAGCTCAAATTCCATCGCCTGCACATGCGGCAGCAAAGTCACCGGTTTTCGGTTTCGATCAAACAAAGCGCATCCCAGTGCTTCCTCCATCGCCCTGATCCTGCGGGTAAAGGCCGAGGCGGTCAGAAAACGCCGCTCTGCCGCCGCAGAAAAGGACCCGGTTTCAGCAACAGCCAAGATGTCTTCGATCCATTCAAGTTTCATCACATCACGCACAAATTGCAATTTATACAACTTAAAGCATGGTTTTCGAATTTGTTGTAGCACTATTATTGTGGTTAATTGCGAAATGAGACATTTCGGAGATACAGCATGAACCTCGCCAAATTCCCCCGCGTGCACCTTGCACACCTGCCCACCCCGCTAGAACATATGCCCCGCCTGTCCGAGGCGCTTGACGGCCCTGACATCTATATCAAACGTGACGACTGCACCGGGCTTTCGACCGGCGGCAACAAGACACGCAAGCTCGAATTCCTGATGGCCGAGGCGCAAGCACAAGGCGCCGACATGGTGATGACGCAAGGCGCGACACAGTCTAACCACGCCCGCCAAACCGCCGCTGCCGCTGCCAAGCTGGGCATGGATTGCCACATCCTGCTCGAAGATCGCACCGGCTACAATTATGACAACTACAAGCACAACGGTAACGTTCTGCTCGATCACCTGCACGGCGCCACGATGGAGCATCGCGGTCCTGATCTGGACATGCACGCGGAAATGGAAGCCGTCGCTGACAAATTCCGCTCTGAGGGCCGCAATGTCTACACCATCCCCGGTGGCGGCTCAAACGCCACGGGCGCGCTTGGCTATGTCAACTGTGCACTGGAAATGCTGAACCAGTTTGTCACCATGGGCCTGAACGTTGATCACATCGTGCACGCCACGGGTTCCGCTGGCACTCAAGCCGGTCTGATCACTGGTCTCCGCGCAATGAACGCCAACATTCCCCTGCTGGGCATCGGCGTGCGCGCCCCCAAAGCCAAGCAAGAGGAAAATGTTTACAACCTCGCCGTCAAAACCGCCGAAAAACTGGGTTGCCCCGGTGTGGTTGCCCGCGAAGACGTAGTGGCCAACACCGATTACGTCGGCCCCGGCTACGGCATGCCAGCCGAGGATACGCTGGAAGCCATCGACATCTTCGCCAAGCACGAGGCTATTTTACTGGATCCGGTCTATTCGGCCAAAGGCGGCGCTGGCCTGATCGATCTCATTCGCAAAGGTCACTTCAAAAAGGGTGAAAAGGTTGTCTTCCTGCACACCGGCGGCGCCATCGGTCTGACCGGCTATCGCCACTTGTTTGACGTGCCTGAATGAAACCCGTTGGCATCCTCGGTGGGATGGGGCCCGAGGCCACCATCCTCCTGATGCAAAAAATGCTGGGTATGGTCGACGCGCATGACGACGCCGACCATATCCCCCTGATCGTACACCAAAACCCGCAGGTGCCCTCGCGTATCAAGGCGCTGATCGAAGGCCAGGGCGAAGACCCCGGCCCAACATTAACCCGCATGGCGCAAGATCTGCAGCAGGCGGGCGCGCAAGCGATTGCCATGCCCTGCAACACCGCGCACTACTACGCGCCTGCCGTGGTCGCGGGTAGCACGGTACCATTTCTGAATATGCTGGATCTGACCGCCGCACATTTGGCCAAATCGGGGGCCAAACGCATCGGCATGCTCGCCTCCCCTGCCACGCGGATGGTGGGCGTGTTCAATAAACCCTTCGCCGCCCATGGCCTCACCCCCGTCTGGCTGCCGCAGGACGAGGCGCTGCTAACCATCATCCGCGCCATCAAGGCCGGGGAACCCGCCGCCAGCCAGATCACACCGCTGTCAAAGATTGCGCAGGATCTTCTGGACCTCGGCGCCGATCACCTCCTGATCGCCTGTACCGAGCTTTCGCTCCTCACCAATGCCATCCCCGAAGGCATCCCTTACACCGACAGCCTCGAATGCCTCACACATGCGATAGCGAAGTTTGCGACTTCGTAGGACCGGCAACTTTGCCCACATCTCATCATCTATCGAGTATTTTATTATATTTTCCGTTGATAGGGACGTACTGCACTAGCTGGCTTTGGCTATCGTCCATATACAATCGACCACATTGAAAACATTCCCAAGCCATACGTGTCTTTTCGCTTCTCCGAATCCTCATCGCAGTCTGCTCTTTGGTTTCAACTGCGGGAGGATTTTCGATAGCTTCATCCACTATGTCCCAGAAATTAAACCAATCTTTGTCACCAAATACATAACCCTTGAAAGATAGATTATCTGTTTGATCTGGGATGACAGCTCCGCATTCACACTTTATCTTCACAAACACGCTCCAAAATGCATCACTCTGCAACTCGCCGTAGGGTGGGTGCCAACCCACCATTTCTTCACCAGAATGGATTGGCAACAATCGATCAAGACGCCCCCGACAGCGCATTGCGCAGCTCTTCCGCCTCGCGGCGGGCATCGCGCAGCCCGTCCATGGTGGCGGCCAGTTCGGCTTCGGTCTGCGACAGTTGGTTGGTCAGGTCCGCCTCGCGCTGTTGCAGGTAGGTAATCGCCTGATCGCGGGTTTCCTCGGCCTCATGCAGCTCCTGCGCCATGCGCTCCACCTCTTCCACATCCGCCCCGGGCACCCGGACAAAGCGGTGCACCAGCCAGTTGGCAAACCAGCCCAGACAAAACGCCACAAACAGGATAATGGCGGTCACTATGATAAACTCAGTTCTATTCATCTGCTGCCTGTCCTTCGGCGTCTTCTTGCAGTTTTTCTTCTGCGTTTTCTTCGGGTTTTTCGCCTTTTGGCTCCGCCAAAGCGTCAAGTGTGGTTTCTTCTTCCACAATCGGGTCTGGCCGGATCAAGAGGAATTCAATCCTCCGATTGGCCTCGCGGCCTGCCTCAGAATCGTTAGATTCTATCGGTTGGCTTTCACCATACCCCGTTGCCGTAAATTTAGAGGTCAGCACACGGCGCTGGCGCAGTTCATTCAAAATGGTTTGCGCCCGCGTCTGGCTCAGCTGCTGGTTCATTTCTTCGCGACCCTGGCTGTCGGTGTGACCACCGATCTCAAGCTTGATCTTACCACATTCCCGTAAGACTTCCGCGATATCATCCAGAATTGGGCTTGAATCTTCATCCACATTAGATGATCCCGGCTCAAAATTGATCTTGCGGTCGACCTGCATCTGGGAAATCAGATCAACGCATTCATCCGGTGTTGGCAGGCTGGCCACCGGGTCAAGCGCCTCTACATATTCAATATCTATTGAATATTGTCCCGCCTCGCCTAACTTCGACGCCAGCATAGCAGACACTTTTGCGCTCGCATCTGGACGGCCCGTTTTACCTTTTACGGTCAGATTGTCAGGGGTAACCGTGACGGCACCACTCGACAAATAAGACAAGGCTTCGACGCCAGTCAGGGTTCGAACCGGCCAGTTTCGCGGCAACGCTTCGGCCAGTCGTGCAGTTGTATGCACCACATCTGACGCAAATCGTGCCTTGGCCAGGCTATCGACTGTTTTGCGACTGCCTTCGCTACTGATCTGCCCGCGGATCTGAACCAGCCCCTCTGGCGATAGTGTGGCGACAAATTCCGGTGTATTGTCGGCACTGGTCACAGCCTTTTCAGGCAGCTTTGCATGGAGAGTAAATACTTCGGGCAAAGAGGTTTCAAGCTTGCCGACAATATCATCAAAGTGTTGCTGAGAGACGTCTTCATGCGCCACCAACGAGATATCAGCATCAGAGAAAGTGACACTGCCACCATTAAAATCACTGACGGCCGCAATCGCCAGCTCAACCGCATTTGCCCATCTCGGTGACGGCACGCCCAGGCCAATGGTGCAGTCAACTTTGCGATTCACACCGGCCTGTGTCGCAGCCTTGATGATCGCAGTACGCGCTTTTTCCGTATCGGCAGAACAGGCATCAAAACGCGCCGCGCCAGCATCTATCACAAACCGCAATGTAAACGGGGTGATCACCGGACGTGGGGCCGTGATGTTTGTTGAGAGCCTGACATCACTCGGAACATCTCGTGCAAGCGATGTTTCAAGCGTGACCTTTTCCGCGCGGCCTTCAGCCATGGCAGTCACAGCTACACGGTTGGCCTCGACCGAAATCTTTGCCCTCGGCAACTGTTCCAGAGAGCGAATCGCAAAACGCAGGGCATCGTCCCATTGTTCCGGCACCGGATAATCGGCCGCTTCTAGCAGATCAGCCACCGGCTCACCATCTGCGGCAGCCTCTACATCTGCGATCAGCTCACCCCGATCCGTTTGTGTAGGGATCAACCCAATCAGGGAAACCCCCTGATCGTGACGTAGAATTTCGATAGAAAACCGTGGTGGCAACGCCTCAATCGAATCCACCACCAGCATCTGGTCAATGACTCGCGCTGCATCAACTGCCTTACCAGCCGCTGACAGGGCATTAAAGCGGGCCGCCTCTGATGGTGCTGTCCCGGCTAGAAAAACCTGCAAGCCATTGGCATCCACCTCGGCCCAGGCAATGTCATTTGTGGTTAGCTCCTGCAAAACCACCTTGCGCGATCCATCTTCAACCGCGGAAACCGCAAAACTCGCCCCCAAAAGACATAGTCCCGCTGCACCACCAAAAACTGTAGCAATCGCAATAGTCGAAGAAAGGCGCATGCCAAAAACCGGAATTTGTTCTGTTTCGTTGTGTTTAGGCCTACGGCCCACGAAGTTCAATCACAGCATCAAGGCAAAGGCAAAAAACAGCACACTGATCAATCCGGCATCCCTATTTGATCGGAATAAAGCCACCAAGCTACTATTGTCCTGCATATCAAACTGACGCAATTGCCAGTGCAAATGCCAGCCCATCAACCACGGCCCACACAGCGCCACAACCATCATCAACGGCTGCCCATCTGGTGCGGACATGATCACGGCCAGCCCTTGCAGGGTGACAGTTGCGATCAAAAATCGCATCAACCATTTCGGACTGTCATTGCCAAATAGCCGCGCGGTAGACTTGACCCCGATCAAGGCATCATCTTCACTATCTTGATGAGCATAAATCGTGTCATAGAACAACGTCCAAGCCACGCCCGACAGGTACAAAACCACAGCCGGCCAATGCAACGCACCGGCATGCGCCGTCCAGGCCAACAAAGCACCCCAATTAAACGCGATTCCCAAAAATGCCTGTGGCCACCAAGTAAAGCGCTTGGCAAAAGGGTAAATCGTGACAGGTGCCAGCGACAAAACACCCAGCACAATCGCTGCAGTGTTCATGGTCATCAGCACCGCCAACCCCAGCAACGCCTGAACCACCAGCCAAATCAACGCTCCCTTCACGCTCACTTGCCCTGATGGAATCGGGCGCGAAGCCGTGCGCGCCACGCTGCCGTCAATGTGGCGGTCAGTAATGTCATTCCACGTACAGCCCGCACCGCGCATCACAAAAGATCCTATCGCACAGCCAACAAAGATCCACAGGTCATGCCACCCCGCCCGCCCATCATAAAGCATGGCCAACAAAAGCCCCCACCAACAGGGTAACAACAGCAGCCAAGTGCCAATTGGCCGGTCCGCCCGCGATAGGCGTAAATAAGGCCGCGTTGTCACCGGTGCCCAACGATCCACCCAGTTATCTTTGACAGCGTCAGAAACCTGTCCTGTCGCCTCTGGCATCTGGTCATTCCCGGTCATATGTTGGCCTCATGAGTACCGCTAAGATCAGACTGTTTGTAGAGCACCCTTTGGCCCAAGGGCAATCTGTTCCTATCACAAAGGAACAGGCGCATTATCTTTTTGGCGTCATGCGCAAAGGCGTGGGTGATGATCTGTTACTCTTTGACGGTCAGAACGGTGAATGGCGAGGAACCGTAACGCAAACTGGCAAGCGTGGCGGAGAGTTGGGCGTTATCGAACAAACCCGCCCACAGCATAACCCGCCTGATCTATGGCTGCTCTTTGCACCCATTAAAAAAGCCCGCACCGATTTTATCGTTGAAAAGGCAGCCGAGATGGGCGCGGCCCGCATCTGCCCGATCCAGACCGATTTCACCAATTCCGATCGCATCCGCCAGGACCGCCTGCAAGCCCACGCAGTTGAAGCGGCAGAGCAATGCGGCGGCACCTTCGTGCCAGAGGTCACTGCCCTCGCAAAACTCGACAAACTTATTTCGGACTGGCCCGAAGACCGGCAACTGATGTTCTGCGACGAATCTCTGGCTGGGGCAGCTGAAACCCTTGGCGCTGCTGCAGGTAACAAATGGGCCATCCTCATCGGGCCCGAAGGCGGCTTTTCCGAATCGGAGCGTTCGCGCCTGCACGCCCTAACCTTCGCCCATGCCGTCAGCCTCGGCCCTCGCATCTTGCGCGCCGACACCGCCGCCGTGGCCGCAATGACCGTCTGGCAACAAGTGATTGGAGATTGGTCATGATCCGCCCCGAAGCCCGCGCGACCCTCTGGCAATGGCGCGAGATGCTCGCAGGCACAATCCTGCTAGGCCTTGGCCTGTGGTGGGCGCTGGCCAGCTTTGGCTTTGTCAAATGGCTGGGCTATGCCTTCTGCATCGCTGGTCTCATCGGTCTTGCCGCAGGCATTCAACGCATCCGTTTCCGTCAGGGGCAAGACGGCCCCGGCGTGGTGCAGGTGGTCGAAGGGCAGATCTCCTATTTCGGTCCGCTCGATGGCGGGGCCATCGCCATCCGTGAAATGACCCGCCTGCAGCTTGACCCCACTGGTCACCCTGCCCATTGGGTGCTCAATCAACCCGGACAGCCCGCGCTTCAAATCCCGCTGACCGCCTCAGGCGCGGATCTGCTGTTTGATGCCTTCGCCTCTCTGCCTGACCTCAAGACCGAACAAATGCTGTCCACCCTCAATTCGAAACCAGATCACCCTATCGTGATCTGGCAAAAACCAACCAACCGGCTGCATTGACACTGCTTTAAATTAAAGCCAGTGGTTGCAACCTAAACAAACGTGACAAGGCAGGAGATGCGCCCATGTCCATTCCCCAGTCCGGCGGCGGACCAATTGAACGCCACGAGCAACTTGCAGAATACCTAGAAAGTGGCTGTAAGCCCAAAGAAGACTGGCGCATTGGCACCGAGCACGAGAAGTTCGGCTATTGCAAGGACACGCTAAAACCCCTCCCGTTTGAAGGCGAGCGTTCCATCGTTGCCGTTCTCGAGGGTTTGCGTGACCGCCACGACTGGGCCGAGGTCCGCGAAGGCGGCAAGCTGATCGGTCTGGAAAAAGACGGCGCAAACGTCAGCTTAGAACCCGGCGGCGCGCTGGAGCTGTCAGGCGCTCCGCTCGAGACTATCCATGAAACCTGCGACGAGGTGAATGTTCACCTGCGCGAGGTCAAGGACATCGCCGATGAAATCGGCGTTGGCTTCATCGGTCTTGGCGCCGCCCCCATTTGGCAGCATGAGGAAATGCCCCTCATGCCCAAAGGCCGCTACAAACTGATGGACAGCTACATGCAAAAGGTCGGCACCATGGGCCGCACCATGATGCGACGCACGTGCACGGTACAGGTCAATTTGGATTTCGGATCCGAGGCCGACATGGTGCAAAAGCTACGCGTTGCCATCGCCCTGCAGCCTGTCGCCACCGCTTTGTTTGCCAACTCACCGTTCCTTGAAAATAAAACCAACGGCCATAAATCATGGCGGTCCCGCGTCTGGCGTGATCTGGATGATGCCCGCACCGGCATGGTGCCTTTTGTCTTTGACGAGGGGTTCGGGTTTGAGGCGTGGACTCAATACGCCCTAGATGTGCCAATGTATTTTGTTTACCGCGATGGCAAATATATTGACGCGCTTGGCCAGTCGTTCCGCGACTTCCTCGAAGGAAAACTGCCCGCCCTGCCCGGCGAAACACCAACGCTGTCCGACTGGGCTGACCACCTGACCACCGCCTTCCCCGAGGCGCGGATCAAAAAATTCATGGAAATGCGCGGCGCCGATGGCGGCCCATGGCGTCGCCTGTGCGCGCTGCCCGCTTTCTGGGTTGGCTTAACCTATGATCAAGGCGCGCTGGATGCCGCTTGGGATCTGGTTAAAGACTGGGATACTGAAACTCGCGAAAACCTTCGTATCGCCGCCAGCGAAAGCGCTTTGCAAGCCCAAGTCGGTGACATCAAGATGCACGATCTGGCCCGCGAGGTTCTGAGCATTTCCGAGGCTGGCCTCAAAGCCCGCGCCCGCCCCGGTGCAGGTGGTCTGGTGCCAGATGAAACCCACTTCCTCAACGCCCTGCAAGAAAGCATCGAAAGCGGCAAAGTTCCCGCTGATGAACTGCTGGAACGCTATCACGGCGACTGGAACGGCGACCTGACTCGGATTTTCGCGGATTACAGCTACTGATGCAGCGCATTCCGCCGGTCACCGCTGAAACCGAAACGCTCCAACAAAAAGCCGCGCGCGACAAAGTTCGCGCGGCTTGGGGCAAGCCCCTCAACATCACAGATGCAATGGCGCATAACCCAGCGGTGCTTGAGGGTTTTCTCGCCTTTTGGACAGCCCTCGACAAATCCGGCCTCTCACACGAGGACCGTGAGGTAATCTGCATGGACATGGCCGTGCAAAACGGCTGCCACTACTGCGTGCCCGCGCATCTCGATATGGCCGCCGCCCGCAAGATCGACATGGAGATGATCATCCGCATCTCAAAGGGCGAACTGATCTCCGGTGACAGCCGCGCCGCCCGCCTGCAACGCCTGACCCGCCGCCTTGTCGAAACAGGCGGCAAGCTGGAAGATGCGGAACTGGCACAGGCCCATGCCGACGGCTTCGACAACGGTCAACTGGTCGCCATCATCGCTGAAATCGCCCACTGCCATTTCACCAACAGCTTCAATCGCTTGGCCAACACCACGCCTGACGCGCACTACCCAGAAATCTGATGGGGTTGCTGCGGCCATGCAGCTAGAACAATCGCCACCAAAACCAATGGTGCACCGATCATGGTTTGCACCGCCGGTATTTCTGCCAACACCACAAAGGCCAAAACGGGAGCCAATGGCACCTCCAACGTGCTCAACAACGCCGCCTGTCCCGCCGGGATCCGCCGCACACCTTCGACCAATGTGACCGAGGCAATCGCAAAGATCAGGCCAAACGCCGCCAAGATTATGATCTCGGATATAGGCAATACAAACGGCGCCCCAAACACCATACAAAACGGCAGCAATAAGACCGAAGACAATGCCATTGGCCCTGCGCCCGGAGTCTCTGGGTGCACTCGATACAGCACCATCATCAGCGCCATCATGCAGGCCATAAACAAGGCTAGCAGATCGCCCTTCAGGCTCACCCCGCCCAATGATCCCGAAACAATGATCGCCACACCGATCAAGGCGCCGATCCCGCCCCAAATCACCCGCCGCCCTGCAGGCTCAGCTATCCAGAGCCACGCCAACAAAGCGGAAATCAGCGGTGCCACTGCGTAGATCAACGACACATTGGCGATACTTGTCAGCTTGAACGATGCGATAAACGCCGCCGTCCCTGCCGCACCCACGACGGCAATGGCCGCCCCGCTCCATCCCATCAGTAAAACCTCACTCCGGAACCGCTGGCGCAAACAGATCCAACCGATGGTAAAGCTCACCGCAAACACCCCGCGCCAAAAAATCACCTCCCAAGATCCGGCAGTGACGCCCTTGGTAAAGAGCCCCGCGGTGCTGAAGGTCACGGCAGAAGTCACCACCAAAAAGACGCCCAAAAGCGGGCTCTGTCTGCGTCCGAAATACCCGCTTTCCTCTCTTCGGCTTGCATTTACGTCACTCATCACGTGATCCTCATTGTCTTCTCTCCCTCTAGACCTACACCTTGACGCGGACGGCATGCTTCGGTTATTTCCGAAACATGCATGATGAACCTCCAATGGCCCGCATCGGCGCGATGATCAGCGCCCCAGCCCGCGCAATAATGTTGACGGAGCTGTTCGACGGCCGCGCCCTGACCATGACCGAACTATCCGGTGTCGCTGGGGTGTCAGCCTCCACCGCCAGCGAGCACCTCAGCCAACTGTTAGAGGGCGGTTTTGTCACCCGTGAGAAAAGCGGGCGCCACAACTATTACCGCCTTGCCAGCCCGCAAATTGCCCATGCACTGGAACAGCTTGTGGCGCAAACCGCCCATGTCAATCTGGCCGACCGTCCCGGCAAACGCCCCCGTACCCCCATCCAGCAGGCCCGCCTGTGCTATGACCACATCGCCGGACATCTAGGCGTGGCCATCGCCGACGCGCTGGTTGCCAAAGGCGCACTGGTACCACTAGACAACGACTATGAGCTCACCCCGCAAGGCGAGGCGCTACTCGGCTCCTTTGGGGCAGATATCCCCACCCTACGCCACAGCAAACGCCTCTTTGCCCGCCAATGCCTGGATTGGAGCGAACGCCGCCATCATGTGGCCGGCGTTGTCGGCGCCACCATCGCCGATCTGGCCTTTGCCAACGGCTGGATCGAACGCGCCCGCGAACGTCGCGTATTGCATGTGACACCCAAAGGCCAAAGCGCACTCAAAAAACACCTCGATCTGAACATCGCCCCAACAGGTGACCTCTTGCATCCCTGAATTTGCAAACTTAAGCTCCGCAAAAGCTAACTTGCAAACCTCAAGGCAAAGCCATGGCCACTCAAAAGCTCTACGCCGGCGCGAAACTGCGCGAAACCCGTCAACGTCTCAGCCTGACGCAAAAGGATTTTGCCGCCCGCCTGGGGGTATCCTTGCCCTATCTCAACCAGATGGAAAACAACAATCGCCCGATCAGCACCACCGTGGTGCTCGCTCTGGCGCAAGAGTTTGGCTTTGACGTAACTGAGCTGTCCAGCGGTGATGCCGAACGTATGGTCAGCGACATGCGCGAAGCCTTGGCCGATCCGATTTTTGCAGATGATCCACCACCCTTGACCGACCTGCGCCTCACCGCCTCCAATGCCCCGGCTCTCGCTCGCGCCTTTCTGGAACTGCATCGTGCTTACCGTCAAACCCACGAGCGTCTTGCGTCACTCGACGAGGCCCTGGGCCGCGAAGACGCCCGCACCCAGACCAGCCCGTGGGACGAGGTGCGCGATTTCTTTCACTATTGCGACAACTACATCGATGCGGTTGACCGCGCCGCCGAACATTTCGTGCAGTCCGTCACAAAACGCCCACGTGACATTGCTCACGACCGCCTTGAAAAAATGGGTATTACGGTCTTAACCTCGGACGATGGCCCGCTGCGCCGCTATGATGCGCAGACCAAAACGCTGTATCTTTCTTCACGCGCAGAACCGGAAACCCGCGATTTCCAGCTCCTCCTACAAGTCGCCCTGCTGACCCAAAACCAGTTGATCGAAGCGACATTGGACCTCGCCCGTTTCCACTCCGACGCCGCCCGTGACATCGCCAAAATCGGCCTCGCCAACTATTTCGCCGGGGCCGCGATGATGCCCTACACCACCTTTCTGACTGCGGCTCAAGAACACCGGCATGATTTGGAAGTCCTCGCAAATCTCTTTGGCGCATCCATCGAGCAGGTCTGTCATCGCCTCTCGACCTTGCAACGCCCCGGCGCCAAGGGCGTGCCGTTCTTCTTTGTCCGCGTTGATCAGGCCGGCACCATCACCAAACGCCACTCCGCCACCCGACTACAATTCGCCCGCTTCGGCGGGGCCTGCCCGCTGTGGAACGTGCACCGCGCCTTTGAAACACCCGCACAATTCCTGCGCCAACTGGCCGAAACCCCCGATGGCGTCCGCTATATCAGCCTTGCCCGGGATGTCTCAAAATCCGGCGGCTCGTTTGGGGCACCCGTGCGCCGCTTCGCAATCGCCCTGGGCTGCGAAGTCAAACATGCCGACGCCCTGATCTACGCCGACGGGTTGGATCTGAACAACGCACAGGCCTTTGAGCCCATCGGCATTTCCTGCCGTATCTGCGAACGCACCCATTGCCATCAACGCTCTGTTCCGCCGCTTGAACGCCGCCTGCAAGTCGTGCCGGATGAGCGCGGCGTGCTGCCCTACAGGGTGGGATAAGTCCAGAAAACCCAGTGAACAGATGCCATTGTGATCCCTTCTGGAACAGTCTATCGGCCCAGCATGACAAATGTGCTCTCTCAGACCTACACTTATGACGCCATCATCCTTGGGGCCGGTGGCGCAGGGCTGATGTGTGCCGCCATCGCCGGGCAACGCGGCAAACGCGTGCTGGTGATTGATCATGCTGACAAGCCCGGGAAAAAAATTCTGATCTCAGGCGGCGGACGCTGTAACTTTACAAATGTGGATGCACGCGCCGAATGTTACCTCAGCGCAAACCGCCATTTCTCAAAATCTGCCCTTGGCCGCTACACGGCACAGGACTTTATAGAAATGGTCGACCGTCACAAAATCGCATGGCATGAAAAAGAGCTGGGCCAACTGTTTTGCGATGATTCTGCCCGGCAGATCGTTAAGATGTTGCTAGATGATTGTGGCCGCGGTGATGTCACCCTGCAACTGGGGCAATCGATCAGCGACGTCACCCATTCTGATGCGCGCTACACCGTGACGCTGGACAACATGGCCGCCACTGCCCCGGCACTAGTCATCGCCACGGGTGGGCCGTCGATCCCCAAAATGGGCGCCACCGATTTCGCCTTTCAACTGGCCCGACAGTTCGGCCTCAAGGTGGTTGAACCGCGCCCTGCCCTCGTACCCCTGACCCTTGGCGAAGATGAGCTACTGTTTCGCAATCTCTCAGGCGTTTCCGCTGACACCATCACCCGGCATGGCAAGACGCGCTTTCGTGCCGGATCTCTCTTCACCCACAAGGGTCTCTCTGGGCCTGCGATCCTGCAAATCTCTTCTTACTGGCGCAATGGCGACCAGATCAGCATCAACTTCTTGCCTGATTACCCCGCTGACTGGCTCGTTGATGCGAAAAAGAACGCACCACGTTCGGGGCTGAAATCAGCGCTCACCACTGCGTTTCCTGATCGGCTGGCCACCGCACTGGCCGAAAAGCTGGCCCTAGACGGTGAAATGGCCAACATCCCCGACAAAAAATTACGCGCGGCTCAAGCCCGCCTGTCGGACTGGCAATTCACCCCCACCGGATCCGAAGGCTATGCCAAAGCCGAGGTCACCATCGGCGGCATCAACACCAATGGCCTGTCGTCCCAGACCATGGAGGCCAAACACATCCCCGGTCTCTACGCCATCGGCGAGGCCGTCGATGTCACCGGCTGGCTTGGTGGCTACAACTTCCAATGGGCCTGGTCCAGCGGCTGGGCGGCGGGAATGGCACTCTGACCCACCCTGCAGGGTGGGCAGTTTTGCCCACCGGCCCGTAACTTTCCAGTTCAAAACTAACCTTCACCACTTATATGGTGAATCGCACAAGACAACCCGTAGGGTGGATCCCAACCACCCATAGTCTTTGAAATGATCGCCGTAATTTTCAAGCACACATCGCGAATCACGATCGCAGTTGGCCTATAAGATCTATCAGATACTTTTACCCTGCGCGCGCCACCCAGCCCCGCTTCGATATCCATGACCACTTCCCCCTGCAACAATACCGTCTTCACAAAACTTACGTGTCCTAGATTTGTGTACCAAACCTACGTACAACCGGTACGCAATTTACCCTCCCCCCCTCTGGACGATGGTTTTCATAATCCCTATATGTTTTATCAAGATAACCCGCAGGAACACGTCATGGACCAGAGCACTGAACCCCTTGAAGGCGCGCCTTTGATCGCCCCTTCTACCACTGACCACCCATTGTATGATCAGGTGGTTGAAGCATGCCGCAGTGTTTATGACCCTGAAATTCCGGTGAATATCTATGATTTGGGCTTGATCTACACCATTGAAATTGATGCCGAGAATGCCGTCAATGTGATCATGTCTCTGACCGCGCCGGGCTGCCCGGTGGCTGGTGAAATGCCTGGCTGGATTGCTGAAGCGATTGAGCCGATGGCTGGCGTCAAGCAGGTCAATGTTGAGCTCACATGGGAACCGCCCTGGGGTATGGATATGATGAGCGACGAAGCCCGGCTTGAACTGGGCTTTATGTAACTTATATAAGTCTTTGAGAGGCTTAATTCATGTTTGGAATTCCGGGAAAACAGGCGGTCACCATCACCCCGACCGCCGCTGCACAAATCGCGAAACTGATGGCCAAAGACAGCCATCAGGGCCTGCGTATTGGCGTTAAAAAAGGCGGCTGTGCGGGCATGGAATACACCATGGAATACGTCGCCGAAGTGAACCCCAATGACGAGGTCGTCGAACAAGACGGCGCACGGGTAATGATTGCCCCCATGGCGCAGATGTTCCTGTTTGGCACCGAGATCGATTATGAAGTGTCCCTGCTCGAAGCAGGCTTCAAATTCAACAACCCCAACGTCTCAGAAGCTTGTGGTTGCGGAGAATCTATCAAATTTGAGGGCATGTAAGCCCTCAGCGCCCAATTCACGTCCCGCTTTGCAGATGTACGTAAGTTTCATCATAGCGTTTGGTCAGATGATCCCCTGCGATAATCTCATGACCTGACCCAATCGGGGCAACGTTAGTGCTGAAGTTTGGATTATAAAACATAGGGATAGAGATTCTCTCGTCCTGCGTTCCGATCACTCGATGCGGCGTCGCAAGCACCCTGCCACGGGTCCACATCTGCAGCATCTCACCAAAATTCACAATAAACTGCCCCGGTTCTGCCGTCACCGGAACCCAGTTCCCATCGCGCAGTTTGACCTCCAACCCCGGGGTACCATCCGTGGCCAGTAACGTCAGGCAACCATAATCGGTATGCTCGGCAATGCCGAAATCTTTTTCCCCAGCCCAGCCCGGACGCGGCGGGTAATAATTGCCGCGCAGCAAGGCCATGGGCCGGTCAAACTTGTCCTGAAAGAACCCGGCATCTTCGCCGATAGCTGAGGCCAGAACTTGAAGAATTTGCGCCGAAACCTGCAAGGCCTGCTGGTAATATGCGACAATCGATTGCTTGAACCCCGGATCATCCTGCGGCCAGAGATTGGGGGCATAGACGCTCAGCCCCGATTGACGCAGCGGATCATCGGCATCCAGTTCAAAACCGCAATCAAACACCTGCTTATAATCCGGATTGGCATTTGGATCGACCTGTTCAGCCTGTGATGCCCCCCACCCCCGGTTTGATCCAGTATGCGCCATATCCACCGCCTGTTTCTTCGCGGCGGGTGCCCGGAAAAATGTACGGTATGCGTCAAGGGCGGCCTCAACATCTGACTTGCTAACTTCCGTATTTGTGACTGTGAAAAACCCGATTTCCTCTGCTGCGCTACGGACATCGCATAACGATGTCACGTCGCCTTGCGAGGCGGCTTTAAGGTTAATCTCAGGGATCATGCCAGCATTCCTTTATCTATTCAGGCTCGCATAAATACTTTGTCTCTCAAATGCAAACCCGCTTGACTGCTGCCCCTGTTCGGGAAAAAACAGCAACAACTTAAAAAAGGAACAGGACATGAGGCGCAAACTGGCAGCAGGAAACTGGAAGATGAACGGCACAGGCAGTTCTCTGAGCGAACTTGACACCCTTGCCAACCTGCACCCCAACGCTGCAGTGGATATATTGATCTGCCCGCCCGCCACGCTCCTTGGGCAGGCAGCGATGCAAGTTTCAACCTCTTCTGTTTCGATTGGCGCGCAGGACTGCCACGCCGATACCTCTGGTGCGCATACCGGCGACATCTCGGCGGAGATGGTCACTGATGTGGGTGCAACCGCAGTTATCCTTGGCCATTCTGAGCGCCGTGAAGACCACAACGAAGACAGCGAGCTGGTGCGCATCAAGGCTCGTGCGGCCCATGCCGCAGGTTTGACCGCTATCATTTGCCTGGGTGAATCTGAGGCCCAGCGCGACGCAGCCAACACATTGGACATTATCGCCGGGCAACTGGCCATTTCCACACCGGATACGGCCACAGCTGACAACACCGTCATCGCCTACGAGCCGATCTGGGCCATCGGGACGGGCAAGGTTCCAACATTGGTACAAATCGCAGAAGTTCATGACTTTATACGTGAAAAGTTGACATCCCGTTTCGGCCCTGAAATCGGGAATGCAATCCGCCTGCTCTATGGCGGCTCAGTTAAACCCACAAATGCCGATGACATTTTTACCGTCAGCAACGTTGATGGGGCGCTTGTCGGAGGGGCCAGCCTGAAAGCGACCGATTTCTCACCTATTATCACCGCACTCGAAGGTGCTACGATTTAGCCGCACCGCACACTCGCGCCAGATATCTCGTAAATTGCCACAGATTCCGCTCGATCGGATGCAAAACACCCTGTGGCAACAACGTCGAAGCAGAACCTTTGTTCAGCGCTTCGACCAGCACTTTGTCTTCATCATTGGCGACATTCATGTAGGTTCGCAGCGCCTCTAGCCAATCATCATATTCATCTGCCTGAATATCGGCCAACACCTCAGGTGGGATCGCCACCCCCCATGTGGCCTGAAACTGATTAACCTCTTGCGGTTGCACAGAAATCCACCACAGAAAATCAGGCATCAGGGTCACCAAATTGCTGGGAAATACGCAAAAGTCCACCATCATCCGTCGCCATTCGCCGTCTAGATGGGTGTTATTCGGGTGCGCCGCGCCATTTCCGACGTCCGCCTCCTGCGGGGCGCGGTGATAGCCGTAATGATCACTGTCCTCACCGCAAATATAATGCTCAAGCGGTTTTTTATGCAGCGCAAATGTCTTGGGATGCGCCATAGGTACATGATAACTCTCGGTAAAATTCTCAATCAGATTTTTCCAGTTTGCCCCCCAAACCATCGTTTCACGCATGACGGTTTTGTAGCGTGCCATGTCATAGCGCCCGACAACCTTGGTGCGAAAGGGTTCCAGCGCGGCTGCGACCGTTGTCACAGGGTGCTCCGCCAAAGTTACGTAAATGAACCCTTCCCACACCTCGATCTGCAATGCGCGCAAACCATGATCGGCTAGGTCAAACCCCTCTTTCATTTCCATATATGGTGCACGGATCAGACGCCCATCCAGATCATAAGTCCAGGCATGGTAACGACACATAAACCGCTTCGCAGATCCGGTTTCATCTGCCGCCAAACAGGCAAATCGATGCGCACAAGCATTTACGAACCCGCAAATACTATCGTCTTTTTGACGCACGATCAGAACCGGAACACTTGCAATCTCATGGGTGATGTAGTCGCCCGGCGATACGATTTCGTCAGTGCGACCAATGCAGATCCATTCTTTCATAAAGACGGTTTTTTGCTCGTGGCCGTAGAATTCCGAGGAGTGATTGACCGCCGCTGGGATCGGGCGGGCAGCTTCAAACGGTCTGTCAGCTGCGACGCGTAATTCGTTCAACACATCCGACAGGGGTTTATCCGTGTGGCCGTTGAAACGGGTGTTGTTTTCCATGCGAACCCTCCCTCACTCTCAGGGTTCAATCTGAGGCCAAGGGATGGGCTCCGGCAAGACATTTTTGAAGCTCAGCCGCTTAGAGCGGTAGCATCGTCGTCGACTTGATCTCTTCCATCGACAAAAGCGCGGTCACGTTGTGGACCTTCACCTCAGAAATCAGCGCCTGATAAAACACATCATAAGCACGCGCATTTTCCACCCGAACCTTAAGAATATAGTCGATGTCGCCCGCCAACCGATGTGCTTCTTGCACTTCTGGCCGGTCGCGCAGCGCCTTCAAAAATGTCTTTTGCCACGTTGCGTCATGTTCCGACGTGCGGATCAGAACA
The DNA here is from genome assembly GCF_900327775.1 of Roseovarius sp. EL26. Taxonomy (NCBI): domain Bacteria; kingdom Pseudomonadati; phylum Pseudomonadota; class Alphaproteobacteria; order Rhodobacterales; family Roseobacteraceae; genus Roseovarius; species Roseovarius sp. EL26. The sequence continues at coordinate 1,486,419 of NZ_OUMZ01000007.1, forward strand.
AAGAAACATGCCTCAAAGCCAAGCGCATCTGCATCCAGTATATAGGTCTGCTGTCGGATCACCCCACCTTCGCGCATTTTGCGAATCCGATTCCACACAGGGGTCTTAGAACTGCCCACGGCCTTGGCAATTTCATCCAACGACCGCCCCCCGTCTTGCTGCAACTGCACAAGGATTTTTCGATCCAACTCATCAAGGCGAACAGACATTCCACTTTTTCCCTTATTCTGGAATATTCCACATGAACCCACCTCCACGCAGAACAAATTTCCTTATTTGCCCTAGAGTATAGCGCAATACCGGGAATATTTTCTATATAGAGAGGGAAGTCAACTGAATGCAGGATCGCAGCTATGAAGCATTTTCCGATCTTTATTGCCCTAGAGGGCCGCTCTGTCGTTCTCTCCGGTGGTGGCGAGGCCGCGCTGGCCAAGCTGCGCCTACTGCTCAAGACTGAAGCCGAGCTGCATGTTTTCTCTCCTGCACCGGCAGCTGAGATTGAAAACTGGGCACATGAAAGCCGTCTAATCCTGCATCGCCGGGCTTTGCTGACCGGTGATATTCAAGGCGCCGCCCTGTTTTACGCCGCCGACGAAGATGCTGTTGAAGACGCCCGCACCGCGGCCATCGCGGAATCAGAGGGCGCACTGGTCAATATTGTCGACAACTTGCACGACAGCCAATTCATCACACCGGCCATCGTTGATCGTGACCCGGTCACTGTCGCCATCGGCACCGAAGGCGCGGCACCAGTTCTGGCCCGCGCAATCAAAGCCGACCTTGAAGAGCGTTTGCCTTCCTCACTCGGCACACTCGCACGGATTGGCAAAGCCTTCCGCAAAGCGGTTGAAGTCCTGCCAATGGGCCGCAAACGCCGCGATTTCTGGGCCGATTACTACTATTCCGCTGGTCCCCGCGCGATGGATCAAGGCGGTGAAGTTGCAGTCAAAGACAGCCTCAACACTTTGCTGGATAAATATCAGGCTACCGCCGAGCGCGAAGGGCACGTCGCCTTTGTTGGTGCTGGCCCCGGCGACCCAGAACTGCTGACATTGAAAGCACGCAAGGCACTTGATGAGGCAGATGTTGTTATCCACGACCGTCTGGTAACACCTGAAATTTTGGAACTCGCCCGTCGAGAAGCAATCTTGATCAACGCTGGCAAAGAGGGCTTTGGCCCATCAATGTCACAAGACGACATCAATGCGCTGATCATCGAACATGGCCTGTCCGGTGCACAGGTGGTTCGCCTGAAAGGCGGAGACCCAACTGTCTTTGGTCGCCTGGACGAAGAGATTGATGCGGTTATGGCTTCCGACCTGAGCTGGCATGTTGTCCCTGGCATCACCGCCGCGTCAGCCTCGGTCGCTGCCATTGGGCAAAGTCTCACCCAACGTGGGCGTAACTCGTCCGTGCGGTTCCTGACCGGCCACGACATGAAAGGCTTTGCTGATCATGACTGGAAAACACTGGCCTGCACCGGTGAGGTAGCTGCCATTTACATGGGCAAGAAATCGGCCCGTTTTATTCAGGGACGCTTGATCATGCACGGTGCAGATCGCGCCACGCCAGTCACCGTGATTGAAAACGCCACCCGTGCCGACCAGCGCATTCTGGAATCCACTTTGGAAACCTTGGCAAATGATCTGACCGCTGCTGGTATAGTCGGCCCGGCCCTCACCTTTTACGGCCTCGCGCCACGTGCGGCGCAGGTTGCACTAACAAATACACAAGAACAGGAGCTCGCCTGATATGGCCCGCGCTTTTACCCCGAAAGTCATCACCGCCAACGCCCTGATCGAAGGTGACGTTGTCTATATCAACGCCAACGGCGACTGGACCCGTGATCTGGCCGAGGCTGAATTGTTCTGCGATGAAGCCATCGCACAGGAACAGTTGTTGCTCGCTGAAGCTCAAACTGAAGTGGTTGTTGGTGTCTATCTGGCCGATGCCACTGCTGGCGCAAACGGCCCAGAGCCAACACACTTTCGCGAGGATTTCCGCCGCACAGGTCCCTCGAACTACAACCACGGCAAGCAAGCTGAAGGTCTCGTGCGGGCTTAAGCCCCGGACCCGCGCAAAGGAGCAAGCAGATGTATAACTATAACGAATTCGACACCGCCTTCGTCAAAGAACGCAATCGCCAGTTCCGGGCCCAGGTTGAACGCCGCGTCGATGGCCACCTGACCGAAGATGAATTCAAGCCGCTGCGCCTGATGAACGGTGTCTACCTGCAACTGCACGCCTATATGCTGCGTGTTGCTATCCCTTATGGCACGCTCAATGGTCGCCAAATGAACCAGCTCGCACTGCTGGCTGAAAAGTGGGACAAGGGTTACGGCCACTTCACTACTCGTCAGAACATCCAGTACAACTGGCCCAAGTTGCCAGACCTGCCAGATATGCTTGACGCGCTGGCAGAGGTGGAGATGCACGCCATCCAGACCTCGGGTAACACCATTCGTAACGTAACGGCTGACCACTTCGCTGGCGCAGCGGCTGATGAAGTTGCGGACCCACGTCCGGTGGCCGAACTGATCCGCCAATGGTCGACGGACCACCCAGAATTCCAGTTTCTGCCGCGCAAATTTAAGATTGCTGTGACAGGTGCTGAAAATGACCGCGCTGTGATCAAAGCGCATGACATCGGTTTGCAAGTTGTCGAACAAGATGGCGAGATCGGTTATCGCGTCATCGTCGGCGGCGGCCTTGGGCGAACCCCAATGATTGGCAAGACCCTGCGTGATTTCCTCCCCGAGCAGGATCTGTTGCCATACCTCGAGGCCGTCGTCAGTGTCTGGAACCTGCTGGGCCGTCGCGACAATAAATACAAAGCCCGGATCAAGATCACCGTGCATGAGCATGGCATTGATGACATCCGCGCCCGAGTTGAAGAACGTTTTGCGCTTATCCGCCCAGCGTTTAGCGGCATCGATCAGGCACTATTTGCAGACATCAAGGCGGCATTCTCCCCCCCTGCCTTCCGCGATGAAAGCACAGCTCTTTTTGAGACCTCCTACAAGACCGACCCTATCTTCCGGTCATGGAGCGACACCAACCTGTCAGCCCACAAGGCGCCGGGTTATGCCATCGTGCAGATCAGCCTTAAGGCGCACGGCGAAACGCCGGGTGATGCGTCAGCTGACCAAATGCGCGTGATGGCACATCTGGCCCAAAAGTACGGCCATGATGAGCTGCGCATCAGCCACGAGCAGAACGTGATCTTGCCACATGTGCATAAATCCGATCTGCCCGTGATTCATGCTGAGCTGAAAAAGGCTGGGTTGGCCACCGCCAACATCGGTCTTATCTCAGATATCATCGCTTGCCCTGGTATGGATTATTGTGCGCTGGCCACAGCCCGTTCGATCCCGGTAGCGCAAGAGATTGCCAACCGCTTTGACGAGCTCAAGCTTGAGCATGAAATCGGCGACATGAAGATCAAGATCTCAGGCTGCATCAATGCCTGTGGCCACCACCACGTAGGTCACATCGGCATTCTGGGGCTGGATCGTGCTGGCGTCGAAAACTACCAGATCACTCTGGGTGGTGACGCAACACAAGACGCAGCGATCGGTGACCGCACGGGTCCGGGCTTTGCTTATAACGAGATCATTCCGGCAGTAGAACGGATCGTCTACGCCTACCTCGATCTACGCGACAACCCTGAGGAAACCTTCCTCCAGACTTACCGTCGTGTTGGGCTAACCCCGTTCAAGTCCGCGCTTTATGAGCAGGACAGCGCTTATGCCGCAGAATGAGCTGACCTCAAAGGTTGGCGCGCTAAATGACTGGTACCGGCTGAACTCAGCCGTGACCGTTCTGACCCGCGCGCTGACCGATGAAAGTGCCGGTAAAATGGCGCTGGTCTCCAGCTTTGGGGCCGAATCCGTGGTGCTGTTGCACATGGTGTCGGTCATCAACCGGGATACGCCAGTGTTGTTTGTCGATACCGAATTGCTGTTTGCCGAGACATTGGTCTATCAGCAAGAGCTGAGCGAGCGTCTTGGCCTGCGCAATTTGCATATCATCCGGGCCAGCAAAGAAGACACCCGCACGCAGGATCCGGACTTCATGCTGAACCAGCGTGATAAAACCGCTTGCTGTGCCCTGCGCAAGACGATCCCGCTGCAGAATGCCCTGAAAGGCTTTGACGGCTGGATCACTGGACGCAAACGCTACCAAAGCAGCACGCGGGCTGAGTTGGACTTCTTTGAGGTCGAAGACGAGACCGGTAGAATGAAGATTAATCCGCTGGCGCACTGGCGGCCCGAAGATGTGCGCACCTATATGGAAGAAAACCGCCTGCCCCGCCATCCATTGGTGGCGCAAGGCTACCCTTCGATCGGCTGCATGCCCTGCACCACGCCGGTCGCCGAGGGCGAAGACCCCCGCGCAGGACGCTGGCGCGGCGAAGAGAAAACTGAATGTGGTATCCATATTGTCGATGGCAAGATGGTGCGAACAGGAGAAAACGCATGACTGTGATTGTCACCGACACGGGCTTTGCCCCTGATGGCTGGAACGAGAATTTCACCCCTCTGGCTGAAGCCACCAATGAAACCGAAGTGCTGGATGTCCCATCCGACACCGATCCGGCCGACCTCAAGGACCGCTTGGAGAGCCTGCGCATGGTGCGGGTGGATTTCCCCAGCTTTGCTGATGGCCGAGGCTTCACCATCGCGCGCCAATTGCGCTTGATGGGTTACAAAGGCCATCTGCGTGCTCGTGGGCATGTGATTGCGGATCAATACGCAATGGCCCGCCGCGCCGGTTTTGACGAGGTCGAGATCAATGATGATCTGGCCGAACGCCAGCCCGAAGATCAGTGGCTCGACCGCGCTGATTGGCAAGCCCATGATTATCAGTCGCGCCTGCGCGGTTGATCCCCCCCTTTTCCTTATCAAAGACTAAGCGTAAAGAAAGGCGCCGGCATTTAAGACCGGCGTATTGCCAATGAATGAGATGACCGCTGTGACCGATGCCCAGACCGCACCAAAGCCTGTCAAAGCTTTGCCTGATGCGCAGACCGTAACGTCCGTCAAACACTGGACGGATCGCCTGTTTTCCTTCCGTGTGACCCGCCCTGCCAGCCTGCGTTTCCGCTCGGGCGAGTTTGTCATGATCGGCCTGATGCAGACCGACGAGAAAACCGGCCGCGAAAAACCATTGCTACGCGCCTATTCGATTGCGTCGCCATCATGGGATGAAGAGTTGGAATTCTACTCGATCAAGGTGCAAGACGGTCCACTGACCAGCCGCCTGCAACACATCGAGGTGGGTGACGAAATCATTCTGCGCCCCAAACCGGTTGGCACGCTGGTGCATGACGCCCTGTTGCCCGGAAAACGCCTATGGTTCTTTGCCACTGGAACCGGTTTTGCACCGTTTGCCTCCCTGCTGCGCGAGCCGCAGACATATGAGGACTATGACGAGGTGATCATCACTCACACTTGCCGCGAGGCCGGTGAGCTGACCTACGGTCGTGAACTGATCGAAGGTTTGAAAGACGACGAGCTTTTGAACGAGGTGATCGGTGAGGGCTTCTGGAAAAAGATCAAATACTACCCGACCACCACCCGCGAAGAGAGCGATAAAATGGGCCGCATCACCGATCTGATGCGCTCTGGCGAGGCGTTTGCGGATCTGGGTGTCGAGCCTCTGAACCCAGACACAGACCGCGCAATGATCTGCGGCAATCTGGCGTTCAACCTTGAGCTGAAAGAAATGTTCGAAGAGTACGGTCTTGAAGAAGGTGCCAACTCGAAGCCACAACACTATGTGGTGGAAAAAGCTTTCCTCGACTAATCAAGTCAACACTGCACAAAAGAAAACCGCCGCATCGGGAAATCCAATGCGGCGGTTTTTGTTTAATCTTAAGTGATAAGATTAGTTCGAGATTGCATCCGTAACAGCGTCGGTCGCAGCATCTGTAGCTGAATCCGCTGCATCATTGACGGCATCTGTGGCAGCGTCAGTTGCTGCATCAGTAGCTTCATTTGCCGCATCAGTGGCAGCGTCTGCAGCCGCATCTGTTGCTGTCTCAGCCGCTGCATCCGCTGCTTCACCTGTTACGCTGTCAACTGCGTCGTTCACCGCGTCACTGGCTGCGTCGACTGCTTCTGAAGCTGTATCGGCAACATCGCTGGCAGCTTCGGTCGCGGTGTCAACGGCATCGCTGGCTGCTTCGGTCGCTGTATCAGCCGCATCACTTGCCGCTTCGGTCGCTGTATCAACAGCATCGCTGGCGGCTTCAGTTGCGGTATCAACGGCTTCTTCAGCAGCTGTCGCAGCTTCTTCAGCGGCTTCTGTCGCGGCAGTTGCTGCCTCTTCTGCAGCTTCCGCTGCTTCGTCAGCAACTTCTTCTACAGCAGTCACAGCTTCTTCAGCCGCTTCAGTCGCAGCCTCTGTCGCAGATTCACCAGTTTGCGTGACGTCTTCGCTGATCTCTTCAACCGATTTACCGGACACCAGCATATAGCCTCCGATGAGCACAGCACCGGCAATCAGAACCCAAAGCAGGTTTTTCATGGTATAATTCCCTCAAGTTTCTGGCCTTTGGCAGGATTGCAGACCATTCAAGTATCTGTGATCAGATGACTCCTCTAAAGAAAAGAGACAAGGGGGAAATTCGCCTCTATCGGCTCAAGTCAGCCGATTTGCCGCTTGAAACACCGACATACCGCCGTTACTTTGCAGCCTTGAGTATTTGATCAACCACCAAAGGAACGAAGCTATAGCCCGCAGACCGCACAACGCGCCACCACAGCGCGAGACAGGCCCCCGCATCAATGACCGCATCCGTGCGACCGAAATTCGCCTGATTGGCGCAGATGGTGAAAACGCCGGCGTTGTGACACCGGAACGTGCCATGGAAATGGCCGAGACCGCTGGCCTCGACCTGGTTGAGATTTCCCCCAATGCCACTCCACCGGTCTGCAAGATCATGGATTTCGGAAAATATAAATACGAACAACAAAAACGCGAATCTGAAGCCCGCAAAAAGCAAAAGATCATCGAAGTGAAAGAGGTGAAGTTCCGCCCCAACACTGACACGCATGATTACGAAGTGAAAATGCGCAACGTTTTCAAATTCTTGGGGAATGGAGACAAAGTCAAAATCACCCTGCGCTTTCGGGGCCGCGAAATGGCGCACCAGGATCTGGGCCGCGAGCTTCTGAACCGCGTTGCTGAAGATACCAAAGACGCAGGCAAGGTCGAAAACTGGCCAAAAATGGAAGGCCGCCAGATGATCATGATCATCGGTCCTTTGGCCAAATAAAAGAGATCACATTGATTGTGTCGGCCGGGCTTCAGCCCGGCCTTTCTTTTTCCAGTCTCGTTATTTAGGCCGTATCAGGCTGAACAATCATACGGGCCTAAAACATCCCCATGCTCAACCCGGCCCCAAGGGCCATGCCCAACTCACGACATTCGGCTAAATCCGATTCGGGAATCGTCTTGTCGCTCAAGATTTGTTCAGGCGTCTGCGCATGGGTGCAGATAATGATTGCGGGCTGCACCTCTCTCAAGCGCCACCCCTGTGCAATACGTGCCATCTGGCGCACTGCATTTTCGCCATCTGATCCAGCACAGACCATCTGCGCATAGGGCCTGCCTTCGATCTGGCCCAACACCGGGTAATAACAGCGGTCAAAGAAATCCTTCATCACTCCAGATATGGCAGCCAGATTTTCGGGCGCACAGAAAATATAACCATCCGCCTGCAGCACGTCCTCTGGCCCGGCCTGATCTGCGGATATGAGAACTGCCTCTGTCTCCTCCTGCGCCGCCTGCGTCGCAGCTTCGGCCATCTGCCGGCTTCCACCGGTTCTGGAATGATAGACAATCAGCAGCTTCGCCATCCACCCTGCCCTTTCGCAGCTATTGACCCCATACGACCCAGAGTACCACGTAGGCGATGGCGCGCATTAATTTTCCTTGGCAGGCGTCAGAACTGTCACGCCAACCGCAGCTGCGCGCGCCAGCTCGGGTGCCAGTGACATAGGAATGTATTCCCCCCGCCGCCAAAGTTGCGCCAGATCGTCGTAATAGCGGCTTAGAAAATGTCCCGATTGTCCGGTCGACGAAATGAACACACTGCTGTCAGGATCGGCAAAGTCATAAACACCGCGATATCCGGCGCCGTGCACATTGCTATATGGGTCTGCACCACTGCCACGGGTCAACCCGCGCATCAACGTGTTGTCGCCTCCCGATGTGCTTTGGCGAATGTTTACGAAATACCGCAAAATCGGTACATCGCCCAAGGCCTGATGGGCATGTATCGCCTGATGAGCATCCCCCCATTTCAGGCTTTCCAATGCCGTGCCGTATCGCTCGGATAGCCAGATCAGCGCATCATCCAGCGCAAGGCGCGCAATATCGGAACAGGTTTCAATCGGCGATGAATGCCGGATATCACACCAAACCGAGGCCCCATCAATGTCGCGGTATACACGCTCAATAAACAGCGGATTTACATGAGAAAATTCATCTGCCAATGGTCCCAGATCGTCACGCAGCAGGCGCTCTTGCAAGGCACGCAACCAAGCCGAATAAATCAAAGGTTCTGGCAGGTGTTCGTTCATTTCCCCATTCCACGCCGACAGCAGCTCAAGCGCGCGTTGGCGCTGGCGTTCAGGCGTGCCCTCTGGGGCGGATTCGCCCGTAAACCAAAGGTCAGCACCAATCAGCGGCAACAACGAGCGCGCAGTAAAGCTTACCGTATCCAGCTGCACCTCAATGAAGCTGTCACGAGTGTGCACCTCACGGCCTTGCATCAGGCGTTTCCAGCGATGAACACGCTGAGTATCCCCCCATGTAAAACTGACATGATTGGGAAACGGCCGGTCCGTGGTTTTGTTGTTGGTGTTCCCGATGATACCGCCATCTGGGTCAATAAATTCCGGATTATCGGCATAGGACATCATGCCCTGCCAACGGTTTTCGGCAATCCAACCGCGCCCAGGCAAACGCCCTTTGCTTTCGCTGTTTGGGTCACGTTTTGGCATCGCGCCAATAACCTTCATCGCTATCCGTGATGGCCCCACCACGGTTAGGTTCTGTGATGGTCCGATAAACAGCTCACCTGCGTCCAGCGCCTGATCAATCGTGCGCGATTTCATCAAAGCAATTGCCGAACTCATTGTCGTGTCTTCTGGTGACAGGATTGTCCAAGACACCGAGGCGACATGCCCCGCAGGTGTGATATCTTGCAGATCTTTAAACGACCCCGGCAAAACCGGGCCATTTTCAGTCCAGCGACGTGTCAGTGTCACCGGGTTTTCATCCTTGATCCGGATGATCGACCGTTCAGTTATGAATGGCTTGTACCCATCAGGTGTCAGATATTGCGAAGTGTCTTTGGGATTAAGTTTTTCAATAAAGACATCCTGATCATCCAGATATGACGAAGTGATTGCCCAACCTAAGCGATCATTCCGTCCTGTCAGAATTGCAGGAATTCCGGGGATTGTGCCGCCGATCACACCACCTTCGGCCAATTGAAGGCGCGCCAAATACCAGATCCCGGGCGCCGAAAAACCAAGATGTGGATCATTCGCCAGTAGCGTCCCCCCTGAGGCCGATCGTGACGGTGACGCCGCCCAGGCATTTGATGCCCCAGCAAAGACTGGTGCCTTAAACGGCGACAGACGCTCCTCTGTATTTTTGGCAACGGCATAACCGGCTGGCCCGCCCAACGTGGGGAACAGGTTAGAATACCGTGGCAATGCCGCAATACCAGTTCCCAGATCGTCGGGCAGGATGTCATTCAGGCGCTTAGGGTCATCCAATGTGAGAGACAGCTGCGCCCGCAGCACCTCGTTATGAAGATGAGAGGACAATTGTACGCCCATCAGTTTCACAACCGCAATCGAATCTGCGGGTTGCCAAGGCGATATAGGGCTATTGAAGACAAACATCTCAGGCGCACCGCGCCCCAGCGCCCCATCATTGATTTCTTTCAGGCGGGCGTTGACCCCATCAGCATAGGCATCCAGCGCCTCGAGTGTGGGAATGTCTTGCGATCCGACCGATTTCTGCGCGGCCCCGTAAAGATCAAGTCGACGCAAGACTTTGTCTACTTCGATGGTTCGTATGCCGAACACTTCGGATAGCCTGCCCTGCGCTGTGCGGCGCAAAACAACCATCTGCCACAGACGGTCCTGCGCATGGGCATAGCCCAAACCATAGAAACTGTCGGTATCGTTTTGGCCAAGAATATGAGGGATGTTTGCATTGTTGCGCACAATCTCGACCGGGGCCAAAAGCCCTTCAACCGCAAGCTCTTTGTCGTAGTCAGGTAAAGACCGTGACAGCAGGAAATAGATCAAAACTACGGCCAACAGCCCCAGCAATACGGCGCCGCTCACAATCCGTATCAACCATCTGATCAAACCCACCATTACCAGATCTTCCTGTTTTCACTTGCATCCTGCGCTGGGGATAGTCAGAAATCAGCACCGAGACAATGGCAAGGGAAAAGACGATGGCAAAACTGGCATTTTTAGGACTTGGCGTTATGGGATACCCGATGGCGGGTCACCTGCAAGCCGCCGGACATGATGTCTGCGTCTACAATCGAACCTTTAGCAAGGCCGAATCTTGGGTTTCTGAGCATAGTGGCCGTGCTGCCAAAACCCCACGCGAAGCGGCTGATGGTGCGGACCTGGTGATGTCGTGCGTCGGCAACGATAATGACCTGCGCTCAGTTTGCCTTGGCGACGATGGGGCTTTTACTGGAATGCGTGAGGGCGCGATTTTCGTCGATCACACCACAGTTTCAGCCGATGTCACTCGTGAGCTTTTTCAGGCCGCTAACGCCCGCGGGCTTCACTTTGTCGATGCGCCAATCTCTGGCGGTCAAGCAGGCGCGGAAAATGCTGTCTTGTCAATCATGTGCGGTGGCGATCAGCCTGCCTATGACGCGGCCGAGTCAATCATGCAGATTTATTCAAAGATCTGCCGCCGCCTTGGTGAATCTGGTGCCGGACAACTGACCAAGATGTGCAATCAGATCGCCATCGCGGGCCTGGTTCAGGGGCTGAGTGAATCGCTGCACTTTGCCGAAAAAGCCGGGCTTGATGGCCGCGCTGTGGTCGAAGTGATCAGTCAGGGCGCCGCTGGCAGCTGGCAAATGGCCAACCGGTTTGAAACCATGCTGGATGACCATTTTGAACATGGCTTTGCCGTCGACTGGATGCGCAAAGATCTGGGGATTTGCCTGCAGGCCGCAGATGAAACAGGTGCATCCCTGCCCGTCACGGCACTGGTCGATCAATTCTACAAAGATGTTCAGAAAATGGATGGCGGACGCTGGGATACTTCAAGCCTGTTCAAACGCCTGCGCAAGCTTGATTAACGTATATTACTTGGCCTGAAGATCCTGCCCTTGAGGGGGGAGGGTTCCGCCCGCTGCCCATCCCGCCCAATGGAGCGACACAGGATCAGCACGGGGATCAGGCCAAATCCAACCAAAACCAATGATGGCACCGCCGCCTCACTCAGGCGCTCGTCCGAGGCAAGACGATGCGCCTGCACCGCCAGCGTCTGAAAGTTGAACGGATGCAGGATCAAGGTGGCGGGCAGCTCTTTCATCGTATCGACAAAGACGATCAACAGCGCCGTCAGGACACTGTTGCGCACCACCGGCAGGTGGATGCGCTGCAACAGACGTGGCCCTGATTGGCCCAACGATCGCCCGATGGCATCATAATGCAATGGCACGGTTGCCATTCCGCTGTCATAGGCATTCAAAGCGGCGGCCATAAACCGCGCCATATAGGCCACCACCATCAGCCAGATCGAGCCGGTGATCAGCAAGCCAGTGTTGATGCCAAAATATGTTTCCATCACATGGTCGACTGCATTGTCCAGCGCCGCCATCGGCATCAGCAAACCAACGGCAATCACGCCACCCGGTACAGCATAGCCAAGCCCCGCACCGACCACCATCGCCTTGGTTTTGCGTCCCGGCTTTACCCTTGCGGCAAAACCAATCAAAATGGCCCCCGCGACAGTCAGCACTGCCGCCACCCCAGCCACCAGAACCGAGTTTTGCATCAAGGTCACATACCGAGCCTGAAACAGGTTTTGCCCGGATCCCAGCGCCATCAAACTCAACATGATGACCGGAATAACGAACCCCAGCAGGACCGGCAAAAGGCAGATAAGTGTTGCCCCCCATCCTGCGGCACCCTTTAGAGCAGGCCGTTCCATCGTTTCAAATCTCGCGCCTCGCCCGGCAGTGCGGGCTTTGCCGCGCTGCGCGCGCTCCAACCCGGCAACCAACAGGGCAAAGCTCAACAGGCACAGCGACAGTTGCGCTGCCGCAGCTCTGTCACCAAGGGAAAACCACGCCTGATAAATACCTGTGGCAAAGGTCTGAACGTTAAAAAACGCAACGGTTCCATAATCGGCAATGGTTTCCATGACCGCCAGCAGTGCCCCGCCTACGATTGCCGGGCGCGCCATCGGCAAGGCCACACGGTAAAATGCCCGGATCGGCGAGCGCCCCAAGGTACGTGCAACCAGAAACGCATTTGCTGATTGCTGTCGGAATGAAGCCCGCGCCAAAAGATACACATAAGGATAAAGCACAATGGTCAGCATCGCCGCCGCACCGCCTAATGATCGGATTTCGGGGAACCAATAATCACGCGGCCCCCAGCCCATGACATCACGCAGCGTGCTTTGCACAATACCCGGATGGTCCAGAATATTGGTATAGGCATAAGCCAACACATATGCCGGAAAAGCCAACGGCAGCGCCAAGGCAATTTCCAAAACCCGCACCCCAGGAAAGCGGTAAACCGTAACCAGCCATGCCGTCACACTGCCAATGATCGCGGTGCTGACCCCAACGATCAGCACCAACGCCAAAGTTGTCTGTGTATAACGCGGCAAGACGCTCGATAACACATTTCGCCATGTGTCCAGATCGCCAGCAAAGGCCGCCAAAGCGGCAGCAATAATTGGTGCCACACAAATGATGACCGCAATCCAAGCCAGGCGATAAAGCAGACGTTCCGACATTCAGGCAAACCCGCCAATAATCCGAGGATTTTTATCCGGTATTGCTTTATCATCCGTAGGTCAACCATTCTGAAGACAAGAATTTATGTACTCAATTCACAATTCTGCATCCCATTGCACGGGGGCCAACTGGCATCCAATTGCTGTAAAATAAGTGCAAAGCAAACCTGAACGGCCTGATAATCAACTCAAATCGTCATAATAAGACAAACTCGAATTCACCTTAGCGCGCCCTACCTGAGAATTGACAACACATTTGCATGGTCATCAGTCCAGATTGAACCGCCATCTCCAAGCAATGGCTCCCAGCGAGGATCCGTCTCTAGCGGGCCGAGCGCTTCAGCGTTGCGGCTCAAAGTGACTACAGTTGACACTGAATCAGCCGGGTCTAATTCCGTGTTCCCGCCATAATGTTGGATCCGGGCTTCCAGACCCAGAGCAGCGGCACTGCGCGCCAAGGGAATGTCAATATCATAGTGCCGGTTACTAATGTGCAAAACTAGTACACCATCAGGCTGCAGCCGGTCCATGTAGAGTTGTACTGCCTCTATCGTGGTCAGGTGAATTGGCACAGCGTCCGAGCTATATGCATCAACTATCAAAATATCGTATTGTAATCCCTCTTGGCCAGCGAGCACGACGCGCGCGTCACCCAAATGTGTCGGCGCATCAGCAGCACAGGCTGTCATAAAGCGAAAGAGGTGCGGCATCCGGGCGATTTCATCAACCATGCGGTCAATCTCGTAGAATTGCCAGCTTTGCCCCGGTTGTTGGTAACAGGCGAGCGATCCGACACCCAAGCCAATGACCCCCACAGATTGTGCAGCCTTCCCCCGATCCGAAGTCAGAATTTGCGCCATCGGACCGTTTGCATGATAATAGAACAGCGGTTCAGGCCGTTCAGTCGTATCATCACTGAGACGCTGTGCTCCGTGGATTGTATTGCCGTTATGGTACAACCGTAGTTCACCGACCTCTCGAACTTGATGCAACCCAAAGAAACTACGATCAAGCAAAAGATTGTCATTTGGTGTCAGCAGCAAACCACCAGCGAGCAACACCCCCGCTGAGGTACATGAGGCGATACTGTTTTGGCGCTGAAGACAGAACGCAAACACACACAAAAGGAGTGCAAAAAAGAACGACAAATTCGCATGATCGGGCAGAACAGTAACAAACAACATCAAAAATATGCTTACGATTACGCCAATCAGTAGGCCTTGTACGATACTGCGATGAAGCGTTTCATCTTGTTTTTTGAAGTCTACCAACAAAATCGAAGCTACGATTAGTGTCACACCGGCCTCGTAAAGGCCGCTAAAGGCGAGAGGCGCAAAGATGGAATTGAAAAAACCGCCAAGCGCCCCCCCGATTGACATGGTCAGGTAGAAACCGGTGAGAAACTCACCGCTTGGCCGCGCTTCATAAAGTTTACGGTGGGCAAAAACAGCTACAATAAAAAAACCGGAAAATAGTAACACTCCGCTGATCCAACCAAATTGGCTTCGTACGAAGCCTGCAAATGGCAGCACCAATGCCAACAAAGCGAATGCATATATGATTTTGAAGGCTTTTCCGTTGAACAATGTTCGGTTGGAGAACGTTAACACAAAGCTAAGCAAGTATAATGCCAATGGGATTACCCAAATGAGCGGCAAAGAGCCGACATCAAGGCTGAACTTTGATGTGACTGACAGCATTAACGAAGATGGAATAAAAGCCAGAAACGCCCAGTAAAGTCGATTTCGAAACGTTGGTTTCGAGGATGATATTTTATTAACATTTGTTGCGGGAAGATCCCGACAGGCCATCAGCCCGCTCAGGGTCAAGAAACCGCCTAGGACGACAAACCCCACTGTCCAACTCCATCCGATATTGGTTGCACCAAACAATGGTTCAGCGATTATCGGAAAACCAAGAAGGGCAATCAATGAACCAAAGTTGCTAGCACCGTAGAGAAAATATGGATCAGCTGCCGAGGGCCCACCACTACGCCTATACCATGACTGGATCAGCGGAGCATTGGCTGAAAGGGCGAAAAAGGGCAAACCCACGCCAGCACCAAATAGCAATAACGCCTGCCAAGCAATGGCACCATTGGGATCAAATTGCCATCCCGCAGGAATCGCTAACGGCAAGAAAAAGAGCGCAAGAGCCCAAATGCCGACGTGTATCAAAATTTGTGTCTTAACCGCCATATACCGTGTGAGCAGATGGGCATAGAGGTAACCTGCAATCAATACGGTCTGAAAGAATAGCATTGCCACAGTCCAAATCGCAGAAGAGCCGCCGACCTGTGGCAGTACGATTTTAGTGAAAAGTGGCTGTACAAAAAAGAGCAAGGAAGCACTCAAAAAAATCGTTGCCGTATAAAACGCAGGAATTAAACTGTTTATTGGCTCTGCACTTGCAAATTCTGAATTGCGCACTGTAGGTCCCCTGCCCGCAAAAAAGTAATGTTGCGGTTATGGAAACACTAAATTTTGTAAAAATTGCGGCACGGAAATGTTTGATTGTTGGTTTGCCGGACCATCATCCCTCTTAGTCAGATACCAACTTGTAAACGCTTTCAGACCGGATAGCCTAATTCTTTGATGGCCGATCAGAATTCTTGTTTCAAGGCTCCGAGATCCCCAATCGCTTGCTCAATATCATCTGAACTAGACGCGCTCCAAGAGACGGGCTCTCATCTCACGAGAGAGCTCGGGAGCGCACCTAGTGACCAAAAATGTAGTAGATCATCAAACGGCAAGGGTGAGCCATCTACGGTCGCCAATCCAGCAGATAAGAAAACGCATACAGGAGTTCAAGGCGCGGAATTTCTGGTACCAGAATTAGTTGCGACCAAGAGGATTGCGGCATGAGCGCGGCACAAGCGAACTTTAGGGCGGGCAATTCCTGCCACCTTTTCCGCGGTTAGAAAATAGCCCTGGGACAGATAACCTACCTTCACATTCATCCTAAAATGCAACCATAAGTTGTGTGTGGAGTGTAGCGTTCACATCATTACTCACCTGACAACTTGCGCGAATTTGCCCAAGGTTTGGCTTGCATACATCCTATACGCAATTTCCCAAACGGCTCTCTACAATACAGAATAGAATTTTTTCCCGTTATCCCCGCGTCAACCAGAACCAAGTCTTTACACAGCCGCAGAATCACGACACCTTTGCAACCATATGCGAACAACCCCGCACGTTTTGCGGGAACGAATTCGCTAACCAGGGAGAATAATATGAAAACCATTCGTACTCTTGCGACAGCAACGGCTATGGCACTGGCTTTGGCCACAACAGCACCCGCGCAGACGCTCACATTTGCATATGATGCTGATCCAGTTTCGCTGGATCCACATGAGCAACTGTCTGGCGGCACACTGCAACTAAGCCATATGATCTTTGACCCGCTGGTACGCTGGAACAAAGATTTGGGTTTTGATGCCCGCCTTGCAGAAAGCTGGGAACGTGTTGATGACACCACCGTTCGGTTCAAAATCCGCGAAGGTGTTAAATTCCACTCCGGTAACGACATGACATCCGAAGACGTCGTGTACACCATTGAGCGCCTGCAATCTTCACCTGACTTCAAAGGTATCTTTGCAGCATGGACATCCGTCACCGCTGTTGATGACTATACAGTTGAGGTGAAAACTGATGGTCCAAACCCGTTGGTTCTGCACACGGCAACTTATGTCTTCCCGATGGACAAGAAGTTCTATGAAGGACAAGACGAGATCGTCAAACACGGTGACAGCTTTGCTTCAAGCAATGTCTCTGGCACCGGCCCCTTCACCATCACCGAACGTGAGCAAGGTGTGAAGGTCGTGTTTGAGCGCAACGCAGACTATTGGGACACCAACAGCCCGGGCAACGTTCAGACTGCGATCATGACGCCAATTAAAGAGGCCCCGACACGTGTTGCGGCGCTGCTGTCAGGCGACGTTGACTTTATTGCCCCGGTACCACCAACGGATCTGGCGCGCATTGACGAAAATGAAGGCACTAAACTGGTCACCATGAGCGGTACACGCATCATCACACTGCAGCTGAACCAGCAGCGTAACGAAGCGCTGGCCAACCCACAGGTGCGTATGGCGATGGTTCACGCCATCAACAACGAAGGCATTGTGAAAAAGATCATGAAGGGCTTTGGTACCGCAGCGGCGCAGCAATCGCCTAAGGGTTATCTGGGTTACAATGAAAGCCTGACGCCACGCTATGATATCGAAAAAGCACAAGCGCTGATGGCTGAAGCAGGCTATGCTGATGGTTTCGACGCCACAATGATGTGCCCCAACAACCGCTACGTCAACGACTTCAAAATCTGTGAAGCTTCTGCCGCAATGCTGGCCAAGATCGGTATCAACATTGATCTGACCACCATGCCCAAAGCGCAATACTGGCCCAAGTTCGATGAACGCGCCGCTGACATCATGATGATCGGCTGGCACTCTGACACCGAAGACAGCGCCAACTTCAACGAGTTCCTGACCATGACACCGGATGAAGAAACCGGCCGTGGTCAGTACAACTCGGGCAACTACTCGAACGCGAAAGTGGACGAGCTGACAATCGCATCGCTGACAGAAACAGACGAGGCCAAACGTGCCGAAATGCTTCAGGAAGCTGAGCAAATCATGCACGACGAAGCGGCCTTTGTTCCGCTGCACTGGCAAGATCTGGCCTGGGCAGCAGGCAGCAATGTCGACATCGAGGCGGTTCTCAACGTGATGAACTTCCCTTATCTCGGCGATTTGGTCGTCAACGAGTAAACCCACATACAGGCGGGCCGCGATAGCGTGGCCCGCCTTATTCTGCCAGCATTCTGCCAGGTCCCATGCATATCCTAGCTTTCCTTATCCGCCGCGCCATTCAGGCCGTGATCGTGATGTTTGTCATCTCGCTCATCGGTTTTTCCATTCAGGGCAACCTTGGTGACCCATTGCGCGAACTTGTCGGGCAATCTGTATCAGAAGCCGAACGCCAAATCCTACGTGATGAACTTGGGTTGAATGACCCCTTTCTTGCTCAATACGGCCGCTTCATGGGCAATGCCTTGCAAGGTGATCTGGGCACATCGTATTTCTTCAAACGCCCCGCTATCGATGTCATATTGGACAAATTCCCCGCGACGTTCGAGCTAGTGTTGGGGGCAACCATCATATTCCTCGCGGTTTCGATCCCGGCCGGTATCTACTGTGCGATCAACCGAAGCAGTTGGCTGGCGCGCATCATTATGACCGGTTCGATCGTCGGCATTTCCGTCCCTGTCTTCCTGACCGCCATTTTCCTGCAATGGATATTCGCGGTCGAACTTGGCTGGCTGCCTTCCTCTGGCCGAGGCGATACGCTGACGTTGCCCTGGGGCTGGGATACCGGCCTGCTAACGCTTGATGGGCTGTCACATCTTGTACTGCCCTCCATCACACTGTCATCAATCATGCTTCCGCTCTTCATTCGCCTGATCCGGGCTGAGATGATGGAAACCATGGGCACCGATTACGTGCGATTTGCTCGTGCCAAAGGCCTTAGAACCCGGCGCGTGCGCTATGTTCACGCCTTCCGCAACACCCTACTGCCGGTGGTCACTGTGGGTGGCCTGATGATCGGGACACTCATTGCCTATACTATCCTGACCGAGACTGTTTTCCAGTGGCCCGGAATGGGCTTCATGTTCCTAGAGGCCATTAACCGCGTCGATACCCCGCTAATCATCGCCTACATCATCATGGTCGGGCTGATTTTTGTTGTGGTGAATACCATCGTTGATTTTGTCTACACGCTGATCAATCCGATGGTGAAACTGCCGGGAGCGACATCATGATCACTTGGCGTTCCCTCCTGAAAAAACTTCTGGCAGATCCTGTGGCGATTTGTTCTGCTATTGTCCTGCTGTTTCTGGTTTTGATGGCAGTTCTTGCACCCTTCGTTGCCCCGCAGAACCCCTATGACTTGATGCAGATCGACATCATGGACAGCGAACTGCCACCCAGCTGGTATAGTGAAGGCGAAGCACGGTTCCCACTGGGCACCGACGAGCAAGGCCGCGGTATCCTGTCGACTATCATGTATGGCACCGGAATTTCACTACTGATCGGCATCGGCGCCGTCATCGTACAGGCCATTCTTGGTGTCACCTTGGGCCTGATCGCGGGCTACAGAGGGGGCTGGATTGATGCCTTCCTGATGCGTCTGGCTGACATTCAAATGTCGCTCTCAACCCTGATGATTGCGATCATTGTGCTGGCCATATTCAGCGCCACCTTTGATGCCAATGTCTATGCCGACTATGCCATATTCATGCTGATCGTAATCATCGGTATTGCCGAATGGCCCAAATACGCGAGAACTGTGCGCTCATCTGTCTTAGGTGAAAAGAACAAGGAATATGTCGATGCCGCCCGCGTTATCGGCCTGCCCGCGCGCAAGGTTATGTGGAAACATATTCTACCCAACACCATGACGCCGGTTTTGGTGATTTCCACCATTCAGGTGGCCGAGGCAATCATGACCGAGGCCGCGCTATCGTTCCTTGGCCTTGGCATGCCAGTAGACAAACCCTCTCTCGGCTCGCTGATCCGCTCAGGGTATGAGCTGATCTTCTCAGGCAGCTGGTGGATCACATTCTACCCGGCAATGGTACTGATCGCGCTCATTCTGGCACTGAACCTGCTGGGGGACTGGCTGCGCGATGTGCTCAATCCGAAACTGCGTCGGGGGGATGACTGATGGCGATGCTAGAAGTACGCGACCTGCATGTCGCCTTTCCGCGTGGCAAACATGACTGGATCGAGGCTCTGCGCGGTGTCGATCTGACCTTGGAAAAAGGTGAACGCTTGGGCGTCGTCGGCGAATCCGGTGCTGGGAAATCAATGCTGGCCTTTGCGATTTTGAATCTGATCGCAGAACCGGGGCGCATTTCACAAGGGTCGATCCGCTTTGAAGGCGACAATCTACTAGATCTGAGCGAGCGCCAGATTCGAGGTATTCGCGGCAATCGGATTTCGATGATCTTTCAGGACCCCATGGTCACGCTGAACCCGGTTCTCAGCATCGGCACGCAGATGATTGAAACGTTACAAGCGCATCGCAAGATCTCTAAGAAGGACGCTCACAAGCTCTGTGTCGACAAACTCAATCTGGTTGCCATTCCGTCCGCTGAGACGCGTATGGATGCTTACCCGCATGAGCTGTCAGGTGGCTTGCGTCAACGAGTGGTGATCGCCATCGCCCTGCTGACAGATCCAGAATTGATTATCGCGGATGAACCCACAACCGCACTGGATGTCACCATTCAGGCCGAGATCATGGCGCTGATCCTCAAGCTGTGCCGTGAAAACGATGTGGCCTTGATTCTGATCACCCATGACTTGGGCGTTGTGGCTGAGGTGACCGAACGGCTGATGATCATGTACGCAGGTAAATGTGTGGAAACCGGGCGTACGCGCGACATCATCGACGGGCCGTCGCATCCCTACACCAGTGGATTACTCAAGGCCCTGCCACAAAATGCCAGTCGTGGCAGTAAGCTCTATCAGATCCCCGGCTCAATGCCGCCCATTACCGCGTTGCCCACCGGCTGCGCCTATCATCCGCGATGTGAACTTGCCTCTGATCGTTGCAGAGGTGGCGCTCCGGACATGGTAGATGGTGTCGCCTGTTATACCCCGCTTAAACTGCCTGAGGTCCAATCATGACCAAACCGATTGTTGAGACCCCAATTGTGGAAACCAAGGGTTTAGAAGTTCGCTTTCCCTTACCGACCCACTTTTTGAGCCGGGAAAAGCCAATCCTGCACGCATTGAATTCAGTGGATATTACAATTCGGCCTGGTGAAAGCTTTTGCGTTGTCGGCGAATCCGGTTGTGGCAAAACCACCCTTGGCCGGGCCATCATAGGTCTGCAGACACCAAGTGCGGGTGAAGTTTACTTTCAGGATCAACGCATAGATCAGATGGATGAAGCCACGCGCAAGCCCATCCGGCGCGATATGCAGATGGTGTTTCAAAATCCTTATGCGTCACTCAACCCACGACGCAATGTGTTTGAAACACTGGCCGAACCCATTCGCCACCTGATGCCTGAAAAGTCCGAGGCCGAAGTAAAAGAACAGGTCGATGCCGTTCTAAGCGCTACTGGTTGCGACCTCAGTTGGCAACGTCGCCTGCCGCATGAGTTTTCCGGCGGGCAACGTCAACGTATCGCCATTGCTCGCGCCCTGGTAACCAACCCCGCGTTTATCGTCGCTGATGAGCCTATTTCGGCGCTGGACGTATCAATCCAAGCGCAAATCCTGAACCTACTGACAGATTTGCAGGCCGAGCGGGGGCTGACCTATCTTTTCATCACCCATGATTTGTCCGTCGTCGAACACTTTGGCACCCGTGTAGCGGTGATGTATCTGGGCAGTGTGATGGAGCTGGCTACAGCAGAAGATCTCTTTGCGACGCCTAAACATCCCTATACGCGCCTCTTGTTAGAGGCGATCCCCAAGCTTGACGGCGGATCCTTTGATAAGCCGCGTACCCCGGGTGAACTTCCTGACCCGGTCAATCTGCCGCCGGGCTGTCCGTTTGCGCCACGCTGTCCATTGGCCGATGCACAATGCAGATCCGAACGCCCTGCCCTGCGCTTGTTGCCGGACAGTGGCACGCAGGTGGCCTGCCATCACGCGGATTAAGGCATATACCCGTACCGATACAGGCCTGAAACAAACGAAACTCTGACTTACACAACGCGCAATCGGGTTGAAACACCGGGTTCCTAGGTTCCTTGCATCAAGGAAATCGAGGCCCGCCATGTGCACCCCATCAAAAACCCGTTTTAACGCCACTGAAAGCCCTACAGTCGTCGGCCGCATGCCAATCCGCATCGGATTGCTCTGCGCATGGGTTGCGGTGCTGTGCTATGCGGCGGCCAATTCAATTGCCAGCCATTTGGTAAGTGTCGGACAGGCCAACCCAATGCCTGACGGCCGCAACGCAATTACATTTGCCAACCTGTTTGTGCTCAGTTCATTAATCTCACTGGTGCCAATGGCCTTTTTGTTCAGGGCGGATCTGACCCGCAATAACCTGCGCAAGCTGGCGTTGAATGACTGGTTCTTATTGACGGTCTCTGCACTGATTTCGTCGGCACTGACGCCGGGGCTGTTTTTCTTTGCTCTGGAACACTCCAGCGTCACGAATGTGGTGATGATCGGTCGGATTGAGCCCCCCTTATTTTTGATGGCAGCCAGCCTGTTTCTTAAGGAACGCTTTGAAAAGAAAGCCCTGATTGCCGGTCTTGTCGCTTTGCTGGGTGCGTTGGTTATGATCGGGTTTTGTGACACGGTTAGACTTGGCCCCGGCGAATGGGCCGCCTTTGCTGCAACTTTGTCATTCATGAGCTCAACTCTGTTGGCGCGCAAGGTTCTTAAAACCCTACCAATGGGCATTTTTGCGAGCATCCGAACGGTTCTGGGCGTCAGTTTCTATGTGATCTTCGTTTGTGTCGTACAGGGGCCAGATCAGTTTCGGGGCCTACTGTCCCCCATCTTGCTCAAACAGGTTTGGATCTATGCCATCGTCGTCTTTGTAATCGGTCAGATCGCTTGGAACATGGCCTTGAAACACGCTAAACCCAGCGAGATTTCTCTGGCGACATCGTTCTCACCAGTGGCGGGCGTTGTCTTTGCAATGACGTTGCTGGGCGAGCATCCCGGTTCAGGACTAATACCCGGGGCAGTTCTTATCTTGCTGGCAATCTACATCGGTCAGTGCAAGCGCCCTATTCCGGGCAGGCTCAAGGTAGTATGGGCAAGCCGCCCGACCTACAGCCATAGTGATATCGCACAAGTACTGGTCCCTGTCGCTGCATTTCCAGGGTTGTCCTCCAAAGGTTACAATGGACAATTCTAACAATTGCAAGCTCTCAGAACACTTGGCGACCTTCTCTGAAAACGGCGCAACCGCTGGGCACGACATGTTTCAATCCGGATCGTAGATGTAGCCAATACCGCGTACAGTTTTGATGATCTGAGGCTTTTGGGGATTACTTTCAATCTTGCGACGCAGGCGTGAAATACGAATATCGATGCTGCGATCAAACGGGTCCCAAGATCGGTCATGTGCCTGCTCTAATATTTGGTCCCGGTTCAGAACCCGCCCACGATTGCGGGCAAACAAAGCCAGCAAGTTGAATTCCATCGCGGTCAATGGCACATCCTGCCCTTCGGCATCCCGCAATTTGGCCCCTGTCAAATCAAGCGTGAATGCCCCAAACGGCGCACTTTCCGGTGCATCTTGTTGTGGGGTTTGTGGTGCTGGTTCAGATTGACGACGCAGGACAGCTTTGATCCGGGCCTCCAACTCGCGTAAGTCCACGGGTTTGGCCAGATAATCATCTGCTCCCATTTCAAGCCCGACAATCTTGTCGATCACCTCACCCGCGGCGGTCAGCATCACCACAGGCACCTGATTACTGTTTCGCAAACCACGCAAGGTGGTCAGACCATCCTCTCCGGGCATGTTAATATCTAGTAAAATAAGATCAATCGCGTGGCGATCTATGGCGGCTCGTAATTCATCGCTGTTTCCCGCGGCCACAATGGAAAAGCCGCGCTTGGACAGATACTCTTGTAGCATCTCACGCACATCTGGTTCATCATCACAGACGAGAATGGTCGCCGTTGTCATCATTGCGCTCCCTCTGCAATCAGCTCGCTTACAAACGCCCGTAATTCTTTCGGGGACACGGGTTTTTCAATGCAGGGGCGTTGTGCATCTCTAAGAAACGTTTGCGACGCCCGCCCCATCGTATCACCTGTTACAAATGCAATTTTATCAACCATATCAGGAAATTCTGTTTGGATCGTTTCAAAAAAACCACGACCATCCAACTGTGGCATATTCAAATCACTAAGGATCAGGCCATAATCATGCTTGCTCAGGCTTTCGATGGCACGTTCAGCCTGATTGAAAACATCCACCTGATAGCCTGCGCGCGTCAAAATCTCAGCATTCAACTCGGCTACGTCTTCTTCATCATCGACGATTAAAACCCTGATAAAGGGCTGTGCTTGGCCTGTCGCCCGCTCTGTGCTTTCAGATGTTGACCCAGCGGCCTGAACAGGCAGCTGAATATTGAACAATGAGCCACCATCTTGCTGATCCGTCAGGGTGATTTGCCCACCGTGGGAACCAATGATCCGGTGACACAAGGCCAATCCGATGCCCGTCCCCTCGCCCACATCCTTGGTGGTGAAAAAGGGTTCAAAAATCCGGCTGCGTATATTCTTCGCAATCCCCGGCCCGTCGTCTTCTACCAAAATCTCAATCGCAGCACCATCTTGAGAAAGTCGCGTTTCAAGGGTGATCCGAGCGCCTTTGCCACTCTCATGAATCGCTTGCTCAGCATTTAGAATGAGGTTGATAATCACTTGTGTGATTTGATCTGGATCGGCGCAGATTTCTGGCAATTCCAAGGCCAGATCACATGTCATAGACAGGCCTTCGCCCGCATCGCCAAAACGCGCAACATCCATCGCCGTCTGTACGATCTCATTGATATCGACGCATTGCATTTTCACCGGCTGCTGCCGGGCCATTGTCAGGAATGTTTTGACAATCCGGGAACAGCGCTCTGCGGCTGTGCTGATTTTATCAACCTGCCTCAAGATCTCAGGCTCGGTACAATCTTCGCGCAACATCAAAGAGTGACCAACCACCACCGACAGCGGATTGTTGAGCTCATGCGCGACACCGGCCAATAGCTCACCCATCGCGGACATTTTATCATTTTGATATAGCTGATCCTGCTGCTGTGCCAACTCAGCCTCGATCCGCAGCTGCTCGGTCATGTCGCGCGTGTGCGATACGATAACATCCTCGCCGTTGTAAGGGATTATTCGCGCGGAAACTGCGCCCCAGAACTCTGCACCTTTGGCGTTGAAAAATTTGGCTTTGTATTCCTGAATAGAGCGTTGGTCGTTCAGCCGGGCCAGATAAGTCGCGCGTGCGTCCGGATCGACATAGAATTGCTTTGCGCTTTCCACTCGTCCAAATAACGCAATGGTTTCCGGGCTGCTGAACAGAACCTCTCCAGTTCGGGCTCTGGTCATCTGAATAGGGGCGGGACAAGCCTCAAGTACATGACGGATCATCTCTTCACGCTCGTGTTGGTCAGTCATATCAATGATCGCAGTAACCACATAGGTCTCGCCATCAAACGTGATCAACCTCCCCCATGATGTGGTCGGGCACAGCCGCCCCTGCGCGTTTCTCAATGTAATGCGATAGTCATCAACATGGCCCACTTGATGCAGCGTATCAACATAGTCCTGCCGGTCCTGCCGGTCGGCATAGTGCTCGAGTGCATTTTTGGTATCACCAAAAAACCTAACTGCCTCAGGCGAGCGGTAAAGAATATGCCCATCTTCCTGACGCGCCATGACCACAGCAACCGGGCTCGCCTCAAGTACAGTACGAAGAAGTGTTTCGCGTTCGTGCGTCGCAATCTCGGCCTGTCGTCTCTCGGTGATGTCGGTATTGGCCACCACGAATCCGTTGTTCTTGGTCGCGCTGAACTGCACCTCATAGACACATCCATTTGTCAGCTCGATCTCTAGGATCTGACCAATCGGCACATCGTTTTTCAACCGGCCAGCGATCCACTCGTCAACACGGCCCATGGCCTCACGATACTGCCCGCGTTCTGCGCCCGCACGTAGCAGATCCGACCACGACGCGCCGCGATCGATCAGATCACTAATCAGTGGAAACATATCGACGTAACGCTGATTACAAGTCACCAGACGGTATTCAGAATCGTAAACAGCAATCCCTTCAGACAAAGCTTCAAGTGCATCCCAAACAAGATCAGCAGCGGCCGGGTTTCTGACAAACGATTTATTCGAGGTCTCTGATATCATGGCACCACATTTATCCGGCCAATGTTTCAGCTGGTTTTCAGACCGGCACTGTTTTGTTTCAATTGTATCAGCCATGCCGCACAGAAAGTTCGGAACAACACCATCAAGTAATTGTTTTTAATGCAATTAATACAAAACTTCCAAAGAATGCAGATGTTTCAAGACTGAAACACGAAACCCGATTTGGTGACAACAAACTGCAACCTTGCCGCTCCAAAACCGTCTCATCGCAGCCTGCCGGGCCGCTGCCCTCATGCAAAGGAACCATCATGTCACAAATCAAATCCTCCATCCTCGAGACAATCGGCAACACCCCCATTGTTAAGATTAACAACCTCGCCCCCAATGATGTTGAACTGTACGTCAAGCTTGAGGCGTTCAATCCCATGGGTTCGGTCAAGGATCGTCTTGCCCTTGGGGTGATTGAAGCCGCCGAGCGTGATGGCACGTTGAAGCCCGGCCAAACCATTGTCGAGGCGACCAGCGGTAATACCGGCATTGGTCTGGCCATGGTCTGTGCACAAAAGGGTTATCCTTTAGTTGTCACCATGGCCGAAAGCTTTAGCGTTGAACGTCGCAAATTGATGCGTTTTCTGGGGGCAAAGATTGTCCTGACCCCTGCCGCCGCTAAGGGTAGCGGCATGGTTGCCAAAGCTCGCGAACTGGCAGAAAAACACGGCTGGTTTATGTCTCGCCAGTTTGAAAATCCAGCCAACGCCAATATTCACAGTACCACTACAGCACAGGAAATCCTGCGCGACTTTGGACCCGATGAGTTAGATTACTGGGTGACCGGTTTTGGCACCGGCGGCACATTGACGGGTGTCGCACGGGTATTGCGGAGCGACAGTCCAGACACAAAGATTGTTGCCGCGGAACCCGACAATGCACAACTGATCGGCAGTGGCATGATTCAACCATTTAACGCCGATGGCAGTGCTGCCGAAAGCCACCCAGAATTTCGCCCCCACCCGATGCAAGGCTGGTCGCCAGATTTCATCTCGGACCTGGCCAATCAAGCGATTGAGCAAAAATTCATTGACCAGGTTCAGCCAGTTGCCGGTGCTGATGCCCTGAGCATGGCCAAAGCACTGGCCTGCAAAGAAGGGATCTTTTGCGGCATCACCGGTGGAGCGACCTTTGCCGCCGCACTTGAAGTGGCCAAAACAGCGCCCAAAGGGGCCAAAATTCTCGCCATGTTGCCAGATACAGGTGAACGTTACCTGTCTACGCCACTGTTCGAGGACGTCCCCGTTGAAATGACAGCCGAAGAAATGGCGCTGTCGCAATCCACCCCAAGCACACGGTTCGACATTCCGGCCCCCAACGCGCCAGCAGGTGCGGCACAAGCGGCGCGGCCAGAAATAATCGATCAAGTTCAACAAATCGTCGCCGACAAGCCAGTCGTGATCTTTGCACTGGAGTGGTGCGAGTTTTGCTGGTCAGTGCGCAAGATGTTTGCCGCTGCAGGGATAGAATATGACAGCATCGACATCGATAGCATCGCCTATCAAAAGGATAACCTTGGCATAGAAATGCGCGCCGCCCTGCGTCAGATCACCGGAGCGCCAACCATCCCGCAAGTTTTTGTCGGTGGGGAACATATTGGCGGGGCGACGGAAACCTTTGACGCCTTTAACGACGGCAGCCTACAAACAAGGATGGCCGTTGCTGGATTGCCCAATGTGCCATCCGAGAACGTCAATGCCTACTCCTTCTTGCCAAAGTGGGTTCATCCGAGGTGAAATATATGTCTACTTTTCCAGACACAGACGGTCCTTTGGCCAAGGTCGCGGCATATGCCGCGACCTATCGCGCACAAAAGATCCAACTGCATCCCACAGCCACACTCACTGAGTTACGCCAAGCTTTTGGCGGTGACCTGCCGGATCAAGGCCAACCCGCAGCGCAGGTCATCGATGATCTGATCCGCGCAGCTGAACCGGGGCTGGTCGGCAATACGCAGCCCGGGTTTTACGCTTGGGTCATGGGCAGCTCGCACCCAACCGGGGTTGCCGCAGATTGGCTTACCTCGATCTGGGGGCAAAATGCCGGAATTTATCAATGTTCTCCAGCAGCGGCCACAGCAGAAGAAGTTGCCTGTAACTGGGTGTTGGATTTGCTGGATCTGCCACGTAAATCTTCGGTTGGCCTGACGATCGGGGCCACGATGGCTGGCTTCATTGGTTTGGCCGCCGCACGTGACGAAGTACTACAGCGGGCAAGCCATGATTTTGCCGAGGACGGTCTGCAAGCCGCCCCGATCATTACGATCTTTATTTCCGAAGATACCCATGCCTCCAACCTAGCCGCTCTGCGTTACCTGGGGTTTGGCAATCGCAACATCGCCCGCATCCCTACGGATATTCAGGGGCGAATGTTGCCCGAGGATTTGGCCACACAAATGGGCAGCGTTGATGGGCCAAAGATTATCGTTGGCACCGCCGGGCATATCAATTCCGGTGCGTTTGATGATTTCCATGCCTTGGCTGATCTTGCAGCCCAGCATGGCGCTTGGTTGCACATCGATGCGGCTTTTGGGCTTTGGGCGCGGTGCAGCCCTAAAAAGCGGGCTTTGACTGACGGGATTGAGCGCGCTGACAGCTGGTCGACCGACGGGCATAAATGGCTACACATCCCGTTTGACGCAGGCTTTGCCATTGTCAAAGACACGGCTGCCCACCGCCGTGCCATGGACATCACCGCCAGCTATCTACCTGCCCCGCCCGGCGATGGGCGCAACGCCACTCATTTCAATCCCGAATTGTCGCGTCGCGGACGCGGCTTTGCCGCTTGGGCGACACTACGGGCTTTGGGCCGTGACGGTGTACGCGCATTGGTGGAAAACCACTGCGATTGCGCCCAGATTTTGGCGCAGGAACTGCAAGAGGTTCCCGGTATTACCTTGCTTAACGACGTGGTCTTGAATCAATTGGTCCTGTCCTTTGATCAAGGTCGGGGTCAGGCCGACGCGGATCAGATGACCACCGCTATGGAACAAGCGCTTAATGAAGATGGCCAGCACTTTTTCCGCACCGCCACATGGCAAGGTCGTTGTGTGCTAAGGGTCTCAATCATCAGCCTTGAGACCACACCCGACCACGTTCGGGAAATGGCGGCAAAAATGAAGCGCCTGTGGCAAAACATGCAAGCCTGACAGGCGATCTATTCTAACCTGTTCTCTCGGTTGGCGTCGCCTGCCGGGGGATGCATGTTTGCAACGCGTTTCATGGTTTTATGAAAATTTCCGGTGAAACATATGAAACAAAACACTTCTTCACAGACCTACAGCTGAAACATCGCAGCTTTACACCTGTTTCATGACTTGTAATTCCAACCAATGGAGACCCTCATGAAACGCAAAACGTCCCATCCTGACACTAAAAACAACTTGGCCGAAACGGCACGCAGATACGCAGCTCGTGTCACGCGCATGCCTACAATCACCCCCTCAAAACGCGATGGCTGGATCCAGTAATCACCCGAAAGTCGATTAATCACCCCACCGGAGCTCATCATGGCCGATCACAAATCAGTTCGAAAAACCGTATCTACGCAGCCCACGGACACCACAACAAAAAGAAACCGGCATCATCATTCCACCAAAGCAGACATTGCTTATTTCAGACGTATCGGCTTTGACTGTGCAATGATTTGAAACATCATGGCCATGTCCGATGGCTTGGTGCTCACCGGCCCTGATATCAGATTTCAGTTTATGCTATGTTGACCGAACTGAGTATTCCTGCATTAATTCAATGATTAGCGCAGCCTAAATTAAAAACAACACGCGTTATCGCATTTAGCGTTTCTTTGGGGGATTTCATGGAAAAATCACTTTTTGATAAGTACGGGGGCTTTTCCAGCATCAGTAAGATTGTCCTAAAGCTTTATGATCGGCTGCTCGACGATGATGATGTCGGCCCGTTTTTTGACGATGTAGATCTGCCAAAGCTGATCGATCATCAGACCAAATTCATCTCTTCGTTGATGGGGGGGCCTGCGTCCTTCACCGATGATCATATTGAGCGCGCACATCGGCATATGGCCATCGAACCACTGCATTTCGACCGACTGAAAGAGATCGTCATCGATGTCTTGGCCGAATTTGATGTCGCCACTTCTGATATCGAAACCATCATAGGTGAATTCGAAGCCCGCCGCACGCTGCTGATCGAGAAACCCAATGTCAATTGAAGCCATCAATGAACAGCTTTTGCGCGCCATTGGCGTTGGTGTAGCCCTGATTAACCTGGAAACCATGACGCTGCATTTTCGCAATGATACCTTCAATGAATGGTTCGGAGATAATGACCCAACAGCGAAACTGAATGACCTCTTTCCAGCACTGGATGTCACGGCGCTGTCGTCTGAAATGGCCACTGGTGGCAAACTAACCACCGAGACCTCTTTCAAGCTGCGGCGGCGCACCATGACCGTGGCCCTTGAATTCAATCGCACGTCCGATGCCACACAGAATATCGCTGTGCTCGTCTGCCAAAACATCACCCGGATTAAAGAGCTGGAATCGATGATCGATTCTTATTCGATGATGGTCGAGCGCAACACGCATGAAATCAAACGAGAGAAAGAGCAGGTTGAAAAACTACTGCTCAATATGATGCCACGCGCGGTCTATGACGAATACAAAACCTTTGGTGTCGTGGCCCCGCGCCTGTTTGATCCGGTTTCGGTCTTGTCACTAGATTTCCACGGCTTTGATGACATGTCCAGCCAGCATGACCCCGGTGTAATTGTCAGCGAATTAAATGATATCTACAGCGCGTTGGACCGCATTGGTGAACAATTCGGCTGCAGACGCATCCACACAAACGGCGATAGTTATGTTGCGGTGGCCGGTGTCCCCGACCCCAGCGCCGATCATGCACTGGCAGTGGTCAATTCAGCAGTGCGTTTTTTGCGCTATCTACAACGCCGCAATGATACACATCCGATCCAATGGCACGCACGGATAGGGGTTGCCTCGGGTTCCGTGATCGGCTCTGTAGTCGGCGCGCAAAATTATATCTATGATGTGTTTGGCCCAACGGTAACAGAGGCGCTGCAATACCGCGCAACAGCAGCGCCGATGGTGATTTGCAGCTCACCCAATTTCACCGATGCCCTTGATGGCAAATTCGATTTGCAGGCCATGACACCTGACCCTGCAGCACCGAATACCTCCTCCCCACATATGCGGATTGCAGAACACACTGAAAACAGTTCGGCCTGATTATGTCTACGGCACCGTCAATGCAAAGCGAAACCATCCCTCTGCAAGAGGCCGTGATGTTCATGGCCGAAGGGTTGGCCGTATTTGATGCTGATGCCCGATTACGCTTTGCCAATCCTGCCCTTCAAAGCATGTACCCCGCTCTGCAAGACCTACTGGAACCCGGGTTGTTGTGGGACATTTTCCTGCGCGAAGCAGTAAACCGCAGTGCCATGCCAACGCAAACCGCTCAAACACTTGACGGGATGGAGGCCGCGTTGCTGGACATTCCACAAGCCTCGCCTCAAGTGACCCTGCCTTTTGGGCGCGCTCAGGTATTCGACTTTCGCCTAACCGCCGCTTCGGATGGCGGTTTTTATCTGGCGCAATCCCCCGGCACCGACACATCAGGGGCTGCAGATTCCGCACGCGACGCAGAGGCCCTGCTGCGTAACGTGTTGGAAGCTTGCCCCGTTTGTCTGATCATGTCACGTGTTGGCGATGGTCAAATCCTTTACCGCACACCAGCTGCAACCCACCTCCTTGGCACCGCTAAAAGCAGTTTCACACATTTCACGCATCGCGAAGAACGCGGAGATTTCGTGACCGCGCTGTTGTCGGATGAAACGATCGACCATATGCGCGTCACCTGCCTGCGCCCAGATGGGGCGCGGTTTCCAGCCGAGATTTCGGCTCGGTTAATTGATTACCGGGGCGAAGACGTGATTGTTGCCAGCATCGAAGACCTGACCCACGAATTGGCCGTACAGGACGAGCTACAACGCCAGCAAGAACAGCTGTTTCAATCTGAAAAGCTCTCAGCCTTAGGCGAACTGCTCGCCGGAGTGGCGCATGAGCTGAACAATCCGCTTTCGATCATCGTAGGCAACGCTGAAATTCTGCACGAAGAGCTGGAAAACACCCATCATGCCAAGCGCATCGATAAACTGGCACGCGCCGCGCATCGTTGCGTGAATATCGTGCGCTCCTTTCTGTCGCTTGCACGTCAGGAACGACTGGATCTTAACCCGGCACAATTAGGCCCCTTGTTTGACACCGCAATCGAAGCCATAACCCCTGATGCTACCGCTGCTGACATTCGGGTTGAAGGCACCCTCCCCGCAGATTTACCCGACGTGATGATCGATGACATCCAGATCACCCAAGTATTGATCAATCTGATGACGAATGCCCTACACGCGATGCAAGATGCCAAACACGGGCATACCATCCGGTATGCCTGTTACAATCAGTCCTCTTCAGGTCTTGTACGGTTGGAAGTTTCCGATGATGGGCCCGGCGTTGACCCCGCCATAGCAAACCGCATCTTTGACCCGCTGTTCACCACCAAGGATGTTGGCAAAGGCACCGGCGTTGGGTTGGCGTTTTGCCACCGGATCATTGCCGCTCACAAAGGGCAAATCCGGTTGGAAAAATCAAACGGCGATGGGGCGCTTTTTTCGATCACGCTTCCCATCGCCGTCACTGGCTAACTTTATTTTCATCAGACCGGGCGCCAAAGGTGGGGACACACACCACAAGCACTCCGGTCAAATGGACTGCTCTTTAGAATTCGTAAGCCAGAAGTGTGCCGATAGTATGGCTATCAACGCTCGCTTCGTCGCCATAACGGTAGGCCAGCGCTCCGATCATACCATCAAACAACTCCATCTCGGCAGAAACTGTAAAGAGGTTATCAGCGGAAGAAGCCCCATCAACATCGCGCAAAGAGTACACACCAGACAGTGTCACCGGGCCAACCGGCGCAGCCAGACCAAGCGTAGTGAACGTTGCAGAATTTGTGGTGCCATCGAAGTGATTAAAATAAGCCACTTCTGCCAGCAATTCCAACGCCGTGGAGCCTGCGTCAAACGTATGAATTGCACCCAAAACAACGCCGTCCTGATCAGTGTTATTGCCTGCACCAGCTGCCTGATGTTGCACACCAAAGTTATAGGCTGTCTGGCCAAATTCACCCGACAGTGTAGCCGTCCATGATTCTGCACCGTTGGTGTTTGATACACCACCATCACCCAGGCTGGTTTGGCCACGACGACTACCCAGTGAATTGCTTAAGACAGATCGGTCTGCATTGAACACACCAACCGAAAAAACGTGCTCACCACCAGCAGCAGAAAATGGCACGGCAACAGCCCCACCAACACGTTCAGTCAACTCATAATCTTCGGCAAAATCTGCACCAAAAATGCCCGGCGCGATATCCCAAGCGAAACCAAAGTCCGGGTTGAATTTACCCAGCTTCAGCTCAGCAGTACCCAGCTCCTTGGAAAAGAACAGCTCTTCAGCGTAAGCACCGTGATCTTCAAAGAACCGGTCATCTGTTGCATCGCGAATAGGCTCAAGAACCAGCGTCGAGTTCAGCGCAAAACCCGCACCGAAATCAAAGGACAAGCCACTTTCGATCGTCGTATAGGTATCATTAAGCTCAGCAGCTGGATCAGATGAATCAAACGTCCAGTCATTCTCGACCTCAATCGATAAATACCCTGACAGGCGTCCTGTCTCAAAGGCATCTGCGGTTGTGGCTGTCAGGCCAAGTGCCGCGCCCCCTGCAATAAGCAAGAATTTAGTCATGTTGTCCTCGTTTGGCTTTTTATATGTGTTTTCAAGTTGTCCGCGATAGCCTCGCGGCGGGCATCAAACTGGCATTGGCCGACCTATGCAGTGCACAAGGTCAACCAAAACCGAGTATTTCGAATGCGATCAGTGTCGCGTCATATTGATGGGATCTGGAAATTCTTCTCTCTCGCACAGCGCTGCGCGTCGCAGGTGCAAACCGACCTGATTGGCCGATTCCGTTAGTGACATCATCATGGTGGGTTCAATCAACAAAGAGGCCAACAACATGGCATCCTCACGTGCGCCGGTGGCCGCTGTCGTCACGAAGTGCGCCAAGATCGCTTCATCTGCGCCAACACATTTGCATTCGCTACTATGGCGCACCAGACGTCGGCGGCTGTGTCGAAACAATACAGAAAACATGTCTTCCATTGCAGAATAACAAATCGCACCGCGGGTAGGCCCCATGTGCTCGGCCAAACGATCGCGCACATCTGACGGCCCGGCCTGGCTGTCGCACCACAGGCGCAGGCATCTGACCAGAAAAACCTCTGGTGCGGGCATGACTTCAATCGATGACACAGTCAGGCCACCAAACATCTCACGCTCATGTTTCATTTTGTCAAAATCAGCTTGCCTGCGCGGGTGATCCGCAAGGTATAAACCTGACCATCCAGTACGATATTGGCCGTCGACGCGCCGCTTGTCAGAATACGCGCGTCATGAACCGCAATGTTCGGAACCAGCTCTGGTTCCGCCTTGGTTTGTGCTCTAATCATCTCATTTCCTCCAGATATCTTAACGACATCTCGAGCATCGCATCGCTGGGAAAATCCCCCCGCAGTGCAGCAGCCAAAAGCTCAGCACGCACATCCCTAGATGGCGCTGGCGCAGCCCGAAAGATCGCTGTAACAGGCATCCTGTCACTCCAAAATGTTCGAATTTTCGCCGGGCTTATCTGGTGTCTTGGCTAGGCAATTCTTTTCTGACTATTTTACTTAGGTTTGTCAATTGGCATTTTCCGTTTCTCGAAATTTTCACTTCCACTCGCCAATGTTATGTTATCACATACCGCCAATAGATAAGAAAAACAGCACAGTCAAGCCACCTTTAAAATCTCAACCAACGCCTTGCGCAATACTCGCACGGGGCACTGCGGTCGCCTTGAGGATCGCAAAACAACTCATACCGGGCCTGAGCGATAATGCCTGTGCTGCTCGGGCAGTAATGCGGGCCAAAAGACGGTCCTGCCCGGCCATCAACTGCAGGGCAACGCCCGGCCCTTCGCCGCGCCGCAATTCTTTGATCGTAACCGGCAAAACGTTACGCGATGACAGGCCTTGTGGCTCTTCCAGTGAAATCAAAACGTCCTGTGCCAGAATGCGAATCCGTACCTGCGTTCCGATCGGAGCGGTAACCCCCGGCAAATGCAATGCCCCTCCAGACACAGTTAGACGGCTCAATCCGTCATCATCATGTGCAGCCACCTGCGCATTCAGGACTGCCCCCGCCTCTCGTATGCCCACGAATGGCAGCGATGCTGGATCACTAAGCACGTCCTCAACGGCCCCATCTGCAACCTTTTTTCCCGCTTTTATAATCACCAGTTGATCCGCCAATCGCGCGACCTCCGCCACCGAATGGCTGATATAAACAATAGGCATCCTGACTTGATCACGCAGGCGCTCAAGATACGGCAAAATTGCCTCTTTGCGCGGCTCATCCAGCGCGGACAGCGGTTCATCCAACAGCAACAACTCAGGCTGTGATAACAGCGCCCTCGCCAGCGCTACGCGCTGCTTTTCTCCACCAGACAGTTGCTTTGGCCGTCGCTCCATAAGGTCTTCTAGTCCCAGCATCTCAACAATTTTCTCGTGCTGTTGTGTATCTGCTGGCTGCGGGGCAAAACGCGCGCCAAACCGCAAGTTTCCTGCCACATTCAGGTGCGGAAACAGGCGCCCATCCTGAAACACATAACCGATACGGCGCTTGCTTGCCCGCACATATGTTGCGCTGTCCAGCAGCACGCGGTCTTGCAATACAATCCGCCCAGCATCTGGGCGCAACAATCCGGAAATCGCATGCGCAATCGTAGATTTCCCCGCGCCTGAGGGCCCAAATATTGCGGTCACCCCGGCTCCGGCCTCAAAGCTCAGGTCTAGGTGAAAATCATCAAATCGATGCGACAGCTCTACGGACAGGCTCATTTTTGACCAATCCTTTCCGCCACACGCCGGGCGAGCCATTCAGACAACAAAACAGCACCGATCGCTACGACCAGTGACAACACCCCCAACCGTAATGCCGCCGCCTCACCACCGGGGACCTGAAGCAATGCGTAGATAGCAGACGGTAGCGTTTGTGTCTGACCCGGGATATTGGCCACAAACGTAATTGTTGCGCCAAACTCGCCCATTGCCTTGGCAAAGCCCAAAACCACCCCTGCCAGTATGCCCGGCAGAATCAAGGGCAAGGTCACCAGTACAAAGACGGCAATACGCCCGGCCCCCAGAGTTTCAGCCGCCTGTTCTAGCTTGGGGTCGACCGCCTCGATCGCCAATCGGATGGCCCGCACCACCAAGGGAAAGCCCATAATCGCAGCCGCCAAAGCCGCACCGGTCCAATGGAATGCCAGCGTAATGCCCCAATCGGCCAGTTTCGCACCCAGCACACCGTTTCGGCCAAAAGCGAGTAACAACAGATATCCCGTAACGACCGGCGGCAGAACCAGCGGCAAATGAACCAACGCGCTAAGCAATGCTTTACCGGGAAACTCTCGCCGCGCCAGTAGCCACGCCACCAACAGTGCAAACGGCAGGCTGATTGCAACCGCCCAGAGGGACACTTTGAGCGACAACATCAGTGCTGCCCATTCTTCAGGACGCAGATTCATTTGCGCCCCTCTTGTGGAAGAAATCCGTGAAACCGGAAAATTTCACGGGCACGACTTCCTTGCAGAAACATTGTGAAATCTGATGCATGCGCGTTATTCGATCCGGAAACCATTGCCATTGGGTAGATTATCACATCATGCAGCCCCTCTGGCACATCATAGATCACATCAACCGACGGATCAGCCTGCGCATCACTGGCGTAGACGATGCCCAATGGGGTTTCTTGCCGCGAGACCCACAACAACGCCGCCCGCACATTTTCAGCCTGCGCCAGATGCGGGGACAACGTGGGCCAGAACCCGGCTATTTCCAGCCATTGCCGCCCGTAGATGCCCGCAGGCACCCCGTCAACCTGCCCAATCGCCAACCGGCCACCGGCCAATCGCCGCAGCAGGTTCTCAGTGTTTGGTGTGTCTATAGGGGCACTGCCTTTCGGGCCGATCAAAACCAGTCGGTTACTTAACAGATCAACACGGCCATCTGGAGCCAATACACCTTGCCCCTCAAGCCAATCCATCCACGCGAGATTGGCCAGAATCACCACATCTGCCGGCGCGCCCTGCGCCACCTGGCGCGCAATCTGACCAGAACCACCATAAGAGACCGCCACCTCCCCCGGGTAAACGGCAACAGCCTCTTCCAACGCATCCCGCAGGGATGCCGCAGCAAAGACCGTCACATCAGGCTGCGCCCCGGCAAATCCGGGCCAACACGCAGACCAAAGCAACAGGCATAGCGTTGCAAAGTTTGAAAAAACTGATTTCATCCGGACAAGTATTTAGCATGTCCCGGCCCCGCGCAAGCCTGCAACACAGCGATGCGCCGCCAGATGATTTCACTTGATCTTAACGCCCTGACGCTTAAGTATCGATCAGCCCATACACCGGAGCCTTTGATGATTCAGTTCACTCTCAAATGTGATCAGGACCACCGTTTTGACAGTTGGTTTCAATCCGCCGATGCTTTTGACAAACTCAAAGCCGCCGGGATGGTGACCTGTGCAATCTGTGGATCAGGCCGCGTACAAAAGGCTATCATGGCACCACGTGTGCAGGCCAGCCGGTCCAAGGCGACAACCCCAGCTGTTGAACCAGTAAAATCAGAAGCCGGAGCGCTGAGCCCTTCCACTGCTGAACAAGCGCTCGCCGAACTAAAGAAAAAGGTAGAAGACAATTCCGAATATGTCGGAATGAATTTCGCCCAAGAGGCTCGTGACATGCACGAAGGCACCGCTCCTGAGCGTGCCATCTATGGCGAAGCCAAACCAGAAGACGCGAAGAAACTGATCGAAGACGGCGTGCCTGTCGCACCGCTCCCGTTCATTCCCGGTCGAAAAGCCAACTAACAGAAAAGATACCTCAGGTCAGATGCCCAATCGACGCCGAACCTCTTGCGGTGCGGTTTTACTGACTGCGACATAGTCATGTGCCTGGGCACAGTCGTGGATTGGAACAATTTTTGTTGCAAACAAAACCTTCGGTAATGCGAAAATTTCATATTCCAAATCATGAAACAGCTGCAAAGACGGCGGAAGCTGACCTTGATCATGCGGCAACCTCTCTTCGAAAATCACCACCGATGGTGCGACATCCCTGAAAAATTCCGCCCCACCTGCGACAACCTCGGCTTCGAACCCTTCAACATCGATTTTCACCAGTGAAACGGGCCCTATACTATATTCCTGCGCTACAGAATCCAGACTACGTACATCGACCTCGATTGTATCGCTGTTTTGAAATCCTTTGGACGTGAGCGTTGCGGCCCCTGCATTGCCTTGCGGCACCGTCAGTTGCAGCGTATCCGCGGAACGACCCAGCCCAATGTCATGCAACGTAACATTACCATGCGCTAAACGCGAAAATGTCTCTCGCAGGTGACCAATCATCTCGGGCTGCGGCTCAAACGCATGGACCTGACCAGTGCGACCAACCCGATCAGACATCCTGACACTGATAAGACCCAGGTTCGCGCCGATGTCCAAACATGTATCGCCTTCACGCACCACCTTGTCGATAATATCAGAAACTTTTGGGTCCAAATCGCCAAAATACTTCATCGACCGACCCACAAAATCCTGCACCGGCACAAAAGCTTGCCCACCTTTTACGTTGACCCACTCGCTCTTTTGCCCACCATTTTCTATGGCCTTGAAAAACCCAGAGTTCGCAATCGACCCGCACCCGGATTTCAAAGGGTATAAGCGGCACAACATCATCAAGGATTTTTCCAAAAAATTCATCAAATGCCTCTCACACGGAAATTATTACAAAGTCACCGTAGCTTATAGTGAGGTTATTTCAAACAATACCTGATAGATTATGGTTCTTTGAGAGTGTCGGGGAAATCATCTTGGGACACCAAATTTAATGAAAATCAATTAGTAAACTTTTGTATATCATTATTAGAGCGCACCTCCCCCAAACAAACCCGGAGAATGGTGTAGTTTCCGAAGTTACCCGCCATGCAGAATAGACAGCGCCATGTGCTTCACATATCCGGGAAATACGATTTCATAATTTTTCCAATCAGAATACCGCGGCAGCTCGATCTCTTCCGAAATTGCCAGCAGCAGGTTTAATGGGGCCGCAGGCTCGCCGCTGGAAAAGATGTCGCGAAAACGCGC
Organism: Roseovarius sp. EL26; assembly: GCF_900327775.1. Lineage (NCBI taxonomy): Bacteria > Pseudomonadati > Pseudomonadota > Alphaproteobacteria > Rhodobacterales > Roseobacteraceae > Roseovarius > Roseovarius sp. EL26. Next base: position 1,525,675 of record NZ_OUMZ01000007.1, read on the forward strand.
TCTGCCACCTGCAAAGCGCGTTCCTACAGCCCAAGTTGCCCGGGTGTTATTCCGGCCAGCCGCCCTTGCGCATTTCAGCCGAGATTTCCAGCTGAACAACATCGCTGGTCAGCGGCGCAAACTGGCCCACGCCAACTTCGCTGCGCAGTAGGCTGCTGGTCGCTTCAACGCCGATCCACTCACCTTGATAATAATCAAAGAAACCACCCAGCGGATGCTCACCCTGGAACACCAAATTAACATCCAGAACGGCAGGCACGGTCTGGCCTTTGACAGTCAGATCACCGCTCAGGCGCATCGACTGCGCCCCGGTTTGCACGGCACTGGTCGAGGTAAAGGTAATCGTTGGGTTTGATTCGACGTCAAAGAACCCTTCGCCCTTCAACTCAACATCCAGCGCTTCAAACCCTGAATGCAGGCTGTTGGCGTCAATCTCAACGCGGGCGGCAGTGGCCGCGACATCTGCGGGATCAAAATCGATCTCTCCAGAAACGCTGGTCCATTCACCACGTTGTGTGGTCAGGCCAGCGTGGTTCCAGCTGAATACGACCTCAGTGTGGCTTGAATCCAGAACATAAGTCTCTGAAATTGCGGCAGAACCAGCGAAAATAGCTGTGGCGGCAACAAATGAACGAAATAGCATGTCTTGCTCCTGTGAGTTGGTCTGCGGGGAAAATACACAGTGCGATTGTGCGATAAATAGAAAAGATTGCACAGTTTCTGTGCGCATTTCTCCATCACGTTTTTGCGATCAACATCACAGAGCGGGCAGATCTTTTCGTTTATTGCGCCAACACCCGTCCCAACCCCTTGCTCATTGCGGGGGATCGGCTTAAACCGCGCACGACTAATTCTAAGGACGCCACCATGCCCGTTCTCGTGATGAAATTCGGCGGTACATCCGTTGCCAACCTTGATCGCATCCGCCGCGCTGCCAAACGCGTGGGCGTCGAAGTGGCCAAGGGCTATGACGTCATTGTCATCGTGTCGGCCATGTCCGGCAAAACCAACGAGATGGTCGGTTGGGTCAACGAGACCTCTCCTCTCTATGATGCGCGCGAATATGACGCCGTCGTCAGCTCGGGCGAAAACGTCACGGCAGGCCTGATGGCCCTGACGCTGCAGGAAATGGATGTCCCCGCCCGCAGCTGGCAAGGCTGGCAGGTTCCTTTGATGACAAACTCTGCGCACTCGGCCGCACGGATCGAAGAAATCCCAACCGACAATATCAACGCCAAATTTGGCGAAGGCATGCGCGTCGCCGTGGTTGCTGGCTTTCAAGGCGTCAGCCCCGAAGGCCGCATCACCACGCTGGGCCGTGGCGGATCAGACACCACCGCTGTGGCCTTTGCCGCCGCATTCGATGCAGACCGTTGCGACATCTACACCGATGTAGACGGCGTCTATACCACCGACCCCCGTATCGCCGACAAAGCCCGTAAGCTTGACAAAATCGCATTCGAGGAAATGCTGGAATTGGCCTCTTTGGGGGCCAAGGTTCTGCAAACCCGCTCGGTCGAGCTGGCAATGCGATACAATGTAAAACTGCGCGTACTCAGCAGTTTCGAAGAACAATCAGACGAAGCAGGCACATTGGTCTGCGCCGAGGAGGAAATCATGGAATCCAACGTCGTAAACGGCATCGCCTATTCGCGTGACGAGGCGAAGATGACCCTTATCTCTGTGGCCGACCGCCCCGGTATCGCTGCTTCGATCTTCGGATCGCTATCCGATGCGGGCGTCAACGTTGACATGATCATTCAAAACATCTCGGAAGAAGGTCGCACCGACATGACCTTCTCTTGCCCAACCGATCAGGTCGCGCGCGCTGAAAAGGCGATGGCCGAATCTAAAGACAGCGGCGAGATCAACTTCCACGATCTTGTCGCCGACACAGATGTTGCCAAAGTCTCTGCCGTTGGCATTGGCATGCGCAGCCAGTCTGGTGTTGCAGCCAAGATGTTCAAGACACTCTGTGACGAGGGCATCAACATCAAGGTCATTGCAACCTCCGAGATCAAAATTTCCGTCCTGATCGACCGGAAATATATGGAACTTGCCGTGCAATCCCTGCATGATGCGTTCGAATTGGACAAAGCGGCCTGAACCCTGCATCCTGATGCGGTGGCTCATTGGTGGCCGTTACTGATCAGGAAGAGGCACCGCACAGGCCATGACGCAGGACTATCCGACAGACAGCCGGCAAATGCTGGGCCGCCTGCGCGCCGCCATGGCGCAGGATACGGGCGGTCAGGCACGGCTAGACCAGATCACCCATCTGATTGCTGAAGAAATGCACACCGAGGTGTGCTCGATCTACCTATTCCGTGATGAGGAAACACTGGAACTCTGCGCCACGCAAGGCCTGAACCCACAGGCCGTGCATGAAACCCGCATGCGCATGGGCGAGGGACTGGTCGGCCGCGTCGCTCGTACTGGCAAGATCGTCAACACCGACAATGCCCCTTCAACCAAGGGCTTTCGCTTCATGCCCGAAACCGGGGAAGAGGCTTATTCGTCCTTCATGGGTGTCCCGATACAGCGCTTGGGTGAAAAACTAGGCGTATTGGTTGTGCAATCCAAAGACGCCCGTACCTACGCCGAGGAAGAAACCTACGCCATCGAAGTCGTCGCTATGGTCATCGCCGAGATGGCAGAGTTGGGCGCTTTCGTCGGTGAAGGTGCGGCCATGTCCGCCCGCCACCAACAGCCCGTTTTGTTTCACGGTGCAACGGCACAAGAAGGCGCCTCTCAAGGTAATGTCTGGCTGCACGAGCCACGCGTTGTGGTTACCAACCCCATCGCCGATGACCCTGCTCGCGAAAGCGAACGCCTGAACGAAGCGGTCGAGGAACTGCGCATTGGAGTAGACCGTATGCTCTCCACCGCCGCAGGTGGCGATAAAGAACAGCTCGAAGTGCTCGAAGCCTACCGTATGTTCGCCAATTCCAAAGGCTGGATGCGCCGGATGGAAGAGGACATCACCCGCGGTCTGTCAGCCGAGGCTGCGGTTGAGAAAGAGCAATCCACTGCCCGCGCCCGGATGCGTGAAGTCACGGACCCTTACCTGCGCGAGCGCTTGCATGATCTCGATGATCTCTCGAACCGCTTGCTACGCATCTTGACGGGTCAAGGACAACAAACCGGGGCGGACATGCCCGACAACCCCATTCTGATCGCGCATAACATCGGTCCGGCGGAACTTCTGGATTACGGTCGCTCTCTCAAGGGGATTGTACTGGAAGAAGGTTCCGTTGGCTCACATGCGGCCATTGTGGCCCGCGCGCTGGCAATTCCACTGGTGATCCACGCGGACCGTATCACAACCGAAGCCCTGAACGGCGATCAGGTCCTTGTGGATGGCGATCAGGGCGTTGTGCACCTGCGCCCAGACGAATCTGTCGTTGCCGCCTTTCAGGACAAAATGGCGATGCAGGCCAAGGCACAGGAACGCTACGCCTCAATCCGTGATAAGCCGTCCGTAACGCTGTGCGGCACCCATATTGATCTGCTGATGAATGCGGGGCTGATGGCCGACCTTCCCAGTTTAGACAACTCCGGTGCCGAAGGTGTGGGCCTGTTCAGGACCGAATTGCAGTTCTTGATCCGCAATCATATGCCAAAACGCGCCGAACTGAGTGAACTTTACTCTCGCGTCATCGACGCCGCCCACGGCAAGCGTGTTACCTTCCGCACATTGGACATCGGGTCAGATAAGGTTCTGCCCTACATGAAGGTCATCGAAGAACCCAACCCGGCCTTGGGTTGGCGCGCGATCCGCATCGCCATGGATCGGCCCGGCGTGCTGCGTATGCAGGTACAGGCGTTGTTGCGTGCCGCAGCGGGACGCCCCTTGTCGATTATGTTCCCCTTTATCGCCCAACGCGAAGAATTCACCGCCGCCCGCGCTGAAATTGATAAGGCACTAGAACGCGAACGCATCCTCGGCCATCCTATTCCATCCGATCTTAAAATCGGTGCGATGCTGGAAACGCCATCTTTGGCTTTTGCCCCCGACAGCTTTTATGATGAGGTCGATTTCCTCTCGATTGGGGGCAATGACCTCAAGCAGTTCTTCTTTGCAGCCGACCGCGAAAACGAATTGGTCCGCCGCCGCTATGACACGCTGAATGTCAGCTTCCTGACCTTCCTCGAACAGATCGTCGCCCGCTGCAATGCATCCAACACCCCCCTATCCTTCTGCGGTGAAGACGCAGGCCGCCCGATTGAGGCCGCCTGTTTTGCCGCGATTGGTCTGCGCTCCCTATCAATGCGCCCTGCCTCTATCGGTCCGGTCAAATCCATACTGCGCCGCACCGATCTGAATGAACTGCGCGATGTCATCCACGAAGCCCGCACAGAAGGCCACCAATCCGTGCGCTCCGATGTAATGAGTTACCTGCGCGAAAAGCTGTAGCTGCAGAATACTACCCCCTGAAAGCCTTTCTTTTGAGGTCAAAACTACTTCTGATTTTCCGCCGCTTGGAAGGTGCCTCGAACAGGCATGTGGTCAGACATCTGAAACGCTGTATTGGTTGTCTCTACATCAACAACGTCAACATTTGGCGAGACGATGAAACCGTCTATAATCGTCAGATAATTTTCACCCGGCACATAAGCCTGATTGACGGTCCGAACCGTGGGCAAGTTAGGGTCAACTGCAACTTTCCAACCCACAGGCAGTAATTCGTCAGGGAATCTATGGATCCAGAAACGATCCTCGTCACTGGTCTGGTGCGGAAAGCGCGTCTCAATCAATTCCATGTTCCAATCACCGCCGATGATCACATGCGCACCGTCATTGAAACGAGTGGATGCATATTGGAACACATCTGTAATCTGGTCTTTACGCAAGTTACCACCATCATCAAAGGCAGAGAGATGGATATTGATCAGAACCCAGCGTTCGCCGGACTCATTTTCAGATAGGTTCAAAACTTGCATACCATATCGGCGGTTTATCAACCCAAACATTGGCTTAGGCTCATGGGCAATAGGGATCAACTGCCCGCTTAAAACCTTCAAATCTGTTGCAATGACAGTCCCGTGTCTGAATCTAAAAGGCCAGGGCAATAATTTCGTAGCAACATCGGGGCGAAACCAAAAAACACTTTTTTTCAAACTGGCTTTCAACTCCGGTGCCAGTGATTTCCAAAGGCTGAGAGGCCCTGAATAAGCGACTTCCTGAAAAAACAGGACATCAGCATCCAATGTACTCGCAACCCCCGAAATCTGCTCGATATTTTTACCAACAACAGCTCGAGAAGGCGGAAACAGGCTTTGGCCTCCGTCCACCAGAAAATCAGACTCCGCACCCAAACCCGCGTAACCTAGGTTCCACGTCGCAACAGAGATCGGTGCAGAAACCTTCTCTCCGCGATCCAACCCATTCCCAATTTCCACCGTTTCATTCGGCAACTTCGCAGTTCTATTGCTGACGATCGCGATACAGACGTAAACCAGAAATAGAAGGAAGATTGTCATCTTGACTCTCACGATTCTGACCGGAACATTTAATTCTGCTGCTCACTCATTTGTGTTGGAACTTGTTGCGAAATACGTTCTTTATGGCGATCAATCAACCAGCCAGCAGCCCCTAAAGCTAGTAACAAGCCGCCACGGTCATTTGTCAGCGAAATCATAAAGCCTGTTAAGCCACGGCGCTGTGTCAGATCCAAAAAGAGATCGTTAAACCGTTGAAGCATTTGCCAACCACCTGAGGCGATATATTCTCGGTTGTTTTCCAACGCGTCCAAAGCTTTGCCAAAAAAACCATCATAAATGAAAAAATGAACCGACCAAGCATATACAACTATGATGCCAATCGAGAGCCCGAGTAGCACATCAAATTGCACCAACGCATCAGCTTCAAAAGCATCCTTTATCCGTGTGTGCTTTACTAAGTATTGCGCCCCAAAGCTGCAAAAAACCAACAGAACCAATGTGTTGATTTGGTCCACCATCAAAGAGGCGCCCTCTCGCACTTTACTGTATATCTGTTCCGTGAGCACCATTTTCGTTGCGGGTGGGGCCTCAGATGCATTGATATCTTCAGTCAGCACTTCAAGCTGGCGCTCAACGATTTTATAATCCTGATGCTGCACAAATGTCTGTCCAACAATTAGCCCAACAATCAAAATCACGGCAGCGAAATTTACAATGCTGTAGAAAGTGTAAGGCACATACCCTCGGGCAAGGTAGCGTACAAATCGTTGGCCTTTGCCCTGTTTTTTTGCCTGTTTGCATGCGTAGATTTCATAGCACACGACAATCAACACAACTGTCACAAACAGAGCCAAAGCGAACCATCGCTGTTGTGACAGGAGTTGCCATATTCCAGTCTCCTCGGTCACCAAGTTAACCATGAACAAAATGACCATGACCATGGATAGTGCAGCAATCTCGCCATACAGGCCCGATATTGGTTTTCTTATCAATGGCCGAACTCGGCGTCCTTCAGAATTAATGGGCCCTCTGATTGCAAATTTCGTGACCCAAATTCGCCCTCCCACATTATACGCAAGCAATGTTGAAACAACAGCGATCACAAACGCGACGCCAATAATGACAGTATCCAAATGCAACTCCAGAAAAGAATTTTTACTTTCAAAATTTATACTTGCGCATTCACGATCCACAGGCAAGTAACCTGTGGGTTTTCATGAAAGACCTTGCCCACGTCGCGTTTAGTGACCATCGGTAATGTTTGTGACACGCTCACATGTCATCATTCAAAGTAGTGATGCGCCCACTTTGCGTTACTCAGTTGACAGCTACCTAACCTCGGCCTAGTACCCGCTCCTTCGTTTCAAAACTGAGGGAAACCAAAAATGGCACAGCCGCGTCACACATTGGGCATTGATTTTGGGACTTCAAACTCAGCTGCCGGCTTTTTGCACGCGGGCCTACCTCAGCTGATCGAGATGGAACCGGGGCAGAAAACACTACCCACCACTTTTTTCTTTGATTTTGACACTCGCCGAACCCTGATTGGGAGCCCCGCAAACAGGGCCTTACTGGACGGCGAGGATGGGCGGTTCATGCGGGCGCTCAAACGGGTACTGGGCACACCCTTGATGCACGAGCAGCGCCAGATCCTCAACCAACAGGTGACCTTTGTCGACATCATCGCGCGATTCCTACGCCAGATCAAAACCCGCGCCGAGGCGGAGACCGGCCTGAGATTCGACAGCGTCCTATCTGGCTGCCCGGTGGTGTTTCATGGCATCAATGATCCGCGCGAAGCACAGGCCGAGAATGATCTGCGCGCCTGCTACCACGCCGCGGGTTTCACCGATGTTGACTTCATGGCAGAACCCGAAGCCGCCGCCATCGCCAGCGGCGCGCTAGAGCACTCAAATGAGATCGGGTTGATCGTCGATATCGGCGGTGGCACCTCAGATTTCTCACTATTTCGCTCAGGTCAAGGCGGTGTTGAAATCCTCGCCAACCACGGCGTCCGTATCGGCGGCACCGATTTTGATCGCTCTATCAGTATCAACCAGGTCATGCCCCTGCTGGGCAAAGACACTCAGTTGCGCAAGGCGATGGGCCCGGGCACATCCCCCGTACCTAATGCGATTTTCAATGATCTGGCGACATGGGAAAAGATCCCCTTCCTCTACAATCGGCAGAACCGCCGCATGGTCTCAGAAATGCTCAAACTCTCAGAGGAACCCACAAAGCTATCTCGCCTTGATGCGGTTCTGGAACACGAACTGGGCCATGATCTGGCCTTCGCTGTCGAGCGTGGCAAGATCGCGGCAAACACTGGGGCGCAAAACCCGATGATCACCCTCAATCAGGTTGAACGTGACTTATCCACGCCGCTACCTGCTGACCTTCTGGCTGCCTGCCTCTCAAAACACAAACAGGCCCTGCACCTTAGCGCACTGGAAACATTGAAAATTGCAGATACAGACGTGGGGAAAGTCAGCCGGGTCATCTATGTCGGCGGATCCAGCCTGATGTCCATGGTCACCGACACTATGAAAGAGATCTTCCCCGAGGCAGAGCATTCGTTCTCAGAGGTCTTCACCGCCGTGGCCAACGGGCTCGCAATCGCGGCGGCAAGACACTAAGCTCGGCCCAAAAAACAAAACCCCGGCGCGATGGCCGGGGATTTTATCATCTTGATAAAGTTATTATTGGTCCAAGAAGGATCGCAACTTGCGGCTCCGGCTTGGGTGCTTGAGCTTGCGCAGAGCTTTGGCCTCAATCTGACGGATCCGTTCACGGGTCACGCTAAACTGCTGGCCAACCTCCTCGAGCGTATGATCGGTGTTCATACCAATACCAAAACGCATCCGAAGAACCCGCTCTTCCCGCGGGGTCAGCGATGACAGAACCCGTGTCGTGGTTTCTTTCAGGTTGTCCTGAATAGCAGAATCCAGCGGCAAGATGACGTTCTTGTCTTCGATGAAGTCACCCAGTTGGCTATCTTCTTCGTCGCCAATCGGTGTCTCAAGGCTGATCGGCTCCTTGGCGATCTTCATCACCTTGCGGACCTTCTCAAGCGGCATCTGCAGCTTTTCAGCCAATTCTTCCGGCGTCGGCTCGCGACCGATTTCATGCAGCATCTGGCGCCCAGTCCGGACCAGCTTATTGATGGTTTCGATCATATGCACCGGAATACGGATGGTGCGTGCCTGATCCGCGATCGAACGGGTGATCGCCTGACGAATCCACCATGTCGCGTAGGTCGAAAATTTGTAACCACGGCGGTATTCAAACTTGTCCACCGCCTTCATCAGGCCAATGTTACCTTCTTGAATAAGGTCAAGGAATTGCAGACCACGGTTGGTGTATTTCTTGGCAATCGAGATCACCAAACGCAGGTTGGCTTCGACCATTTCTTTCTTGGCCGTCCGGGCCTCTTTTTCGCCCTTTTGCACCTGTTGAACAATACGGCGGAATTCGCTGATATCCAGACCGATATACTGACCCACTTGCGCCATATCGGAACGTTGTTCCTCAATCTTGTCGAGTGAGCGTTCCATGAACATTTGCCAGCCCCGACCCGTCTTTTTGGACATGTCATCCAGCCAGTTCGGATCCAGTTCGCGACCGCGATATTCATCGATGAACTCACGGCGGTTGATCCGGGCTTGGTCGGCCAGCTTTACCATCGCACCATCGATCTGCATGATCCGCCGATTGATGCCATAGAGCTGGTCAATCAACGCCTCGATCCGGTTGTTATGCAGATGCAGCTCGTTCACCAGTTCAACAATCTCGGCGCGCAGCTTTTGGTACACTTCTTCCTGCTTGTCACTGAATGAGCTGTCCTCATTCAACGTTGCAGAAATTCGACTGTCCTGCATCTCGGCCAGTTTCTCATAATCGTCAGCGATGCGGTCCAATGTCTCAAGAACCTGCGGCTTCAGCGCCGCTTCCATCGCCGCCAGGCTCATGTTGGCCTGTTCGTCATCATCATCATCGTCATCATCGCTGGTGATCGGATTGCCATCAGCGTCCAGCTCTTGTGCCGCCTCGTCTTTTTTGGCTGCCGGGGCCGCCGTCAGATTGGCTGCATTAACCACTGGTTCTTCTTCTTCGTCACCCATCTGATTGCCAAAGGTGGCTTCAAGATCGATCACATCGCGCAACAGAATGTCTTCTGCGACAAGTTCGTCACGCCAAATGGTGATCGCTTGGAATGTCAGCGGGCTTTCGCACAGGCCGGCGATCATCGTGTTGCGTCCAGCCTCGATGCGCTTGGCAATCGCGATCTCGCCTTCACGGCTCAGCAGTTCAACACTGCCCATCTCACGCAGGTACATGCGCACCGGATCATCCGTACGGTCCAGCTTTTCTTCTTTGCCAGATCCAAGCGTCAGCTCACCCTTGCGACCAACTTCGGCCACAGCAGTAGATTTCAGCTCTTCCTCATCGGCTTCTTCAGATTCGATGATATTGATGCCCATTTCGGACAACATCGACATCACATCTTCGATCTGTTCAGACGAGACCTGATCAGGTGGCAAAACCTGATTAAGCTGATCATAGGTGATGAAACCCTTTTCACGCGCCTCGGCGATCATTTTCTTGACCGCAGTCTGGCTCATATCCAGCGAGATTTCTGCGTCTTGGTTGTCGGGCTTACGGTCGTCGGTGTCCTTAGCGGCCATACAGATCTCCTGAACATATGGTGGCAGGGTGATTCGTTTGTTCCGAATCAATCGCGCAAAGCGGTGATTCGCAACCCTCTACCCGGTTTTCTTTTGCTGCGCTTCCCAAAAAGTTACAACCACGGTTAATGGCGTCTGGGTTTAGAGAAGCTAATCTTATCCAAAAGTGCGCCAAATCTCTCACGTTCATCGCGGCTGAGATCCGCACCATTGTCCGCACGTTCATACTCGGTGCGGTCTTCTTGCTGACTTCTGGTTGCCTTATGGCTTGCCTCAGCTGCCTGCCCTAAACGCCAGGTCACGGCCTCATCAGCGATACCAGACATATCCTCCTCCGCCTCCATGATTTCGGTTTGCAGACCATAGTGCGCCTCGAGCTTGGCCAGCTCTTCTGGAATGGTCTGCCGGGCAAGTTCCTCGTCACCGGGGTTACGAACCGGCGGGGCCAATGCAACATGGGGAAGCGCCAGCAGGGTTTCAAGCTCGGCCACACCAAATTCCTGTTCAATCTGCATCCTCAATTGATCAGGCCCTGTATCGGCGTAGCGCAAAATCAGGTCTCGCAAACGGGCATAATCCGGCGAGTTACACCGCATCGCTTCAATGTCAGCTTCGAACTCGACCAAAACGGACGGGTTCAAGATCAGCGAGGCCAGAATAACCGCTTCACGCAGCCGAATGTGCGCCATCTCATCCGAGGCCGCCAACAGCGACGTTCGTGTGCTTGCACGCGCGGGTTCAATCCGCTGTTTGAACTTCCCACCGAAGTTACCACTGTAATTACTGCTGTAATTTCCACGTCCGGCACCACCAACGGGCCCGCCTGTACGCTTGGTTCTGAACAGCTCCCACCGCAAATCTTTTATCGCTTGCCCATAATGGCCGCGAATAGACGGGTCCACGATCAATTTGATTTTTTCACGCAGCGCCTTGTCCAGCGCCGCCTTGCGTTCGGGGCTATCGTACACCCGGCCCTCGGTCTCACGCTGCCATAAGAGCTGTACCATTGGCAGGGCATCATCCAGAAGCGCCTGCAATGCCTTCGCGCCCTTCGCCTGGAGCAGGTCATCAGGGTCCTGCCCCTCTGGCATGATCGCAAAACGCAGGGATTTCCCAGCCTCAAGCAGCGGCAAGGCGATATCAATCACCCGATGCGCCGCTCGCAGGCCTGCGGTGTCGCCATCCAGCGCAATGATTGGCTCATCGGCAACCCGCCACATCATCTGCAACTGATGCTCGGTCACGGCAGTCCCCAGTGGCGCAACGCTGGCCTCAAACCCGGCCACAGACAGGGCGATCACGTCCATGTATCCTTCTGCAACGATCAATGGCTGCCCCTTGCCCGCTGCGGTACGCGCGGGCCCGTGATTATAGAGCGTTCGCGATTTATCAAACAACGGCGTTTCTGGCGAGTTCAGGTATTTGGCATTGTCATTGGGGTCCATCGCCCGGCCACCAAAAGCAATGCAGCGCCCACGCGCATCACGAATGGGGAACATGATCCGCCCCCGGAAGGTATCATAAGGCTTGCCGCCCTTCTGGCTGGGCTTGGCCAATCCGCATTCCAGGATCAGTTCGGGCGCAACATTGGCCTGCACCAGATGATCCCACAGCCCTTGCCAGGCATCCGGCGCAAAGCCGATCTCGAACTGTTCCTGCGTGCCCTCAGACAGCTTGCGCCCTGCCAGATAGTCGCGCGCATCGGCCCCGGCGCTGGTTTTCAGCTGCATGCGGAAAAACCGCACCGCCTGCTCCATGACCTCAACCAGTTGTGTATTGCGGTCAGCCTTGGCTTGCGCCTGTGGGTCTCGCTCGGGCATCTGCATCCCGGCCTCACCGGCCAGAATACGCACCGCTTCCATGAAATCGACATTCTCGGTTTCGCGGACAAAGCTGATGGCATCGCCTTTGGCGTGACAGCCAAAGCAATAGTAATACCCCTTGCGATCATCGACGTGAAAGCTGGCGGATTTCTCCTGATGAAACGGGCACGAGGCCCACATATCGCCCTTGCCCTGATTGGACTTGCGCGCATCCCACATCACTTTGCGCCCCGCCACCTGTGTCAGTGACGTGCGCGTACGCAGTTCATCAAGAAAATTTGGTGGCAGGCTCATACCAAAATGAATACCCCGACTCGCGTCGAGGCACAAAGCGGAAAGCCGCGTTTGCAGGAATTAATACTTACTGTACGAAATCCGCACAGGATTTCTGGAACTGACTTGCCGCCTCATCGGTCAACTGCGCATCTGGCAGGGTAAAGACAAAATCAACCAGATAAGGAACCGAATCTACGTATTTCTTGTCGATCTTATCCTTGCCCTTACGCATTGATTTCTTGATCTTGTCGGCGCTTGCACCCGCTTTGCGCTGCTCCACCGAGGTCGCGATAATCCCGGCCTGCACCTCACAACGCACCGCGCGGTCCTCCGCAGTTTCAGCCGAGGCTGGCAGAGCAAATAGGGCCAAAGCAGGCAATAACATCAAACGCATGGTGAATATCTCCAAAATCAACCTGTTCCCTATCTGTCAACGCGGGTGCCGCGCTGCAACCCCCTGCATCGCATTTTTCAAATCATGCGCAAGGGTTTGCGCAAAGGCGCGAAACACCAAGATCTGGTAACTGCGGTCGCCGATCCGAGTGATGGACGCCATCATATGCTGCAACTCAGACCGCGCTGTATGGCCGCGTTTGAACACCTCAGGCCGCAGATCAATCGGCGTCAATCGCGCCAATACCTCTGCCGCATGCTCGCCTTCTAACATTGCAACGGCCCAAGCATCCGACTGATCGGTCAGCGCCGCGTGTTTGGCCAGTTTCGCATCGGGTGCAGGCCCGCACAGCAAAACCATCTCACGACCGAACCAGATCGCGCGACTGCCCTCTTTGCCTGTCGCCCGGTTGGGCGCAGGGGCCGCCATCCCATGCGCCGCCTTCAATGTGTCAGACAACGCCTTGCTCTGCCCTTTGTAGGGCGCAACGCTGGTCAAAACACCGCCCTCCACCTCAGAAACAGAGACCGTTCCCGCCTCAAAAGGAAGCACGCTATCAAACGGCGTTTTTTCGATCAATTCAACCACGTGTCCGTCCTCCCTCTGGGTCAAAGAACACCGGGTGGCAGACCTCGCACAGGGCCTCCACCCCATTGAGGTGCTCCACCATTCGCACCACTTCACCGTGCCGCGCCGGGCCGTTTTTCAAAAACCCAAGCGCGATATTGTGGCCCAGCGTCGGCGAAAACCCGACCGAGGTGATATAGCCCTGATCATTGGCGCTCACCGCCTCGGCATCCTTGTCAAACAGATGCCCCCCGGCGATCAGCTCTTTCACCTCACCCACAGGTTTCAGGCCGACCAGACGTTCTCGGCTTTCCTCAACCATGCCCGGACGCGTGGCCGATCCTTTGCCAATACAATCCTTCTTGCCACTGACCATACCACCCATGCCGATATCAAACGCTGTCACCCGGCCATGAATCTCGGCATGGGTGATGAACCCTTTCTCGATCCGCAGCACATTCAATGCCTCCATGCCATATGCACCGCCGCCCAGCGCCTCGGCCTTGGTCATCAAGATACGGAACAGACTTTCACCATAACGCGCGGGCACCGCCACCTCATAGGCATGCTCGCCCGAGAAGGAGATCCGGAACAGCCGTCCCTTCACCCCGCCTACACTCATCTCGCCACAAGCCATGAACGGCCAGCTATCGTCATCAATCGGCGAGTCCAGCACATCGTTCAGCAAATCGCGCGATTGCGGCCCCGCCACGGCAAACTGCGCCCACTGTTCTGTGACAGAGGTAAAGCGCACATCCATCTGCGGCACCAGACACTGCTGCACAAACTCCAGATGCCGCATCACCTGCCCTGCCGCTGCGGTGGTAGTGGTAGTGACAAAATGGGTCTCGGACAGCCGTGCCGTCGTCCCATCATCCATCACATGCCCATCTTCACGCAGCATCAGACCATAACGCACCCGCCCCACTTTCAGGGTCGAGAAGGTGTTGGTGTAAACGAAATCCAAAAACGCGCCCGCATCCGGGCCCTGAATGTCGATCTTGCCCAGCGTGGACACATCGCAAACACCCACGGCATTGCGCACCATATTAACCTCGCGGTCACAAGACTGTCGCCAATGAGTTTCGCCCGCCTTGGGGAAATAGCTGGGCCGGTACCACAGTCCCGCCTCAATAAAGGGCGCACCTTTTTCCTGCGTGGCCTTATGCGAGGTGGTGAACCGTTCCGGCGCAAACCCCTTGCCTTGCGATCCCGCCCCCAGCGATGCAATCGACACCGGCGTATAGGGTGGGCGATAGGTGGTTGTTCCGGTCTCAGGAATCCCCCGCCCGGTCGCATCCGCCAGAACGGCCAGTGCAGCCACGTTCGAGTTTTTTCCCTGATCTGTCGCCATGCCCTGCGTCGTGTAACGCTTCATGTGCTCGACCGAGCGGAAATTTTCCATTGCTGCCTGCTTCACGTCCTTGACCGTAACATCGTTCTGGAAATCCAACCAAGCGCGGCCTTTGCCGGGCACGGCATAGACTGGATAGATGTCATAAGCGCCATCTTCTGCTGCGGGTGCAGAGGCCTCCTCACGTTTCATCCCAAGATCATCCAGCGCCGCATGAGCCGCAGCAATACCACCCTCAAGACAGGCATGTGTCGAAAAATCACCCTGACAGGATCCAGCTGTGCCCATTCCGGGCACAGATCCCTCAACCGGGACAAAGGCAGCAATGTCTCGGTCCCAAGTGGGCCGTCCACCCAAATGACAGGTTAGATTTACAGTTGGGTTCCAACCGCCTGACATGGCCAGACAATCGGCCTGAATATTCTCGGTGCCTTTTGCCGTGCGGATCGTAACCGACTCCAACCGCTTACCGCCACCCGCATCGCAAACCTCGGCCCCGGCATAAAATGGCACATCCAGCGCACATTTCGCATGGTGCCGCGCATCAATCAGCGCACTGACATGCACGCCTGCACCCTGCAAGTCGGCAACAGTGCGATGCGCCTCGTCAGTGTTGCCGTATACCACAACATTACGTCCGCAAGACACCCGCCAGCGGTTCAGATAGGCACGCACAGCCCCCGAAGTCATGATCCCCGGACGGTCATTGTTGCGAAACGCCACGGGCCGCTCAATCGCGCCCGCCGCCAATACGGCGCGTTTGGCCACAATCCGCCAAAAACATTCGCGCGGCGCACCCAATCGCATCGATACATCATGCGGGATCTTTTCCAGCGCACCGTAAGTGCCCTGATCATAGGCCCCAACCACGCTGGTGCGGGTCATGATCCGCACATTGTCCATCTGCGCCAACTCGGCCGTAACCTCCTCAGCCCAAACAGACCCCGGTTTGCCGTCCACCTCCAGCGTTTCGGCATTCAGACGCCCACCAGTGCGCGTGTCTTCCTCGGCCAAAATCACATCCGCCCCTGCCTTGGCCGCTGTCAGCGCCGCCATTAATCCGGCAGGCCCTGCGCCAATCACCAGCAGATCACAGTGCGCATAGGCTTTCTCATAGGTCTCGACATTATGCTTGCCTGACAATCCGCCCAAACCAGCAGCATTGCGAATGATCGGCTCATAGATCTTTTCCCAAAACGCCTTGGGCCACATGAAGGTCTTGTAATAAAATCCAGCGCCCAGAAACGGTGCTGCCCAGTCGTTCACACTCATCAGATCAAAACCCAGCGAAGGCCAACGGTTCTGACTGTGTGTCACCAACCCCTCGTGCAACTCCAACGTGGTCGCCCGTACATTCGGTTCTTGCGCGGCACCCAAGCCGGCGGTCACCAGTGCATTCGGCTCTTCACTGCCTGCGCTAAGCACGCCGCGCGGACGATGGTATTTGAACGACCGCCCCATCAACGCGATGTCATTTGCCAACAGCGCCGAGGCCAGAGTATCACCGCCAAACCCTCGATAACTATGGCCGTCAAACTGAAAATTGATCTGCTGACCACGATCGATCAGGCCTTTACCTTCAACCCTCATGCGCCCTGCTCCTTGATGTCCGAGGCCAAGGCCGTATCGATAATCTCATGCGTCGCGGTATTGCGTGTCACCACCACCCAAGATCCGCATCCCGTCTCGTGATACCAAAGGTCGCGCGTCACCCCGCACGGGTTGTCTCGCATATGCACGTAATCCACCCAAGCCTCCGGCTCCGCATCCGCCTCAGGCCGGTTCAGTGCAACCGCCGCGCCTTGATAATAAAACTCGCGCCGGTCGCGCTCTCCGCAAATCGGACAGGTAATTCTCATGACAATTTCCCCTGCGCCTTGTGCTTCATCTTTCCAAAAATACTCATACTCCTGCCCCTTTCATCAGTGCAGGTTATGCTGGCTGCCGGTGCCCTCTTCGTCCATCAGGCCTCGACCCGTAGAGAAGCGATCCAACCGGAATCGTGCCGCTGGCGTGTGCGGTGTATCATTGGCAATCAAATGCGCGGTCGAATAACCCGATCCTGGCACCGCTTTGAACCCACCATAACACCAGCCGCAGTTGAGATAGAGACCTTCAGTTTGCGTCTTGTCGATAATCGGCGATCCATCAGGCGACATATCCATAATCCCGCCCCAGCTGCGCAGCACCTTGGCCTTGCCGATCATCGGCATCAGCGTCATGCCCGCCTCCATCACATGTTCCACCATCGGCAAGTTGCCCCGCGCGGCATAAGACGCGTACATGTCCAGATCACCGCCAAACACCAGCCCGCCCTTGTCCGACTGGCTGATATAGAAATGCCCCATACCAAAGCTGACGACATGATCGATGCAGGGCTTTATCCCCTCGGTCACAAAAGCCTGCAAGATATGGCTTTCAATCGGCAGGCGCATACCGGCCATTTCTGCCACCTGACTGGAACGCCCGGCCACAACAATCGCCACCTTCTTGGCTCGGATCGCACCGCGACTGGTCTGTACGCCTTTGACGACACCGCCTTCGACATCAATGCCGGTCACTTCGCAGTTCTGGATCAGGTCCACACCCCGGTCGCTGGCGCCTCGGGCAAAGCCCCAGGCCACCGCATCATGGCGCGCCGTCCCTGCACGCCGTTGCAACAAGGCACCGTAGATCGGGAACCGCCCCTGATCAAAATCAAGATATGGCAAATGACGTTTCACATCATCGCGGCTCAGCAGCTCGGCGTCATCACCCTGATTGCGGATGGAATTGCCCCGGCGAATAGCTGCATCGCGCTGACTATCAGAATGGAACAGGGAAATCTGCCCGCGCTGCGACATCATCACATTGTAGTTCAGGTCTTCTTCCAACCCTTCCCATAGCTTCAGGGAATGGCTGTAAAACTCGGAATTGCCCGGCAGAAAGTAGTTCGCCCGCACAATCGTGGTATTTCGCCCAACGTTTCCACCACCAAGATAGCCCTTTTCCAGCACGGCCACGTTGGTAATGCCGTGGTTCTTGGCCAGATAATACGCCGTCGACAAACCGTGACCACCACCACCGATGATAACCACGTCATATTCGGATTTCGGTTCGGCATCACGCCAATGCGGGGCCCAGCCCTTATTGCCAGTCAAACCCTCTTTCAGAACGCGCCAACCAGAAAACGCCATAGATCTCTCCCTGATGATGCAGGCAGATAAGCAGGCTCTGTTGCAGATAGCAATAAACGCTGACGACGAAATGTGTCGTTTTCAACAGACACTTCTGCGAAACCGTTGAAGACAAATAAAAAAGGGGAAGGCGAACCTTCCCCATTCGTTTTCTCTATCAACGTTGAAGCAATTACAGCCCCAGCGCGCGGTAGCTGTCTGCCACTTTGCCGATCGATACCAGATAGGCTGCGGTACGCAGGTCTTCGACGTCATCACGACCATGCCACAGCTCACGCATAGATTGGTATGCGGCCCGCATTGTGTCATCGAGACCTGAGCGCACCAGTTCCAGCTCGCCCGCACCACGCAGATACTTTTGCTTGAAGTCTGGTGTCATTGACCAGGAATCACCCAGTTCAGTATCCAGCGCGTTCAATTCATCAACGATCAACTGGTGCCGCGCTTCTTCCTGACGGCGGCCCAGACGACCAAAGCGAATGTGGCTCAGATTTTTGACCCACTCAAAGTAGGAAACTGTCACACCGCCAGCGTTGGCATACATATCCGGCACGATCACGCAGCCTTTTTTGCGCAGGATCTCATCTGCACCCGCTGTCACCGGACCGTTCGCAGCCTCAATGATCAGTGGCGCTTTGACGTTGGCCGCATTGGACAGGTTAATCACCCCTTCCAAAGCCGCCGGGATGAGGATGTCACAGTCCTGCTCCAGCACCAGCCCACCGTTTTCCACATAAGTGGCATCGGGGAAGCCTTTGACACCACCGTGCTTCATGATCCAGTTGCGGACCGATTCCACGTCCAGCCCGGCATCACTGGTGATCGCGCCATCGCGTTCAATGATACCAGTGATTTTACAGCCGTCTTCTTCTTGCAGGAATTTGGCGGCGTGATAGCCCACGTTACCAAGACCTTGCACAACGACGCGCTTGCCATCAAGCGTACCGCTCAACTTGGCTGCCTTTACGTCTTCGGGGTGACGAAACAACTCTTGCAACGCATATTGCACACCCCGGCCAGTGGCCTCGGTCCGGCCTTGAATACCGCCACCGTTGATCGGCTTACCCGTAACACAGGCGCGGCCATTGATATCAGTTGTGTTCATGCGCTTGTACTGGTCTGCAATCCACGCCATCTCACGCTCCCCCGTGCCCATATCTGGGGCGGGAACGTTCTGACTTGGATTGACCAGATCGCGTTTGATTAATTCATAGGCAAAGCGGCGGGTGATCCGCTCCAACTCATCTTCTTCCCATTCACGCGGGTCAATCCGCAGGCCGCCTTTTGATCCCCCAAATGGAGCCTCAACAAGCGCGCATTTATAAGTCATCAGGGCGGCCAGCGCTTCGACCTCGTCCTGGTTAACACCCATCGCATAGCGAATACCGCCTTTGACGGGTTCCATATGTTCAGAGTGTACACTTCTGTAACCGGTAAAGGTGTGAATTTTTCCACGTAACCGGACACCAAAGCGCACGGTATATGTTGCGTTACAAACCCTGATCTTTTCCTCAAGACCCGGCGGGAGGTCCATCAGCGCAACCGCGCGGTTGAACATTAAATCCACACTTTCGCGAAAGCTCGGCTCCTGGGCTGAATTCATTTGCAATTCCCTCCTGACGATTATTTTAAGGCACTTTTTAAACATAAGCCTATACGCATGGTTACCGGATGAGCCGGGTTTGTCCACCCACCAAAGCTGATTCTAAAGGGTCACCCTCGTACGTATCTTCACGAAGATCATCGTAAACAATAGAAAAACAATACCTCGCAATCACGCAGTATTTCCTAAAAAAACCGAAACAATGACAGCCTATCGCCCCATTGTCCGCCACATTTTCGACACCTCTGTTGTAAATAAAAATGCGGTGGGAAACTCCCGCTTTGGGCGTATTGCGCGCCAAGAGGACCAGACATGCATAAGATCGACGCCAAGGAAACTACGGCTATAACCTCGGGAATTGTTCCCCTGCCCGGCCAGATCAAACGCTGGATCTCCCGGTTCCGGCGTGATGAAGACGGCGCAATGACAGTCCTGACCGTTTTCTTTGCCATCATCATGCTGATCATGGCAGGCTTCGGCGTAGATATGATGCGTTACGAGATGCACCGCGCCCGCGTTCAAAACACTCTTGATGCTGCGGTGTTGGCGGGTGCTGGAGCCGCCTCAGGCTTAAACGAAGCCAGAATCGAAGCAGTTGTAAAAGATTATTTCAGCAAAGCCGGGCAACTTGGCACTCTGAACGAGTTCAAAGAGGGTGATATCGTCACCACATTGAACGCAGCTAAAGTTACCGCCTCGGCTGAACTCACACTCAATACGTATCTGATGAAGCTGCTCGACGTGAACACGTTGCGCACGAAAGGCACTTCCACCGCCGAAGTGCGCATTCCCAAGCTGGAAATCTCAATGGTGCTAGACGTGTCCGGCTCAATGTCTCGTACGGGCTCTGATGGGATTGTTAAACTTGACGCCCTCAAAGTTGCCGCCAAGGAATTTGTAACAGATGCGATGGCCATCGGCGACCCCGGTGATGTGATGATCTCGATCGTGCCATTCAGCTTCGGGGTGACCCCTTCCCTTGAGATTTTCAATGCCCTGAACGTGAACCGGACACACAACAGATACGGTCAAGACTACGAAGACGAAACTCCACCATCCAGTCTAAACGAAACCTATTGCATCCGTTTCTCGGGCAACGACTACAACAATACCGCCATCAGCACCTCCGATCTTCTTAAACAACGTATATATTCCTCGCGGTACGGTAATTTCGAGGAACTGGAAGAAGGCAGTAATCGCCCATGGCGGACTTGCTACACAGACAAATACTTCGAAATCCTGCCCTATTCGCTCAACAAAACAAAACTTCACGAGAAGATTGATGGCTTGGTCGCCAACGGCAACACCTCGGGGCACGAAGGCATCAAATGGGGGACAGGTCTGCTTGACCCAGAGTTTCAATCTGTTGCCCGTGCTATAGATCCGACACTCAGCAACATTCCCGCGAATTATACAGAACCTGATACATTGAAAGTCATCGTGATGATGGGGGATGGGGCCAATACCTCAACCTACCAATTCCACCCACTTAGTGAATATGCCCTGATCCAGGCTAACGGCGGAGTTTCGACTGGCTTGGATCTGAGCAACGCCACAGAATATCGCGGCCCTGATGGTGGAATGTACAAATTCACCTTCAACACTGCAGATTACCAACGCGTCCAACATGTAAATTATGGTACAGGCGGGGAGTGGAGAGCCAGCAACAGCACTCAATATATGTACCTGTGCAGTGATGATTACCCTCAATGGGTTTGCAACTATGATAACCGCGAATATGGCGTCGAAGAAACTTATATGCGACGCCCCGGCTCAAACACCTTCTACTTGGTAGAGGGAGCCTCAGGCCAATACAGAACATCGCGCACCTTTAATGAAATCACTTCCGAACTCCGCGGTACAAATCGAAACAATTCGCGCGAAGTCATGGTCTTAGATCAGAATCTTGAGACAGGCGGTGAATTCACTCGAGTGACCGATATTGGTAGTGATACAAGTAACATTGCGACACGACCGTTCAATCAGATCAGTAACACGCACAACAATCGCAATGATCTCACTAATGGCCCTTATCGAACGGTCGAGTTCACTGACACTGTTAATGGCGTTGCAAACACGACGGTCTTCGGGATGCAGCAATTCAGCTGGGAATACATGTGGGGCCATATCTCCCCCGAAGAATACTCAGACATCATCAGCGACAACAACACGGCATACAACGAATTCAAGAATACCGGCCAAGCCGCGATCGGCGGAGATAGCAAGGATGATCGTATGGAAGACGCCTGCAATGCCGCACGCGCCCCAGGGAAAAACATGGTAATCTACACGATCGGCTTTGCGGTACCCGTAGGTGGCACGGCTGAGCGAGAACTCAAAAAATGTGCCCACGGCGACACAAATAGCACTCCCGGCGTCGGCAGCTACTTTGCAGCTTCAAACCGCGCTGAATTGAGAAGTTCCTTTGGAGCAATTCTTGATCATGTGCAGAAACTAAGGTTGACGCAATGATCTCTCAGATTAAATCACGCTTCCTTCACCTGAGACGCAAAGAGGACGGTAACGCCTCTGTTGAATTCTTTATTATCTTCCCAATTTACCTGTCACTGCTTTTCTTATCTATCGAACTGGGTCTTGTGACGATGCGGCATGCCATGCTCGAACGTGGCCTTGATGTTGCTGTACGTGATATTCGACTGGGAACCGGCACCTTTGCATTCGAAGATCCGGTCGATGTGAATGGGAACCCTGTGCTAGATAGCGACGGCAATCCTGTAACTGCGGAAGATGTTAACCATGCGCGCATAGTCAAAAGTATATGTGACAATGCCATTGTTCTCCGTGATTGCCACAAAAACCTGATCCTCGAAATGGTTCCCAACAACATTCGCACTTACACTGCGCTCGGGCCGGATACCGAGTGTCGTGACAAAGATGAAGACGCCAACCCAGCCTATACCGTTGTTCCAGGACAGGAAAACGAGCTTATGATGCTTCGCGCCTGCTTACGATACGATCCTCTCTTCCCGGAAGAGCTTCTCGGCAGAGGGATCGCTGATTCAAAACATAATGGACAGGCTCTGATCATTGCAATGTCGACTTTTGTGCAGGAGCCGCGATGATATGCTATATCAATTGATTAGATTGCAACTCTCACGTTTTAGCAAAGAAACTTCTGGCTCAGCTACAGTTGAATTTGTAGTGACGCTGCCCTTAATGGTCTTGCTGTTAGGCGCAACCTATGAATTTTTCGAAGCACACCGCTACCGTAGTGTCCGCGACAAGGCCACCTATACAATCGCGGACATGGTCTCGCGCGAGCAAGGTGAAGATGCGGATACAACGGTAGACAATGCGGAAGAATTCATTACTGACACCTATGTCGATAATAGCCTGCGCCTGTTCGACGAGATTACCAACGATAACGGCGTCAACCAGATTCGCATCTCGATGGTTCAATTTATCGCTGGCGATGCCGTTGATGATTTGGGCACTTATGTGATTGAGTGGTCCGAAGTCCGTGGCACTGGAACCATGAACGCTTTGACGAATGCAGATCTAGAAAATGCCCATGACCGCCTGCCCCTACGTGCAAACGGTCAGTATCTTCTGATGGTTGAATCAAAATCCGCATATGAACCCGTGTTCGAGGTAGGTTTCAATGATGAATTGGAAATTTCCACTCGTGTCTTTACCGACCTCCGCTTTGCACCTCAACTTAAGTATTATCCACCGGACATTGCCAACACCAACGACCCAAGAGATGACGAAGAAGACGAGGGGGATACATCAGATCCTGATCCAGTTGGTGGGACTGGGGGAACTACGGGCGGGACCGGTACTCCTGGTAGTACATAGCGCTGATCGAATCTGCCATCGCCTTGGCCTGCCCCCGGGATGTCATCCCGCCAACGCCAAGCTTTGCGCCTAAACGCCACCACAGCCCCGGTTGCCACCTTCGTGCAGCCGGGGTTTTCAGTTTAAGGGTGAAACCGCTCGAAGGTTTGAATGCAAATGTTCCTCGCTCGACTGCGACGATGTCGTCAACCAGCGCCAAACGTTCCCCGGAAGAACTACGCAGCTCTGTCCGCGTCAGCTCCAAAGCATGTCCTGTTGCCCGGCGCATCCGGTCTGCCAGCCACAGCGCCCCTGCCCCCGTCATCACCAAAAACAGCAAGGCCAGAATATTCTCTGGTGGGCTATTCAGCGCAACAAAGATCAGCAAAATCCCAAGGATAGCCATTGTAACCACCCCAAATGCCCGGCGTGCGGGTGACGCTCGCAAAACCGCGAGCACCTCGTTCTCAGCTGCTTGATCGCTCATCGTTGTTTTATCCTCTTCACTCAGGTCGCGTGCCGATGTCACCCGCCCACCAAGAGCGTTTGACACCGTGATAAATCATCACCCGGTCGCCGGTTTTGAAATGGGCCAAATCATCCCAGACATGTAGCAGGCTTGTGCCTTCGCGCCCCTGCGCATCCACCCAGACCAACCGGAAACGCGCGCGCCCATTGATCGTGATCATGCTTTGCTTGACCTCTGACACCAGCGCCTCTTCGCGCGTGCCAAACCGCCGTGCACGCACACCGGCCACCGCCCAACGGCCAACCACCCACAGTGCCACCAGCCAGATCATCCCCAGCACCAGACTGAGCCGCGACAAAAACGTGGCCCCTGCCCGGTTCGCTCCGCGCGTCAATTCTACCTTGCTCGGCTGGTTCGGCAAATAAAGCAGCTCAACGCGCCCCCCTTCTTCCACATCGTCGTAAAATGACCGGGGTACCGAACGATCCACTTTCGTCAGATCGCCCCCCGTGGGCGTAAACTGCGCCACCAAGCGATAAGTGATCTCGATATCCCCATCAGGTTCACGATGCTCGCTGGTGTATTTCTTGACCACCTCGGCCTGCGCCAGCCGGCCTTCGTTTTCAAATCGCTCAGCCGTCTTGAAATTGCTCTGTCCAACCACACTAATCAGCAAGATCAGCCCACCCAATACCAACACAAACCAGCCGCCCATCTTCAGGAACAGTTGCACCACCGACGGCGGTCTTTGTCCGATCTCACCAGTCATCTGCGCCAACTCCCTCACAATCCGGCATCAAGCCGTACGAACCCGGCCCAAAACTCTTCCCCTTATGCTGCACATTCGCTAAGGGAGACACAACACCGATGACTGAGGGACAGTGACGCAAATGGCAATGGAAAAGACCTTTAACGCGGCCGAAGCCGAACCCCGCCTGTACGAGGCATGGGAACAGGCCGGTGCCTTCAAGGCCGGGGCAAATGCCAAGCCCGGCGCGAAACCCTTTTCCATCATGATCCCGCCCCCGAACGTGACCGGATCCCTGCACATGGGACACGCGTTCAACAACACGCTGCAAGATATCCTCATTCGCTGGAAACGCATGCAGGGCTTTGACACCCTGTGGCAGCCCGGCACCGACCATGCCGGCATCGCCACCCAGATGGTGACCGAGCGTGAAATGGCCGCGGGTGGCGAGCCTCCCCGCCGCGAAATGGGCCGCGATGCGTTTGTGAACCGCGTTTGGCAGCAAAAGGTCAAATCCCGAGGGACAATCATTGGTCAGCTCAAACGCCTTGGTGCCTCATGTGACTGGTCGCGCGAGGCGTTCACCATGGGCGGCGCGTCAGGTGATCCTGACAAAGACAGCGGCGCACCCAACTTCCACGACGCCGTCATCAAAGTTTTTGTTGAGATGTACAACAAGGGCCTGATCTATCGCGGCAAACGTCTGGTCAACTGGGACCCGCATTTTGAAACCGCGATTTCCGATCTTGAGGTCGAAAACATCGACACCCCCGGCCACATGTGGCACTTCAAATACCCGCTCGCGGGTGGGGCAACTTATACCTATGTCGAGAAAGACGAAGACGGCAACGTCACACTTACGGAAGAGCGCGACTATATCTCAATCGCCACCACCCGCCCCGAAACCATGCTGGGCGACGGTGCGGTTGCGGTGCACCCCACAGATGAGCGTTACGCGTCAATTGTGGGCAAACTGGTTGAGATCCCGGTCGGGCCAAAAGAACACCGCCGCCTGATCCCGATCATCACCGATGAATATCCAGACAAGGATTTCGGCTCTGGTGCTGTGAAAATCACCGGCGCGCATGACTTCAACGACTACCAAGTCGCCAAACGCGGTGGCATCCCAATGTACCGCCTGATGGACACCCGCGGTCACATGCGCGCGGATGGCGCGCCGTATGCCGAGGCTGCCACTATCGCCATGTCCGTCGCACAGGGCGAACAAACCCTGACCGAGAATGAGGCTGACGCCATCAACCTCGTCCCTGATGACCTGCGCGGTCTCGACCGGTTCGAAGCGCGCAAGCTGGTGGTTGATCAAATCACCGCTGAGGGCCTCGCCGTGATGACCACCGCGACTCAAAAGGATGACGAGGGCAACGAGATCGAAGTCACCGTGCCCTACGTGGAAAACAAACCAATCATGCAGCCCTTTGGTGACAGATCGAAAGTTGTGATCGAGCCGATGTTGACCGACCAATGGTTTGTCGATGCTGAAAAAATCGTTGGCCCCGCACTGGACGCGGTCAAGGACGGCCGGGTCAAAATCATGCCGGAAAGCGGCGAAAAGGTCTATTACCACTGGCTGGAAAACATCGAGCCCTGGTGCATCTCGCGCCAACTCTGGTGGGGTCACCAGATCCCAGTGTGGTATGGGCCAAAACTTCGCGATCCCGAAGAAACAAGTATCTGGAAGGGAAAAAAGTACAAGGATCTGCCGCGCGAGCATTCGCTTGGCTACGAAAACCCGACCGAAAATGCCTCTGCCGAACAAATAGCTTTTTGTGGTGCAACCAAAGAATCTGTTCGTGAAGCTGCAGCCAAGTACTATGCAAAAGTTGGCTACACAGCGGACGAAATAGTCTTTTCGGAAGACATCATCGGTGACTCGCCTCTAGGTGCCTACTCTGATCGCCCGCAGCTAACCCGCGACCCCGACGTTCTCGACACCTGGTTCTCGTCCGGCCTCTGGCCCATCGGTACGTTGGGCTGGCCTGAAGAGACCGAGGAACTCAAACGCTACTTCCCAACCTCTACACTAGTCACAGGCCAAGACATCCTGTTCTTCTGGGTTGCCCGGATGATGATGATGCAGTTGGCCGTGGTTGATGAAATCCCGTTTGATACCGTCTACCTGCACGGTCTTGTCCGCGACGCCAAGGGCAAGAAGATGTCGAAATCTTTGGGCAACGTCGTTGACCCGCTTGATATCATTGATGAATACGGCACCGATGCGCTGCGTTTCTCCTCGGCGGCGATGGCCTCTTTGGGTGGCACGCTCAAGCTCGATACATCGCGCATCCAAGGCTACCGCAACTTTGGCACCAAACTGTGGAACTCGGTTGCCTTCGCGCTGGACCACAAAGGCGCTTACGAGGCGGGCATGCCTTCGGCCACTCCGCCCAAGGCCACCGCTGCCGTCAACAAATGGATCATCGGTGAAACCGCCCGTGTTGTCGAAGTCGTCGATGCGGCATTCGCGCAGTACCGTTTCAACGATGCTGCACTGGCGCTTTATGCCTTTACCCGTGGCAAGCTCTGCGATTGGTATATCGAGCTGTCAAAGCCCCTGCTTGATGGCGAAGACGAGGCGCTGAAAGCAGAAACCAAAGCCACGTTGGCCTGGACCATCGATCAGGCGCTGATCTTGCTGCACCCGATCATGCCCTTCATCACCGAAGAGCTGTGGACCCTGACCGGCGAGCGCAGCAAAATGTTGATCCACGCCGACTGGCCGACACTCAGCACCGATCTGATTGATCCTGATGCGGACCGCGAATTGAACTGGGTGATTTCCCTGATCGACGGCATTCGCTCTGCCCGCTCGCAAGTGCATGTGCCTGCTGGTCTGAAAATCCCGATGGTGTGTCAGTCGCTGGATGCTGCCGGACAGGCCGCGCTAGAGCGCAATGAGGCGATGATTTTCAAACTGGCGCGGGTTGATAGTCTGACCCAGTCTGACACGCTGCCCAAAGGATCGATCACCGTGGCGGTCGAAGGCGGCACATTTGCCCTGCCGCTGGCGGATATCATCGACATCGACGCAGAAAAGTCGCGCTTGGAGAAATCCATTCAGAAGCTCGAAAAAGAGCTGGGTGGTCTGCGTGGCCGGTTGAACAACCCCAAATTCGTGGCCTCCGCCCCGGATGAGGTTGTGGCCGAGGCCCGTGAAAACCTAGCCCTGCGAGAGGATGAGGCATCCAAGCTGCAAGCCGCCCTTGATCGGTTGGCCGAAATTGGCTGAAGACGACACAGATAAGCACGCCTTTCAGCGTGGCGATGCCCTGATCTTTTTCGGTGGCATCACCGCGCTGACAGCGATCTCTATCGATATCGTCCTGCCCGCCACCGGCGTCATCGCCCGCGCCTTTGGCGTCAAGGAATCCCTTGGTGCCTTGCTGGTCGGCAGTTATTTTCTGGCCTACGCCGCCGGGATGATGTTCTGGGGGCTGTTCTCAGACGCTTACGGGCGACGACTGGCCCTGATCCTCAGCCTGATTGGCTTCACCGCCTCCAGCCTGCTCTGCGCGCTGGCCCCTAGTTTTGAGATCCTGATCTTAGGTCGCGTCTTGCAAGGCCTGACTGGCGGTGCGCCGGTAATAGCCCGCGCCATGGTGCGCGATGTCAGCTCTGGCAACGAGGCCGCGCGCATTCTGACCGTCCTGACCGCCATCCTAACGGTGGCCACGCTGATTGCACCGGTGCTGGGCTCTGGCCTGCTGGTGCTGTTTGAATGGCGCGCGATCTTCTGGGCGCTCACCCTCTTGGGGCTGGTGTTTCTGGCCTACACTGTGCTGGTGATCAAAGAAACCGGCGGCGAACGTCGCCCTGACCGGTTCTCTTGGTCGTTTGTCTCCAGTTCCTCCCGCAAACTCTTCTCGCTGCCCGCTTACATGGTTCCCACAATATTCGGCAGCTTTGCCTTTGCCGGGTATGCCGCGATCTTGTCGGTTGGCGCGGTGTTGACCGAAAATGTCTATGACGTCTCACCTCAGGCGTTTGGGTCATTGTTTGCGCTGGCCGCCCTTGCCAACACATGCGGCGCGCTTTCCGTCCGGCAGATGCTGAAAACCGTGCCACTGGCGCGGATCACAACAATGGCTGTGGCACTGTTGGGCCTTTCTGCAGCTGTCTCATTGGTGTCTGCCCTGACCACACCAACCTTGCCGCTGTTTTGGGCAGTTGTGTGTCTCTATGTGTTCTGCTTTGGCATGGTCTATCCGACCTCTGTCGCGCTGGCCTTGGAACCGGCTGATGAGATGCCCGGATTTGCCTCATCCCTGATGAGCACGATCCAGACCGCCATGGGCGCAGGAGGGGCCGCATTGGCCACGGTTTTGTTTGACGGCAGCCACCGCGCGATCCCGATCACCATGGCCATATTCGGGCTGTTGGCCGTGGGCACATTGTTGTTGAAACGGCGCGCCTTGCAGGTGTGAATTAACGCTTCATTAACCAATCTACGATTTGTGTACATAACCCGCGTACAGGCTGTACAGGATGTACACAAATCAAACCCCTCTTGCGGCCCGATCTTGCCTGCCGTTAACTGCGGTCCATGACCGGACCTCGTTACACAAAACTCATCGATTCCCTGCCTTCATCGGTGCCTTTCGTCGCCCCAGAGCAGATGGAACGCGACCGTGGTGCGCCCTTTTCCGCCCGCCTTGGCGCCAATGAAAACATCTTCGGCCCCTCTCCCAAAGCGATTGAGGCCATGCGGCAAACCGCTGAAAACGTTTGGAAATACGGGGAGCCCGATAGTTACGCCCTGCGCCATGCACTGGCCGTGCATCACAAAGTGCGCCCTGACAATGTGCTTGTTGGCGAAGGAATCGATGGCCTGCTGGGCTATCTGGTGCGCCTGCTGATAGAGCCGGGAGATGCGGTTGTCACCTCTGATGGGGCCTATCCGACCTTCAACTATCACGTTTCAGGCTATGGCGGGACCCTCCACAAAGTTCCTTACAAAGATGACCACGAAGACATACAGGCCCTTATTAACAAAGCAAAATCAGTGAATGCCAAGTTGGTCTACTTCGCCAACCCCGACAACCCGATGGGCACATGGCACCGAGGCACTGACATCACCGCAGCCCTTTCTGAATTGCCCGAGGATTGTCTGTTTTTGCTGGATGAGGCCTATATCGAGTTCGCCCCTGAGGGCACTGCTCCTGAGATATGTGCGGACGACCCCCGTGTCATTAGAATGCGCACATTTTCAAAGGCTTACGGCATGGCTGGGGCGCGTGTGGGTTATGCCATCGGCGCTCCGGATCTGATCCGCAGCTTTGACAAAATCCGTAATCACTTTGGTATGAATTTACTGTCACAAGCCGGGGCACTAGCCGCCCTTCAAGATCAGGAATGGACAAATCAAACTATTGAAAACGTTTCACAATCCCGTAAGGCAATTGCGGAAATCGCCAGTCATAACGGCTTGAACGCCCTGTCCTCTGCCGCCAATTTCATCACGGTGGACTGTGGGGCAGATGGGAATTTTGCCCGCAGAGTTCTGGCTGACCTGCTCCGGCAAGGGACCTTTGTCCGCATGCCCTTCGTCGCACCACAAGATCGATGCATCCGTATCAGTTGCAGCAACGAGCGCGACTTGGCACATCTCTCATATGCCCTTCCCTTGGCCCTGAAAGCGGTCCGTTAAGCTGTTTCACCGCATGATAAAGGAGCCTTCTATGTCCTTATATCTGCGACAAATTATAAGCGGAATTCATTGGGTACAGGTCTCAGCCTTGTCATCCGCGCTGCGCCCGCCTAAATGAGAGCAACCCCGGGGCCGCCCCGGCCAACCGGACGGAGCGCGACAAACATGAAGCTTTTCAAAAGAATCGCAGACTGGGAACGGGGTGTCCGCGCCTCTTACAACACTGACCTGTCGACGCCTGAAAATCGACGCCGCGCGCATATCTATAATATGTGGTTTGACCACGCTGTTCTGCGCAAGTTCTGGACCAACTTCTTTGAGGTGGCCCCAGGAGTTTACCGCTCGAACCAGCCGACTCATGAGCGCTTTGTCAAACTCAAAGCGATGGGAATTAAAACCATCCTCAACCTGCGTGGCGCAGCGGGTGCTGCGCATTATCTGGTCGAGGAAGAAAGCTGTCGCCAGCTTGGCCTCACTTTGGTTAACTGTACCTTACATGCCCGCACGGCAGCCCCACCTGAAGATATTCTGGCCGTGATTGACGCCTTTCGCACTATTGAAAAACCGTTTGTCATGCACTGTAAATCTGGTGCAGACCGGGCTGGCTTTGCCTCGGCCATCTATCTGATGGAAATCGAAGGAAGGCCTGTGTCTGAGGCACGCAAAATGCTGAGCTTCAAATATGTGCATATCAAAAGCTCGCGCACCGGTGTTTTGGATTACCTGCTGGATTGCTACGAGGCGCGTAACGCCCAAAGTCCGATCAGTTTTGAAAGCTGGGTGAAAACTGAATATGACGACAAGCAGGTGCAAAAAGAGTTCGAAGAGAACTTTAAACCCTGGCTCTAATACTTCCGCGCCAAATCATCAGGATCGGCCCCAAATAGATACCGCATTAGCAGCGACATGTTGCGCACGCCTCGGCGCAGCCATCCGTCGCGCTCGTACCGCGCCGCACTGGTTGTCACAGCCGCAGGCATCGCCCTGAGCGTCTGCAAAGATCGGACCAGTGCAACATCTTCCATCAGCGGGATGTCGGCATAGCCGCCAGCGGTCTCGTAATCTGCACGCGAGATCAGCAGGGCCTGATCACCGTAGGGCAGCCCCAGAACCTTCGCCCGGAAATTCGCCCAAGCAGAAACAATACTGGGACGGATCCCCTTGCGGTCAAAGCGCAGCCGGAAATATGCAGGATGGTCATGCTGGAATTGTTGTTGCACCAAATCTGCCCATCCCCCGGGCAAAATTGTATCCGCGTGGAGAAACAGCAACCATTTCCCTGACGCCGCCAGTGCCCCTCGTCGCAATTGTCCACCTCGGGACGCAGTGCCATTAACAACCAATGCACCGGCCTCATCAGCAATTCGTAAGGTCGCATCCCCGGATCCGCCGTCCGAGATGATCAATTCCCGAATGATACCAGCCTGCAATCCTTCGGCCAGCATCGGCAAAGAGGTTTCCAACGCATCGGCGGCGTTCAAAGTTGGAATAATCACAGAAAGAGGCGCACGCATTCAGCTACCCTGTTGTACCTAGAACTCCACCCTATATTACATGCGTAAAGAATTTGGGAGAGGCCATGACACGCACAATCCTCAAAGTGAGCGGAAAAGACGCCCATGCGTTCCTGCAGGGTTTGGTGACCAATGACGTCGACAAGCTAAAACAAGGGCTGGTATACGCCGCCCTGCTGACGCCGCAAGGCAAGTATCTGGCTGATTTTCTCATGTACCAGCGCGACGATGGTATTTTTCTGGACGCGGATAGCGCGCTTGCCCCGTCCCTGATGCAGCGGCTGACCATGTACCGCCTGCGTGCTGATGTGCAGATCAGCGAGACTGAGCTGACTGTGCGGCGCGGAACGGGCCCTGCGCCCGAAGGTGCCCTGCCCGACCCACGACACGCGGAATTGGGTTGGCGGTTATATGGCACACAAAGTGGTGATGACGGCACCGATTGGGATGCGATCCGCGTAGCACATTGCATCCCCGATACCGGGATCGAGCTAACACCCGACAGCTATATCCTTGAATCCGGTTTTGAACGCCTGAACGGGGTCGATTTCAAAAAAGGCTGCTATGTCGGCCAAGAAGTCACCGCGCGCATGAAACACAAGACCGAGTTGCGCAAAGGATTGGCTACGATTCGGATTACTGGCACAGCTCCGACTGGAACCGATGTTATCGCTTCGGGTAAAACCATCGGTACTTTGTTTACGCAATCTGGTGATCAGGCCATCGCTTACCTGCGATTTGATCGCGTCAACGACAACATGCAGGCTGGTGACGCCACGTTACACAAGGCCTGACTGGACATAAAAAAAGGGGGCCGAAGCCCCCTGAATTCAATACTGAAGCATGCCTTACGCCCGCTCGGAATATTCCATCGACTCTGTGTTGACGATGATGTCTTCGTCCTGACCGACAAATGGCGGCACCATAACCTTGACGCCGTTATCAAGAATGGCCGGCTTAAAGCTGTTGGCAGCAGTCTGGCCTTTGACGACCGGCTCAGTTTCGGCAATACGGCAGGTTACCTTTTGCGGCAAGGTCGCATTCAGCGCTTCGTTGTCGTGGAATTCTACCAAAATGGTCATTCCATCTTGCAAAAACGGACGGCGATCCCCCAACAGTTCCGATGGCAACTGAACCTGTTCATAGGTCTCAGAGTCCATAAAAATAAGCATTCCGTCATCTTCATAGAGGAATTGCTGATCTTTTTGTTCCAACCGCACACGTTCGACTTTATCGGCACTGCGAAAGCGCTCGTTCAGTTTCGATCCGTTGCGCAGATTGCGCATTTCAACCTGAGCAAAGGCCCCACCCTTACCAGGTTTGACGTGATCGACCTTTACCGCGCTCCATAATCCGCCGTTATGTTCAAGAACATTACCCGGGCGGATTTCATTTCCGTTGATCTTTGGCATAGTGGAAAAACCCTACAAAAACTTGATCCGATTTGAACCAACCCTATATATCGCTATGCAATGGCAAGCAAGACGACGACGGATTATGATGCAACTGCAGAAACTCATGCGGCACGTGCATGGAAGCTATGCATTAAAAGCCTATCCGAATCGATAAAACTTCGTCATAACCACCTGAACGCCCAAAACACACAGAAACGCAAGAGCAATAAGACAAGGACGAACCATGAAGGATTTCGTTGACGGCACGGCTTTCAATGCTGAACAGGGTAATCGTGCGCGTAAACTATTCGCAGCCGTCGTACTGGCTGCACTCGATGATGCCATTTCTGATGACAAGAAATATGGCAATGGACCCGAACAAATCGCCCGTTGGGCGCGGTCTCGTGATGGCCGCGAAGTGTTGAGCTGTGCTGGCATTGACCCCAATGAGCGTGTGGTGTCCGGCCTGATGGACTTCGTCTCGAAAGGCGTGCGCACATCTGTCGCCCTGTCACGCGAAGAAAGCGAACGCCGCAATGCGGCAGCGCAGGCCGAAGCGGCCTGATCGCACTCGACTGAATGAAAATTGACCTCGCCCTGCCTTCTGGCAGGGCTTTTTCATTTTAACAACCTGTCGTCAGAGACGAGCTATGTCGCGCCCGAAAAGATATAAGCCCACATCACCAATGGCATAACCTGTGTCATCGCCAAGACCGCGACCAGTGATCGTGATCTTGCGCTCTGAAAGCGATAAAACAACACAACACACAGCATCAGAGAAACACCAATTTCCAGCATACTGATCACCCCACCAAAATGATCGGGGTCCCAATAGCTGAGCGGGCTCTCAAACACCCAGTCAGAGACCGGCCAGAAATGCGCCCGTGCATCATCATGGTGTAGCGGAAAGTCAAACGCGAGATGTAGCAAGGCCGAGGCCGTAAAAACCATCGCGTTCTTCGCCCCCAGATATGCGCTTAATCCAAAGGCGAGACCCCATAGGATAAACGAATTATCGATAGCAAAGACCTGCTGCCAAGCAGGGGAAAAATACAAAACATCAAACACATGCTGCGGGCTATACCCAAAAACAAAGAGCGCTGTGAAAGACATCAGATAGAGCGACAGGTCCGGGGTCAGTGCCCCAGCGACGGCGGCCAGTGTGCGACCACGATCGTAGGGGCGTGCAAAGGCGGCAGTCGCAAAAATCAAATGCGCGGGCGTATTCATCTCTTTCTCCGGCACCCTCATGTGCTATCAGGATTCAAGCAAACACAGAGCAGCCAATGACACAAGCAATCATGATACAGGGCGCCGGTTCAAACGTTGGAAAATCCATGGTCGTCGCCGGCATTGCGCGGGCCTTTCATAACCGTGGATTGTCAGTTGCACCGTTTAAGCCGCAAAACATGTCGAACAATGCCGCCGTAACCATCGATGGAGGTGAAATCGGCCGCGCTCAGGCTTTGCAGGCGATGGCTTGCAAACGCGATGCTCATACAGACATGAACCCCGTGCTGCTCAAACCCGAAACCGACACGGGTGCGCAAGTCATCTTACAGGGCCAACGATATGACACGCTCCGCGCTCGTGACTATGCAAAGGCCAAGCCACAACTGATGCAAGCAGTTTTGCAAAGCTTTCACCGCTTGGCAAAAACTGCAGATCTTATTGTGGTAGAGGGCGCAGGGAGCCCCGCAGAAATTAACCTGCGCAAGGGTGATATTGCAAACATGGGATTTGCCGAGGCCGCGAATGTGCCCGTCATCCTGTTGGGGGATATCGATCGAGGCGGAGTGATTGCGCAGCTGGTCGGCACGCAGGCCATTTTACCCAAAGACGACGCAGATCGGATCAAAGGCTTTGGCATCAATAAGTTTCGTGGTGACGTCTCCCTGTTTGATGAGGGATTAACCGAAATCACTAAACGTACTGATTGGCCATCTCTTGGCGTGCTGCCATGGTTCGATCAAGCTTGGCGCCTGCCCGCCGAGGACGTCATGGACATTGCTAGCACCAAGGGTGGTGCGTTCAAGATTGCCGTTCCACGTTTGAATAGGATCGCAAATTTCGATGACCTTGATCCGCTGAGTTCAGAACCGAATGTGAGCGTAGATATCATTGAACCCGGTCGCCCCCTGCCCGGTGATGCTGATCTGGTGCTGATCCCCGGTAGTAAATCCACCATCGCCGATCTGGCACATTTCCGCGCCCAAGGTTGGGATGTTGATCTGCATGCCCATATCCGTCGCGGAGGGCATGTTCTCGGTATCTGTGGAGGCTATCAGATGCTGGGACAGGAAATTTCTGACCCCAAAGGGATCGAAGGCCCGGCCTGTACTGTCACAGGGTTGGGCCATTTGGCTATCAAGACGATTATGGTACCGCATAAGCATCTATCCTTAACGCAAGCCTATTACCGCACAACCGGAGACCGAGTCGAAGGTTATGAAATTCACATCGGAGAAACCGATGGCCCGGATTGCGCGCGTGCTTGGCTGGACCTACCTGACAGGGCCGAGGGGGCGGCCTCGGAAAATGGGCGCGTCAAAGGCTGTTACCTGCATGGGCTGTTCGCTTCAGATCAGTTTCGCGCAACTTATTTGACAGAGTTGGGCACAAGCTCAGATCTGGCGTTTTCTGATACAGTTGATGCCACGCTTGATGCGTTGGCCGCTCATGTAGAAGCTCATCTGGATCTTGATTTATTGTGGCAACTCTCTGGCCATACTAGAGAAATTCGTTAGGAAAACCTTAGTCCAGACGGTGCGCCAGTAACGCGCGCTGAATTTCCCTGCGAACTAGCTTACGCACATTGCGGGTAATTCGTTCACCTAATGCGCCTTGCAGTTCCTGCCTAACGATTTCCGTAACAATATCACGCAATGCGGCTTCGTCGATCTTGGCATCTTCCAGCAACCAGCTGAATTCGTCAGACTCAGCGTCATCGTCGATCACAGGTTGCTCAAGCGAATCAATAGATTCACCCTTAGATTGAGTCGAGGGTTTGACATCTTCGACGATCTCGACATGATCTGCGGCTGCATCAGCGTCCATAACCCATGGCAGGGGTGAAATCAGATTACCTGCGTAGGCGTCTTCACTCGCCCCATCCGGTTCCCATTCACCTTCTTGCTGAGCGACAACGGCCTCGACCTCGGCGATACGCGCCTCCAATCGACGACCCGTACGAAATTCCTGAATAGGGTTTTTAGAGGGGTCGTCTGTCGCTGTTCCGTCAACCTCAGAAGTCGTTTCATCGACAGTATTAGCTACTGCCTCAGCATCCAAAAGCTCCCCGTCCAGACCAGGGATTAAGGCATCATCACCCACTGAAACATCTTCAGGATCGACCCGTTGTGCAGGTGTTAATACCAGTTTGTCGACTTGGGTTTGCTCCTGAACCATATCAGCTGTTTCAGCCCTGGGCTCTCTTTCCTCAGACGAGACCAAACGGCGAATGGATGACAGGACATCCTCAATTTCGATATTTGTCACTCTGCCGGACATACGCGTTCACCATTTCCTCTGCACTTAGTTTAACGCCAAGCGCCCATTTTCACAACAAATTAACAGACTACTTGCACCCAGCTCCACTGCTGGACGCAAGACAGCAGCAGGCCTCAGTCTTTTCCAAGTGCTTCCAGCACCTTGTCCAGCTTCTTGCCTTGCGCACTCAGCGGTACGGGCGCGCCTTTGACCAGATTATAATATGCAGCAGGATCATATGTCTGAATGTTCAAATTCAGATCATTGGCAGTCAACTGCCCGATCGAAGACAACACGGCATAAGCCGCGATATAAACATCGGTATCCGCCGAAATCAGATTGGTCCGCGCATCCAGCAATTCTTGTTCTGCATCAAGCACATCCAGCGTGGTTCGGGCACCCAATTTGGCCTCTTCCTGTACCCCGTCGAACGCAACCTGCGCCGCCCTAACCTGTTCGCGGCTGGACCGGCGCGACGCCTGTGCAGCATCCAAGATAGCATAAGCATTGCCAACGGTCCGCTTTACAGTATGGCGCACCTCATGCAGGTTGCCACGCTCAGCATCTCGTCTAGCCTGTGCCTGTCGTTTTTGTGAACTCAGCAATCCGCCCCGATAGATTGGCCCAGTGACACGCACGCCAAAGCTTCCATTGTGGGTATAATCGTTGCCATCGAACTCTTCAGTCCCACCAAGTTGGCCAAACAGATTAACATCCGGACGCATCGCCGCCTCAGCCGCCAGCAAGGTCAGGTCAGCCGACGCCACCTGATGACGCACCTGAAGCATATCTGGATGAGAGCGCACTGCGATCAGTTTGGCAGCCTCAACATCCCCAGACAGTTTAGGCAATTGGGTGGGTTGCTTTAGATTATTCGGGGCACGCCCGACAGCTGCGCGGAATTCTTCAACAGCTTGAATATAATCCCCATTCGCCGTCGACAATCCACTTTGCGCTTCGGCCAAGCGGGCCTCGGCTTGCGCCACATCTGTGCGGGTAACTTCGCCCACTTCGAAACGATCACGCGCAGCTCTCAGTTCTTCTTGCAGCAAACGAACGTTATTTTGACGCACCGAGACGAACTGACCATTTCGCAACACATTCATATAACTCTGAATGGCCCGAAACAGCACTTGTTGTTCAACACTTCGCAAGGCTTGGCGCGTCGCCAAAACCGCCTCTTTTGCGGATTCAACGCGTAATGGCGTTTCCCCAAAATCATAAAGCAGAAGGTCAAGCTGGATGCCAAAGTTCACATTGGTCGCCCCCAGATCCCTGCGCAAAGAGCTGGTTTCACTTTCCCCAAATGAGCGTGTGATATCAGTTGTCCAATTGATGATCGGTCGCAATTGCGAAACTATTTGAGCGACATCTTCATCTGCGGCACGCAGCAACGCCCGGTTTTGTTGCAGCAGTCCACTATGCTCGTAAGCGCTGACCAGCGTGTCAGCTAAGTTCTCGGCCTTCGCTGAAACTGTAGACACTGCCAACACTGCGGCTGTTAGCAAACTATTTCGAAACGGTCGGAAGGCGATGGTTTTCATGTGAACCCCTATTATGCTACGTTCCTGCTCTAGAACGAAAAAGTTTCTTCTTGTTCAAATCCTGGCAGAACTGGCGCACCCGCATTAAATGCAAAACGCCAATTCACTTGCCCGTCGATCTTATACCCGATCCGTACAACGCCCAAGGCCCCTTCGGCAAAAAGACAGGCAATGCGCCCACCGTCCTTGATCTGATCCAAAAGAGTCGTGGGCAAATGTTCAACCGCACCTTCGATTACAGCAACATCATATGGGCCGTGCTCCGTCGCACCGGCCAAAAGCGATCCTTGGTGTAAAATAACATTATCCGCTCCAATCTCAGACAACGCAGCCTGAGCATCCTCCAGCACGGACTCGTCCTCGTCCACAGCAATCACTGCTTCGGCCATCCGTGCAATCAATGCCGAAAAATACCCATAGGCACAGCCTATATCTAAAACCAGCTCATCGTCGCGAATGTCTAGCACATCCAACATTTTCGCGATCGTTCGCGGGTCCAAAATTACCCGTCCAGGCGCAATCTCGATATTGTCACCGACATAAGCTGCTTCGATCTTATCAGCAGGCACAAACGTTTCCCGGGGCACCGATAGCATCGCATCAATTATCGGAAACTTGGTCACATCCGATGGGCGGATCTGCGTATCGACCATAAAGGTGCGACGGGTGGCAAAGTCAGTCATTCATTCAGCCTTGGGACAGAAATACTTCAACTATGAGTTTTGACACATTCGCCAATGCTCGACAATGCCAAGAACTCGGAATTGAGACACACAGCCCCTTGCACCACATTCTGCAATCCGCTAATGCGGTGAAACCACACGGCTGGCGAGTTGGCGGAGTGGTGACGCAGCGGATTGCAAATCCGTGTACACCGGTTCGATTCCGGTACTCGCCTCCATTTACTTTCAATAACTTAGCAGCACATGACGCAGACCGGCACCGCCGTGTCTAAACATTTGTCTAAACATTCTGTTTTTGTTCTGTTCCCGAACGGCCCTCTGATAGCCCTGCAATCCGACTTAGAAGACCCAGAATCTGTCAGTCTTCAACATTGCCAAGAGCGAGCAAAAGCGGGATCGCAAACAACGGAGTGCCAGCGAGAGAAATCAGCACCCAGACGATCGCACTGCGACCGCGAGTAATCGCCATGCCCCATGGCAGAAAAATGTAGAGCCAGAGAACAAACACAAGAACGACGAGGGCGAACAGGAATTCAATCATGTATTTTCCAAATAAAAAACGCGGCCAAAACTATTCGCCACAAAAATCTGACTAGCGGCCCTGTTCCTTCCGCATTCGCTGCGCCTTCACGGCTCTAATCCGTTGGCGCACTTTCTTCGTGTAGTGTTGCACCATTGCCGGGCTTTGCCCCGTTACCGATGCTACCAAATCGTCGCCACAACCCGCTTCGACAAGCTCACATGCAGCGTTGTAGCGCCAGCTATGGATGTCGTAGCGCACCGCGCCAATCTGCTCCCTGACGTTTCTGACAGCCTGTGAGGCACCGCGATAGGACCAGCGGTTGATACCCCGCTCATTTGTCAGGATGAATACAGAATGGCGACTTGCGGCATCTAACGCTGCTTGGAGCTCAGGGAGGATCGGAACCCAGAGTTCTTTACCGGTCTTGTTCTGACGAATGACAAAACCGCCCTCCTGAATATCGGACCAGCGCATTTCAAGCACATCCCCGATACGTTGCCCCGTGCCGACGCAAAGCTCCATCACAAGCCGTTCCCGCGTCCCCAGTGGGCACGAATCCCGATAAGTTTGCAAAAGCTCGTGAGGCCACGGTTCCCGCTCCTGCTTTTCCGTTTTTATCTCAGATACCCCCTTGGCCGGGTTGTTGTCCCGCCAACCAAGGTCAACACAATGCTCCATGACCACGCGCAAAACGCGCAGGGAGTAATTTGCAAAGTAAGGTTTGCTTGCATTCGCATCGCGAAGCCGGATCACATCCTTGCGCTTCATGTTTGCCGGGTTAGTATCCGCCATGATCGACAGGAAGAAATCTAAATACTTGTCGTAATCCAGCGCAGTCCGAGGCTTGAGCCGCTTGTACCGGGGCGAGCTACGGTAATTTTTGATGAGCGCCGAGAAATTGCGCACATTAATCCGCTTTGGTTCCGCTCGACCCGCGAGAATATCCGCGTATTCTTTCCAAAACTCGGGGGTGCTGAATTCGTTTTGAAACTTGCGGGACGGCCAGCCGCGCCGCTGGAAGTAAATCCCGTTGCGCTGGCGATAGGCATGCTTCGGTAACTCACGCTTTGTCATGACGCATTTCTATCCTCTCGAATTCATCCAACTGGTTCATTTCGCTGAATACAATTTCAATCCTACTGCCTTCAACAGTGACACGCCCAACCGTTCGCCCAGCGCGTTCGAAGGCGCTGAGCAGCCGCAATGCTTTTTCTTCAATCGTAGTGCGTGCCATCTTCGTCTAACCTTGCAGCGTCTCTGTCCAAGTGCAATCGCGCATCCTTTCGGCTGAATGTGCGTTTGCGCCCATGCAATCAAACTTGTGCCAAAGGTATTCACCCACTGAATCGCTGACAACAGAAGGAACTCGAAAAACCAAATGTTTAAGAAGGGGGTGTCACCACGCCCCCAAATGTTCGCGCTACGTTCTCCACGCAACCTACTTCGAAAGATAAAAATGTTCTCGGCTGAAGATAACGCTTGGCGCAGGCCATTCGGAGGCAATCACGCCAAATGTTACAGTTGGGAGGTGTCATTAAATGTATACAGGAACAAGGTAGTGCGTACAGACGGGCGAGCCCGCGCGCTTACGCGCGCGAGGCATCGCCTATGACTGACGTCCGTCAATCCGGCCCGCCCCACTCCTCCTCCGATACTTGAAGTCTCCGGAGGAGCGGGGCTTTGTAATGTGCAAATCAGCAGAACATCGCGAGTTTTATGGCAGGCGACAACGCCCAAGGACGCGACCTGAACAGCGGTTATAGGCTATAGGTAGGTGAGACGCCAAAAAGCATCAAGCGGCACCGTAGCCCACCGTCTAAACGCCTCTCCGCTGAAGCCAGTCGGGCGGAAAGCGGACATTCTCTGCGGATACGAGTGAACTGGCCTGTTCGGCGGGAAGCGGACGTTCTCTGCGGGTCCGAAATAACCAAGCCTCGACCGTGGAAGCGGACAATTAAACGAAACTTCACCACAGCAAGCTAACCAATTTTCTCAACGTGTTGATCAAAAAGAATGGCTGTAAACATGGTCAGGATTGTCGTGTTGGGGTAAGACGATCTCAATAATGAGGTCATCAATGCAGGACAAAATGAAACTTATTCGAGTGTTCATCGGTTCGCCGGGTGGTTTGGAGGACGAACGCCGTGCTGCTCATGCAATCGTTGAAGAGGTAAATCGAGACCATAGTGAGCACTGGGGTTGCCACTTTAAACTACTTGGATGGGAAGACACGGTTCCCGGC
Source organism: Roseovarius sp. EL26 (assembly GCF_900327775.1). Taxonomy (NCBI): domain Bacteria; kingdom Pseudomonadati; phylum Pseudomonadota; class Alphaproteobacteria; order Rhodobacterales; family Roseobacteraceae; genus Roseovarius; species Roseovarius sp. EL26. Next base: position 1,567,067 of record NZ_OUMZ01000007.1, read on the forward strand.
TATCAACGACCGCAATCTAAAATCAATGAAGACCTAGATCGTTGCGACTATTTTATTGGCGTTTTGTGGAATAGATGGGGAACAACACCTACAAACGATCCCGCTGGATACACTTCAGGGTTTGAAGAAGAATTTCACCGCGCTGAACGTAGAATCCAAGAGGGCAAGATGAAGGACATGCTTCTCTTGTTCAAAAAAGTCGAGATTCCTGCTGAGCTTGAACCGGGAGAAGACCTGAAAAAGGTTCGCGATTTTCGACAGCAGCAAATCGACGGTAAGCGTAACTATTTCAGAGATTTTGAAGACCTGAGTGGATTCAAAGATGCTATTCGCAGCAAGCTAAATGACATCGGCTGGAAAGAGGCTGGGCATGATCGAACCGTCGCTGACGATGACAGCGCGCCGACAAACAGGGCCGAACCTGAACATTCGGAAAGCACTCAAGAAGCATCTGAAAATGCGGGACTTCTTGAGGGCGAAGCCCGGTCTTTCGTCACTGGATTCTTAAGCAAGTCGGACGCTTGGGAGGAAACAAGTCCACACGAAATTGCTCGCTTTAGGTTAATTGCCACGTCAGTTTCTCGCTCAGGAAATGACGAACTTTATTTGAGCAATCACGACGCAAACTTGATGTTCCGACACTACAGGAACGAGAAGCTTTCAGATCAAGAATTTACGGCACTTATTGATAGTGGTGTAGCCGGCTTTGAGCATAGTAATGTGCCTCTTTGGCGGTGGGTGGCCAAAGGGGACATGCTAGACCATGCCTTGTTTTTTCGTCTTAGACTGCTGGCGACCGTTGGCGAGGATCGCGAGAAGGTAAACTCGATTAAGGTCCTACAATTATTGGGAAGTGGAATCCCTTCGCACGACTCGGAGTTCAACGTGGCCAATGTTTTGAGGTGGTGGTTTGCCGAAGGTTCGAGCGAACCAACCTTCAATGCAGCGATTTCTTTTTTGGCGACGAATGCGACGGAGTCTGAATTACCGTTCGTCGAGCAGGCGCTTTCTGAAGCTCCTGAAAGCCGAAGAGATAGGATCGAAGGGGCAATCGTTGGAATCCTTTCAAGAGTAAGTGTGGATAAGGCACTCAAGAGAGTGTGCGAGCGCGGGGTTGACAGAATCCCAGAACCTGTTGTGAAACGTTTGTTTAATAGCGCCGCTTCACTTTCGACAGATACATTACTGGAATGCCTGTCTGCGAAATCTGATAGTGTAAGAGTTCCTTCAGCGCAGTTGCTGGCGGACCGATCCGAAATTAAACTTGAAACAGCTCAGACACTCCTCACGGATAGTAATCTGGATATTCGTCTTGTGGCAGCGGAAGTGCTTCATAAATTGGGATTACCACTAGATGAGGAAGTTGCCAAAACCGCTCTCACACAGAAGAAAAATGTAGGTCGAGGGCTACTTGGTCTTTCCATGACTGCCGAGCGAGATACCACGAGGTATGACGCATATAGGCAAAACCGTCTGTTGGAAATGAGCGAAACAGAATTAAGAGATCGGGCCTCCAAAAAGCTAATTTTTCAAAGTGACGAGCTTGCGGCGTTATTCGACAAATTTCGCTCGAAAGCAGCGATACAGAAGGAGCTTCGACAGAATCTGTCGGATGGGTTTGAGAAATACTTTCAAGCACGGATTGCGGCTGCGAGAGAAAAATATGGCGCAGATGACAAAGTTATCTCTGACTCTGAGAACCTATCTACATATTACCGACTTCGACTTTCCAGTTTAGCACTTGAGGCGCTTTGTCGCCTTCAAAAACGTGACGACCTGGATTTGGTTAGGCAGGTACTGACAGAGTTTGAAGTTGCCGCTAGTCCAAACATTTTATCATACTTCAAGAAGTTTGGTGAGTGGCGCGATATCACTACGGTTGATGGTATGAGCAACGTCGCCCGAAACACGAATGCTCTTCTAGCGTTAGCGTCCGTGGACTATTCGGCTGAACGAGCATCGACCATTTTGCAGATTGGAAAGACGCGCCTGTCTGATCTTTTGGAATTGGAATTAAAGCATCCGACAAGACTTGCGTTGCTCAAAAAAATACCCGCTACCAGCTTGAGGGAACTACACGACGATGTTCTTCTGCGCGAGTTGAGCAGAGACGATAATGAAAGCCGGATCGTGTTTGCCCTGAGATGTGTTCAGGCATTGCCAAAGTCGCGGGTCGCCGGATTGCTAGACCGATATATGGATGCAGACGCGCAGCGATACTACAACAGCATTCATTGGCTTGATCTTGGAGCGTCATTGCCGACTCGCATTGCCAAGTCTGTTGCAGCTAGAGCACTTGAACAACGTTGAACGGCAGCATTGCGGACAGCGATTGCAAAATCTTGAAAGCTGGATGAATGACAGGTTTGGGCCGTTGACCGTGATGGAGGTCTAGCGCATCTTTTAGAAAGGAAAACAGGCTACAAAATGACCAAGAGTGTAACTCAGGATGATCGGGACCTACTCTTGGCGGAGTACCAACCCCTTAGGGAAGAGGTTAATCGAACTGTTGACCGAATGACGGCGAATGAGCTTGCCTGCTCTGCATTTGTATTTTCGATCATACTGTTTCAGATCTCAACGAAGAACGTAACGTCGATACCAGACTGGATCGTGATTCCGTTTGGGGCGTCCTTGGCGATGGTCGTTGCGTTCGTGGGGCATGAACGTTCCAAAGTTTTTAGGCGCCACATGGACCAAGTTGAAGAATATCTGGCCAACATAGAGCGAGTGCTAAGCAGTCAGTTTGGTTGGACCAATCACTATCGAGATGTGATACAGCCGTCTGATGCGAGACAGACCGGTTCTCGCCGAGTGCTATGGCACATTTTGCGTTTCGTGGCTCTGGCAAACTTTATTTTCCAATGTGCCGCGCTTTTCTATCCGAATCCTGTGGCTTAGTCTAAATAGGTTTCGATAGGGATTTTCTTACATCAATGAATGACCGCTATGAGGAATGCAATTGCAGCATGGTTAGGCGCTGCTCAAGGTCGGCTTTGGGCCGAGAGGTTCTCTTTATCAAGCTTCGAAAGAAAAACCGAGCTAGACATAAAGCTTCCACGTAAACGCACAGGATCCGATAACATGCACCTTCCATACAAAATAAACCTAATCGATCACGAGCGCTGGATCTCGACAGGCTACAACCGTTCGTTCGCATGGGGCTTGGTTCTGAATGATGCCGCTAAGGAATTGGGTTTCTGGCGGGTTGTCCGGTACAATCCTAACTTGGATACGGAAGGCGGTTGCTACGAATTTTCATTGGAGAAAACCGGACCGGCGATCGCTTCTGAAGAGTTTTCGTTCCTTGATTCAGAGGTCAGCAGGGGTGCCGCTCTATCTGACTTCGTCGCTAAGATTTTGAAGTGGGAGAAGCGCCGGAAACTCTAACTCAGGCCAAAACTTGCACTGAAAGCACGTGTCTAAACATTCACGCTATGTTCCGGCATAATTCGGCAGCTATCTAAACACTTTTCCCAACATTTTCAGCCACATACCTAGTCTTGCAAATCCGCGTACAGGAGTTCGATTCTCCTACTCGCCTCCATTTAACTTCAATGACTTAGCCATCCATCCCCGTTACGCGGGAGGGTCATTTTACATGCCATTTTACAATTTTATTGCCGATGCGTTCTCAAATCACCCTATTTGGACCCATAGGTGCTGACGTCAGACACTGTTCTCCTAACAACCGCGTGCGTTGCATCCCCTGCGCAGGTGTGAAACCTTCTGCACGACTTAAGCGGTTGCAGGGGAACAACATGCAAAACTGGACATTGATCACAGGGGCATCAGAGGGGCTGGGTGTTGAGTTCGCCCGCCTTGCCGCCGCTGAGGGACGCAATCTTATTTTGACCGCCCGATCCGAGGGTAAACTTAACACCCTTGCGCAGGAGTTGCGCAACGGCACTATACAGGTTGAAGTGATCCCCGCCGATCTTGCTGATCCAGCACAAGTCATCAACCTGTGGAACTTGGCTATTGAAGGCCGCCAAATCGACGTATTAGTCAACAATGCCGGCCTGGGACGACACGGCCAATTTGGCAATGGCGCGGACTGGGCGCGCGAGCAGAGTTCCATACAGGTCAACGTTCTGGCACTCAGCTACCTGATGAAACAGGCTATTCCGCATATGCAAGGCGCGGGCGGCGGAAAAATTCTCAACGTGGCCTCGGTTGCGGGGTTTATGCCGGGCCCTAACATGGCGATCTATCACGCCACCAAGGCTTTTGTTCTATCGCTATCCGAGGCTGTCGCTGAAGAGATCGGCAGCAACAACGTAACTATCACCGCTCTATGCCCCGGGGCCACTCATACCTCCTTTTTCGATGCGGCCGATATGGGCGGTGTACGGCTGCTGAAGCTGAACAAGCCGATGTCAGCTACATCCGTGGCGCAAACCGGCTGGCAGGCCATGCATCGCGGGAAGCGTGTAGTTGTGCCCGGCTTGCTGAATAAGCTGTTTGCCTTTTCTCCCCGCATTTCGCCGCGCCGGTTGGTGACTTTAATCTCGAACACGGTGATGGGCAAAACCCATTAACACGCCATAATGGATGCCCTTGCCTCATTCCTTCTTGCCGCCTTTGCCCTTACCGGCAGCCCCGGCCCCAACACGCTGAGTGCTGCTGCGGTCGGCGCATCATTCGGTCGGTTAAACGGGCTAAAGTACGTAACCGGACTTAGCGCCGGTGTTGGGTTGGTGATTCTCATCACAGGTACTGGTGTTTCGGCTACAATCTTGGCTCTGCCGGGTATTGCCCCCATGATCACTGTATGTGCCTTGATCTATTTTCTCTATCTTGCCTACAAGATCGCAACCGCACTGCCCCTGAATACCCCAACCCAAGAGGCGTCGACTGCCCCTACATGGTATGCGGGCGTCTTTTTATCGCTTGCAAACCCCAAAGCCTATGCTGCCATGGCTGCCTTATTCTCCGGCCATGCCTTACTCCATGACAATGCGTTGGCGGACGCCGCGATAAAGGCAGCACTGGCCTTGATCGTCGTTTGCATCGTTAATCTTCTCTGGCTCTCGGTTGGCGCGGGATTGGCGCAATATTTACAGAACCCACGTACCTCTCGCATGATCAACGTAAGTTTCGCCTTGCTTTTACTGCTATCCATTCTTGCTGTAACTCTCGGTTAAGCGCGCCTTCACTTGTTAGCGCCACCACAATTGCATCTGTGCGCCCCCTCCCCTAGAAGCGGTCAGCATCAGTTTTTATCAGGCGGAGTTCGGACATGTCGAAACAGGATCAGCGCAACAAGATCGCAACCGGCGATGGCTTTATCGCAGCTTTAGACCAGTCCGGTGGTTCCACTCCCAAAGCGCTCAAGCTCTACGGTGTTGAAGCAGATCAATACAGTTCGGACGCTGAAATGTATGACATGATCCACGCCATGCGGTCACGCATCGCGCAATCGCCTTCTTTTGGTGGCGATCGTATCGTCGGCGCGATTCTGTTTGAGATGACCATGGACCGCCAGATTGATGGCAAACCCTCAGCCACTTACCTGTGGGACACCAAAGGTGTCGTGCCTTTTCTAAAAGTCGACAAAGGTTTGGCTGATGAGGCCAACAGCGTGCAACTAATGAAGCCAATGCCGGATCTTGATACCCTTTTGGATCGCGCCAATGCTGCCAGCATCTACGGCACCAAGATGCGCTCAGTGATCAATGCCGCCAACGAAGTTGGAATTGCCGCTGTTGTAGCGCAGCAGTTCGAGGTCGGCAAAGCCATCCTAGCCAAAGGCCTGATGCCAATCATTGAACCTGAAGTGACCATCACCATTTCGGACAAAGCTGCGGCCGAAGACATCTTATTGACTGAGATCACAAAGCAGTTGGATGCCCTGCCCGAAGGTCAGGAAGTCATGCTCAAGCTGACGCTGCCTGAAACGGCCAACCACTACAAGCCACTGGTTGATCATTCTAAGGTGCTAAAAGTTGTTGCCCTGTCCGGCGGTTATAGCCGTGATGAAGCCAACAACCGCCTGTCACAAAACACCGGCATGATCGCCAGTTTCTCGCGCGCCCTGACTGAGGGGTTGAGCGCCCCACAAAGCGATGCAGAGTTTGATGGAACGTTGAATGACACCATCACCAGCATCCACGCGGCCTCTGTCGCGGGTTAACGCGCCAGACGACTGACTTAGACGTTATCGCGTATACGCCCACAACATAACCCCGCCCTTTCGGCGGGGTTATTTGCTATCGACGGTCAGGTTGAAGTGCCGCTGACGAACAGAACTTATGCAGGACGTATAGTGTCGCATCTTGATGGCTGGATTAAATCATGGTATATTTGGATCCATGAATTCAAATATACCAAACCACATCTCAACCACGCTTGAAAATGAGATCATCAACGGCCACTTGATGCCCGGTGCCTTGCTGCAACAAGAAGAGCTGGCCGAGCGTTTTGGCGTCAGCAGACAACCGGTTAGAGCTGCATTGGATATCCTTGGTGCAAAGGGGTTGGCAGAACGTCGGTCAAACCGGACGGTCGAAGTGTGCAAACTGCATAGCGAAGCAGGACACGAAGCATTGGCTATCCGCAAATTGCTCGAGCCTGAAGCTCTAGCCGCATCGATGCCAAAGCTATCCCCTCAGGATCTATTGGCGGCAAAGCAAGCACAGGAACGATTTGAAATCGAAACTACACCTGCGAATCTGGCGCAGCACGATGCCGATTTTCACATGGCGCTATATGGTCGTTGTGAAAACACCGTTCTATTGCGGCTAATCAGTGATTTGCGTCGTCTCAATCAGCGCGCTTATCTTGGCCAGCCTCTGGGTTCTCAAGCACGTGATCATTGCATCGCATCACACTGGCAGTTGTTGGATGCGGTATCAGCCAACGACACAACCATAGCAACCCAGCTACTTTTGCTACATTTTGACATCTCAAAGGCGCGCGACACATGAATGACCGTTTCACCAAAACCCCAGAACCGCCCTATTACGCCGTGATTTTCACCAATCAATTAAGCGAAAATGACGGCGGCTATGAGACCATGGGCAATAAAATGTTCGAGATGGCGTTAGATCAACCTGGCTGTCTAGGTGCAGAAAGCACAAGAGATTCAAGCGGCTTGGGCATCACAGTGTCCTATTGGAAGGACGAGGCCGCGCTATCGGAGTGGAAAGCAAACGCCAAACATCTGGTGGCACAAAACATGGGGATTGAACAGTGGTATGCCCATTATGAATTGCGGGTTGCTAAGGTCGAACGCGCTTATAATGGCCCCACAGGACGATCGGTCAAGTAGACTTTAATCTACGGGAGGGTCTTTAGGGCTGCTCCTTCTCCGGCTCAGCCTCCACTTTGCAAAATTCTGAGACTCAAATTTTAAATTTGATCAAATTATCGAAACCCTCTAGGTTCGCCGCAAATCAGATGAGGTTTTCCAGATGGACCTGAGTGAATATCATACCTTCCGCGTTGCAGGTTGTGACTTGAATGGACAGATGCGGGGTAAACGTGTGCCCGGCAGCTATGCATCGAAACTGGATAAGGGCGCCGTGCGGATGCCGCTGTCGGCGCTGAATGTTGATATTGCTGGAGCGGATATTGAAAACTCTCCACTGGTGTTTAAAACCGGCGATGCCGACGGTATTTTAAAACCCACCGACCGCGGGCCTGTGCCATTGCCATGGCTAAACAGCGAACAAGCATTGGTGCCTATGGGGATGTATTGGGAAGATGGCCGCCGATTCGAAGGCGATCCGCGCCACGTGCTGGTAGATGTGCTTAACCGCTACAAAGCCAAAGGCTGGAGCGTTGTAGCCGCAACAGAGTTGGAATTTACACTGGTGGATGATCGCGGGGACACCTTAACACCTGCACGTAACCCCTACACCGACCGCATGCTGGAAACGCCCGAAGTTCTGTCATTGACCCAGATGGATTACTTCGATGACTTTCTTTCTGGCCTATATGACAGTTGCAAGGCGATGGGCATCCCTGCCCAAACCACAACAAGCGAAGCAGGAATTGGTCAGTTCGAAGTAACGCTAAACCATCAAGACGCCTTGCGCGCGGCTGATGATACATGGTTATTCAAAACGCTGATCAGGGGTCTTGCCCGCAAGCATGGGTTTGCAGCCACCTTTATGGCGAAACCTTTTGCCGACGATTCTGGAAACGGCATGCATATGCACTTCTCGGTGCTAGATGAAAATGGCACGAACATCTTTGACAATGGTGGTGAGGACGGCAGTGAAACGCTTCATCAGGCCATCGCAGGCTGCATTAAAGCGATGCAGGCCAGCACACTAATATTTGCCCCACACGCCAACAGCTATGAACGGCTTGTACCCGGCGCACATGCGCCCACAAGTATTTGTTGGGGTTATGAAAATCGGACTGTCGCCGTTCGTGTTCCGGGCGGCCCTTCTATTGCACGCCGGATAGAGCACCGGGTCGCTGGAGGAGACATTAACCCCTACCTGAACTTCGCCGTTGTCCTTGGCGCCGCAATTCACGGGGTTGAACACAAGTTGCACCCCCCATCGCCAGTAAGCGGAAATGCCTATGAACAAGAGCTTCCGCAGCTTGCCACTGATTGGACTAGCGCTATCGACCTGTTCGAAATCGATCCGGTAATCGCCGACATTTTCCCAGCAGATCTGATACGCAATCTCGTCATATCAAAACGTCAGGACCAGCGTTTAATGGCTGAAACCTCTCCCAAAGATCACTGGAGAACATATCTGGACGTTGTATGATCTTTACAGCTCTCGAAAATTGGGCTTGCCTTCTGGTCGCAAAGCCGCCACTTTAAAATTTGATCAAATTATGGAGTTCCCATGAAAATCGGCATCCTGATGACAGGACACGCCCTCCCCGAAGTCCAAGAAGATCGCGGGGATTATGATTCAATGTTCGCCAAGCTGTTGGACGGATACGGCTTCGACTTTGAAACTTACGACGTTGTAAACGAGTCCTACCCCAGCAGTCCCCAAGAGATGGATGGTTGGATCATCACCGGCTCTAAACACGGTGCATATGAAGACCACCCTTGGATCCCCCCGTTGGAGGAGTTCATCCGTGCGACCCATACCGCTGGTGTTCCGATGGTTGGCATCTGCTTTGGCCACCAGATCATCGCGCAGGCCCTTGGCGGTAAGGTGGTGAAATTCGAAGGCGGTTGGGCCGTTGGCGGCACTGATTACGATATCGAAGGGCAAGGCATGAACCTGAATGCTTGGCATCAGGATCAGGTTGTTGAGTTACCCAAAGATGCCAAGGTCATCGGTTCAAATGACTTTTGCGCCAATGCGGCGCTGATGTATGGAAATACGATTTATACCATTCAACCCCACCCTGAGTTCGACGCGAAGATCATGGAACATCTGATCAATCTGCGTGGGAAGGGGCTTTTGCCCGAGGACCAACTTGAGTCCGCGACGCAGAAACTCTCAGAGGTGACAAATAGCAATGTGATTGCCGACCGCATCGCGCGGGTTTTCCGGCAGGAGGCTTAAGATGAAAAACTGGAACCAAAACCTGCCACAGGCAGCGCAAGATTATCTGGACGGCAAACGTCTGGACGAGGTGGAATGCATCATTTCTGACCTGCCCGGCATTGCCCGCGGCAAGGCTGTTCCTGCCACAAAATTTATCAAGCAAGACTATTTCCACCTTCCCGATTCGATCTTTTACCAGACCATCACCGGCGACTGGGGTGAAGCGGCGGATGATGATGGTTTCATCGAAAAAGATATGATCCTGAAACCTGATTTTGAGACGGCAACTGCCGCCCCTTGGACCGGTGACTGGACACTGCAGGTGATACATGACGCCTATGACCGTGATGACAATCCGATCCCGTTTTCACCACGTAATGTGCTAAAACGTGTGGTTCAGCTTTATCATGATAAGGGATGGACACCAGTTGTGGCCCCGGAAATGGAGTTCTTCCTTGTTGCGCGCAACATTGATCCGGCGCAAGAAATCAAACCTATGATGGGCCGCTCTGGTCGTCCGGCTGCTGCACGCCAAGCCTATTCGATGACCGCCGTTGATGAATTCGGCCCGGTGATTGATGACATCTACGACTTTGCCGAGGCACAGGGTTTCGAAATTGACGGCATCACCCAAGAGGGTGGCGCAGGTCAGTTGGAAATTAATCTGCTGCACGGTGACCCGGTGAAATTGGCGGATGAAGTGTTTTATTTCAAACGCTTAATCCGTGAGGCCGCGTTGCGTCACGACTGCTTTGCCACCTTCATGGCCAAACCGATCGAAGACGAGCCCGGCAGTGCGATGCATATCCATCATTCTATTCTAGATATCGAAACCGGCGAAAACATCTTCTCGAATGCGGATGGCACAGCAACTGATGCGTTCTATCACTTCATTGCGGGTATCCAGAACCATATGCCGGCTGGTCTTGCGGTAATGGCGCCTTATGTGAACTCTTATCGTCGTTACGTGAAAGATCATGCTGCCCCAATCAATCTGGAATGGGCTGGTGACAACCGGACAACAGGTATTCGCGTGCCTCTGTCCGGCCCCAAGGCACGGCGCGTTGAAAACCGTATCGCCGGGATGGATTGCAATCCCTATCTGGGCATCGCAGTTTCATTGGCCACTGGTTATCTTGGACTGATCGAGCAAACAAAACCACGCGACGAGTTCAAAGGTGACGCATACGAGGGTGACGGTGATATCCCTCAAGTCATGGGCGATGCACTGGATATGTTTGAAGGCGCCAAGGCTCTGCATGAGGTCTTAGGTCCTGAATTTGCACGGGTTTATTCCATCGTGAAACGCGCGGAATATGAAGAGTTCCTGCAGGTCATCTCGCCGTGGGAACGTGAACACCTGTTGATGAACGTCTGATCACATGGCCCTGAACTTGCTTTTTACTAATGACCGCAAAGGTCATTACCCTGAGAGTTGGTATGCCAACAGCACCGCCCTGCCCGAGGATCGGGCGGCGCTAGCTGGCGATACCCGCGCGGATGTTTGTATTGTGGGCGGCGGATATACTGGCTTGTCTGCGGCGTTACATCTGGCCGAGAAAGGCTTGGATGTTGTTCTGCTGGAAGCGCACCGCGTGGGCTTTGGGGCCTCGGGCCGAAATGGCGGGCAGCTTGGTAGTGGGCAACGGGCCGATCAGGAAAGCATTGAAAAGTGGGTTGGCCAGGACGATGCGCTGAAGTTTTGGGATTTGGCAGAGGATTCCAAAAATCTTGTCAAGTCTCTGGTTTCTAAACATAATATCGAATGCCACCTAAGACCCGGCATCGCGCATATGTGTTTTTCGCAAAAAGAAGTCCGCGAAGAACACGATTATGCGGATCATCTGAAAGACCGTTACGGCTGCACTGATCTGGAAAAACTGGATCAATCTGCGGCGCAAGATCTGTGCCCGTCACCGGCTTATGTCGGCGGGAGCTTGGACATGAGTGCGGGGCATCTACATCCACTGGCCTATGCCATCGGACTGGCCCGCGCGGCCGAGACCGCCGGTGTTCGAATTCACGAAAAAACACTTGTTTCCAATATCATACCCGGGGTTCCGGCAAAGGTTGAAACGGAGAACGGGACGATCACAGCTGATCATATTGTTCTGGCGTGCAACGGATATCTGGGTGGGCTGGAGAAGAAAGTCGCGTCACGGGTGATGCCGATTAACAACTTTATCGCGGCGACCGAACCATTGGGTGATGACGCTACAAAAGTGCTGACACAAGATGTGGCGGTGGCCGATAGCAAGTTCGTTGTGAACTACTTCCGCCTGAGCCATGACAAACGTCTGCTGTTTGGCGGTGGCGAAACTTACAGCTACCGGTTCCCCAAGGATATTGGCGCGCTTGTTCGCAGGCCAATGACGGAAATTTTCCCTCACCTTCAGGATGTTAAGATCGATTACGCTTGGGGTGGCACATTGGCCATCACGATGAAACGAATGCCCTATCTGGCACGAATTCAGCCCAACATTCTAAGCGCCTCAGGCTATTCTGGGCATGGTGTCGGCACTGCGACCCATGCCGGGCAATTGATGGCAGAAGCGATTGCTGGCGAAGCCTCTGGCTTTGAGACGTTTTCACGTATACCAACTTCACCTTTCCCGGGTGGCTCAGCTCTGCGGCCGCCGTTGTTGGTTCTGGCGATGAGCTGGTACGCCCTGCGGGATCGATTGGGGTTCTGAGACAGAATTGCGTACAGGATGTACAGCCTGTACGCACAAAACGTACACAAACTTTGCCTGCGTCCAATTTGATCCCTGCGTGGTCGCAATTCAGATATTGCCGACTTGCAACCGTGGTACTTTGAGCATGCAAGGTGCTGCATCGCCCCCGGCTGTGCAGAGAATTGGGAAGCCGGTTAAATTCCGGCACTGCCCCCGCAACGGTAAGACAGGTAAGGGCGCGACACACCGCCACTGGGACGAGGAACCCCGGGAAGGCGTCGCAACCGGCGAAAGCCCCTCTCAAGTCCGGAAACCAGCCTTGCATAACGTCAATTCGCGGGTGGCGATGCGGGCAATTGGTATGGTGTCGGTCCTCGCCTGACGCCTTTTCACTTGGCCGTGCCGTTTCCTGCCCAAGCAAAGCCGCGGGGTGCGGCAGGAGAGCCAACATGAACCCCACTACATCCGAGCTGCTGGCCCGGCGCAAACAAGGTCACGCGCTAGAGCAAGCCTTTTACACCAGTCCTGATGTTTATCAGGCCGATCTCGAAAGCATTCATTACCGTGAATGGTTGTTTGCAATTCCTGCCTGCGAGCTGGAAAAGCCGGGCAGCTTTGTCACCCATAAGGTTGGCGCATACCGCGTGATCATCGTGCGCGGTGCCGACAATCAGATCCGGGCGTTTCACAATGCCTGCCGCCATCGCGGGTCGGTCATCTGCAAGGCCGCCAAAGGCCATGCCCCGAAACTGGTCTGTCCCTATCACCAGTGGACTTATGAACTGGACGGATCGCTTTTGTGGGCGCGCGACATGGGGCCAGAGTTTGACCCCACCAAACACGGGTTGAAAACCGTGCATTGTCGAGAGTTGGCCGGGTTGGTGTACATCTGCCTGGCGGATGAGGCCCCTGATTTCGACACCTTTGCCAATATCGCCCGCCCCTATCTGGAGCCGCATGATCTGGGCAATGCCAAGGTCGCCTTTGAAAGCACCATCATCGAGAACGGCAATTGGAAGCTGGTCTGGGAAAATAATCGCGAATGTTACCACTGTGGCGGCAATCACCCGTCGCTGTGCAGGACCTTCCCCGATGATCCATCAATCACCGGGATTGAGGGTGGTGAGACACCGCCAAAAATGCAGGCGCACTTTGATCGTTGCGAGGCGGCAGGCCTGACGTCGCAATTCTATCTGCATGGCGATGGACAATACCGTCTGGCGCGGGTGCCTCTGAATGAGGGTGCGGAAAGCTACACGCTGGATGGCAAAGTGGCCGTTCGGCGCTGGTTGGGGCGTGCGCCTTTTGCCGATGCAGGCAGCTTGCTGAAATTTCACTATCCCACAACTTGGAACCACTTCCTGTCGGATCATTCGATTGTGTTCCGTGTCACCCCTGTCAGCCCGACGGAAACCGAAGTGACCACCAAGTGGCTGGTGCACAAAGATGCGGTCGAGGGTGTGGATTATGACCTCAACCGCTTGACCGAGGTCTGGCTGGCAACCAATGACGAAGACCGTCGTGTGGTCGAAGACAACCAGTTGGGCATCAACAGCCCGGCCTATGTGCCCGGCCCCTATTCACCCAAGCAAGAAAGCGGCGTGATCCAGTTTGTGAGCTGGTATTGCGAGACCTTGGCCGAACGGTTGGCCCCTGAAACCATGGCAGCGGAGTAAGTCATGAATGATCTGAGCCCTTCTATCGCGCCTGCGATCTGGCAAGATTCCGAGATGCTGGAATGCGTCTCGGTCGTGCCGGAAATGCCCAATACGGCCAGCTTTTCATTCCGCGTCCCGTCTGGGGCGCTGTTCGCCTATCAGCCGGGGCAGTTTCTGACGCTGGAAATCCCAGCGCCAAGTCAGCCGGGCGGTGTGGTGCATCGCACCTATACGATCTCTTCGTCGCCATCTCGGCCCCGGTCGATCACTATCACTGCCAAAGCACAGCTCGATAGCATCGGGACGCGCTGGATGTTGGACAATCTGAAGCCGGGCATGCGAATCAAGGCGCTTGGGCCCGCCGGTCTGTTTACCAATGACGGCAGTGCCGCGCGCAAGTTCCTGTTTATTTCGGCCGGGTCGGGCATCACGCCAATGATGTCGATGACCACCTGCATGTGGGATGAAGGGCAGGATCTGGATGTGGTGTTCATCAACTGTGCGCGCCGTCCGTCCGAGATTATTTTTCGCCAACGGTTGGAGCAGATGGCGAGCCGGACCTCGGGTCTGGATCTGAAGTTCGTGGTCGAAGAGCCCGATCCCTATCGGCCGTGGAGTGGGTATCAGGGCCAGTTCAATCAGCTGATGCTGGGCCTGATGGCCCCGGATTATCTGGAGCGTGAGGTCTATTGCTGTGGACCTGAGCCGTTCATGCAGGCGGTGCGCGATGCGTTGGCCGGACTTGGCTTTGACATGGAGCGTTACAATCAGGAGAGCTTTGGCGCGCCGATTGAGACCGAGGCAGATCAACCGGAACTGGATGATGTGATCCCGGATGATGATAGCAAGGCCGAGATTGTGTTCTCAACCTCAGGTGTGACGGCGAAAGTGGCGGAAACCGATACAATTCTGGGGGCAGCGCGGGCTTCGGGATTGAACATTCCGTCAGGCTGTACCTTTGGCGTTTGCGGCACCTGCAAGGTCAAGAAAACCGCGGGCGAGGTGCATATGGTGCACAACGGCGGAATTTCCGAGGATGATATCGAGGCAGGCTATATTCTGGCCTGCTGCTCAAACCCGATTGGCCGGGTCGAAGTCGATATCTAAGACAAAGATGGGGCATCTTGTTTGATGCCCCATCTGCACGTTGTTGAGTGTTGCTTACAAAGCGTCAGCCGCGATCCAGAGGCCCCAAATCACCAGAATGAGGCCAGACACCAAGTCGAACCAATTTGTGACGCGTGGGGTGATCTTGGATTTGGCAGCCAGTGCCAAATGCACCAAAAAAAACCACCACAGGGCCGAGCCCAAGAAGACCCCCACCACCAGCCAGTAAGGCGCAAGCGGATCGCTGGCCGCAGAGGCCCCTAGGCCGACCACCAAACCGACAAAGGCCAATATGGTCATCGGGTTGGACAGGGTCAGTACAAAGGTTGTGGTATAGGCGGGCAGCAAAGCACCGTGGATGTTGTACTTGGGTGCGCTGTCTGTTGCCGGACCGCTGAAAAAGCTACGAATCGACATAATGCCCAGAAGCGCGATCAACAGCCCACCGCCAATTTCCAAGGGGGTCGCAAAACGCAACAGCATCCCTGTGGCGGCAAAACCTGCGGCCACCAGCAGCCCATAGAACGCATCCGCCGTGGCAGCGCCCAAGCCCGATGCCAGCCCGGCGCCACGCCCCTCTGACAAAGTGCGGCGAATGCAGAGCAAGCCGATCGGCCCAACAGGAGCGGCCACGGCAAAGCCCACGCCAATGCCTTTGAGAAGGATTTCCATTTACTTATCTTTCGTCAGATTGAGGCGAGATCTTCACCGCTGTCGTTTCTTTCTGCGCCTCAAGAGACAGGATCGTTTCGGTCTTCAATACCGCTTTCAGGGGTTTCACACAGGTTTGCATGAACTGTTGCAGAGCGGTGGTGTTCTGCACCCGCACCTTCATCAGATAAGAGTGCGGCCCACTGATGTGGTGCAGTTCCAGCACCTCAGGGAACTGTATGAGTGCCGCACAGGCTTCGGCCTCGCCTTCATAGGACACATCAACAAAGACAAAGACACACAGCGCTGCCCCAACCTTGTCAGGATCAAGCACGCCGCGCCATTCTTTGACGATGCCTTGTGCCACCAATCGGCGCAGGCGTTCATTGGCGGTTGAGACCGACACACCAACCGCCTCGGCGATTTGTGCGCTGGAAATCCGACCATCGGATTGAATCAATCTGGATATTTTTTTATCTACACCATCCATTCCGGATTTATTATTTAATATATACAATATGTCAATAATTTTTACGGAATATATATCAATACTTCGGTCAATGGGGGAATAGGAAAATCGCCGCCGATTTCCCAACGTCATCCGACAAAATGCTTTGCCAAAAAATTCAATTCATGTATTAGCTTCGGATAATCCGAAACTGTTATTCAGGAAACCGAAATGAACAGTGCCCCAAACGTCTATGACGCAGAGCCCATCCCCGAATCCGTGCGGGTCGAAATCGACCAGATGCTTCAAAGTGGCGATCTGTTTCGCTATACCGCGCCGGAAAATGCGCCAGTTGCATTACTGGAACGTGAATTCGCTGAACATCTGGGCACGCGCTATGCGCTGGCGGTGAGCAGCTGCTCGGCGGCGCTGTTCCTGTCGCTCAAGGCGCTTGGACTGCCACGCGATGCAAAGGTGCTGATCCCGGCGTTTACTTTTGCCGCAGTGCCCTCATCGGTGGTGCATGCTGATTGTATTCCGGTGCTGTGTGAGGTTGGAGACAACTACCGCATAGACATGGCCGATTTTGAGGCCAAGCTGGATGATGTGCAGGCGGTGATCATCAGCCACATGCGGGGTCATACCTCGGATATGGATGCGATCATGGCGCTGTGTGAGGCTAAAGACATTCCTGTGGTTGAGGATGCGGCACATTCTTTGGGCACCGTTTGGGGTGGACGCAATGTTGGCACGATCGGGCGCGTGGGCTGTTTCAGTTTTCAATCCTACAAACTGGTCAACGCCGGTGAAGGTGGCATTCTAATCACCGATGACGTCGATCTGATTGCCCGCACAGTGATTATGTCGGGCGCATACGAGCACAACTGGGCCAAACATTTCACCGACACAGATGATGAGTTGAAGGCGGCCTTTGCCAGATGGCAGAACCAATTGCCGCTTTATAACCTACGTCTGAACAACCTGTCAGCGGCGATCATTCGGTCGCAATTGCCCGAAGTAGCGCGCCGGGTGACCGATGGCCGGGCCAATCATGACTATGTGGCGGGTCGGTTGAACACCTCTGCCTGGATGCAGGTACCCGAGAAACTGGCCCCCGAAGAGCGCGCGCCGGATTCGATTCAGTTCAATTTGGTTGGGTTGTCCGAGGAAGAAACCCGTGCCTTTGCATCTGCAGCGGTAGAGCGTGGGATCAAGGTGCAGGTCTTTGGCTTGTCGACGGATAACGCGCGGGCCTTCTGGAACTGGAAGTTTCTGCCCGGCTGCACGCCAGAACTGCCAAAAACCCGCGCCATGCTGATGAAAGCCTGCGATGCTCGCCTACCTGCGCGGTTAAGCAAAGCAGATCTGGATGCCGTATCCGAGGCCCTGCTGCAAGCCGCCGAAGACGTGATGGGCCGCACGCAAGCCTACGGAACCTGAGATTTTTCCGCTTGACGCTATGAAGCGGCCGTTGCTCAACTGCATAGATGAGCAACGATATTTTCCGTAAAGGTGCGGCCTGGATCAAAGGCGAGATTGTCCCAATTGATCAGGCCACCATTGGCGTGACAGATTGGGCCGTGACCCATTCTGATGTCACTTATGACGTCGTGCCGGTTTGGGACGGCGCGTTTTTCCGGCTGAATGACTATCTGGATCGGTTCGAGGCGTCGATGCAGGCCTACCGCATGGATGTCGGCATGGATCGGGCTGAGATGACCAGTGCCCTGCATGACATGGTATCGCGGTCCGGCCTGAAGCAAGCTTATGTCGCGATGGTGGCGGCACGGGGAACACCCAAAGTTGCCGGGAGCCGTGACCCGCGCGATTGCCAAAACCACTTCTTTGCATGGTGCGTGCCTTACATTCATGTGGTCAAACCCGAGGTCGCCGAAGCCGGGGTCAGCCTTTATATTCCCAACAATGTGCACCGCATTCCCGATCAAAGCCTAAACCAGCGGGTCAAAAACTACCACTGGGGGGATTTCACTGCGGCGCTGTTTCAGGCCAAGGATCATGGTTATGAGACGGCCCTGCTCACCGATGGGCATGGCAATCTGGCCGAAGGACCGGGTTTCAATGTGTTTGCGATCTTTGGCAATAAAGTTGTGACACCAAAGCAGCATGTTTTGCACGGCATCACTCGCCTGACTGCACTGGAGCTATGCAGGGAACACGGTTTTAAAACCGAAGAACGCGCCTTGTCGCTGGAAGAATTTTTGATCGCTGACGAAGTGTTCCTGACCAGCTCGGGTGGAGGCATATTCCCGGTTGCCCGCGTGAACAATCATCACTTCTCCAATGGGTCTGCCGGGCCAAAGGCGACGCGGCTGAGAGAGGCATATTATGACATGCTAGCACAGTCAGGGTTGCGCAGCGCGATCAGCTATTAAGATCAATTGACCTTGGCTGCAGCTTCGATCACGCCGGTGCGCTGGTTTTGCACCAGCACGACGACGGGCTGATCACCTGCTGCCTCTTGGCTGATGTCCAGCGGTGTCTGCGTGTCCCACTCGCCAATCACCGACAGATCGGTCACCACATTGGCATAGCTGATGGTGCGGCCCGCGTTTTCGCCGGCTTTGATATCAACCTTGTTGTCAGGGTTATAACGCACAAGCTGGACGATGAGAGGGTCAGAAAAACTGACCTCTGTCGCGGCGCTTATATCGATCTGGTCGCCATCCCGGCTGAGCGTCAGGTTAACCGATGGCGTCTTTTCATGATGCATATCGATCAGATCGGTCACGTCCATCGGGCGGTTGCCAACAACGTGATCCTGCCCGTTGATGATCATCTGCGGGGTATAAACCATGCGACGCCCGCCATTACGGGCGTATTTGCGTTGCCGCGCGGTAAAATCCGGGTTGGCAAAGACGTCTTTCCACCCAATGTAATCCCAATAATCCACATGCAGTGCCAGCGCGATCACATCATCCCGTTCTGCCAGTTTATGCAAAAACGCATCCGCCGGAGGGCAAGAGGAACAGCCCTGCGAGGTAAACAGCTCGACCACGATCGGCTGGTCTTGCGCCGTTACTGGGGTGGTCAGAATCAAAGAGGCAATCAGGCTTGCGATAAGGTTGCGCATGGGATGCTATTTCCGTCGTCGGTCGTTGAATGTTATCAAAACGATAACTAATTGGCTTAGAAATAACCAATCAAGGTTTCGCGAGAGAGATGTGATTTCTCGAAACATTGTTTTTGTGTGCAATGGTATACAAATTAATCTCCTCCCCCTTGATCCCCTCCTTCAAATGGGTCAGAAGCAAGCCAGCCGATCCTGCGCCTTCAATGTGAAAGGAATGCCATATGCCCATTACCGTCGGACACGACACCGCCAAGACACGCAAAACACTAAGTGTGAATGGCCAATCCGTTTCTTATTATTCCATCGCCGCTGCCGAAGAGGCCGGTCTTGGGAATTTTTCCCGCCTGCCCGCCGCGTTGCGTGTTGTTCTGGAAAACATGCTGCGCTTTGAAGACGGCAAGACCGTCAGCGTGGATGACATCAAGGCCTTCTCTGAGTGGGCTGACAAAGGCGGCAAAAATCCACGCGAGATCGCGTACCGCCCTGCCCGCGTATTGATGCAGGATTTCACCGGTGTTCCGGCTGTTGTCGATCTGGCCGCGATGCGCGACGGGATTGTCGCCCTTGGTGGTGACGCCCAGCAGATTAACCCGCTGAACCCGGTTGATCTGGTTATCGATCACTCGGTCATGATTGACGAATTTGGCAACCCGCGTGCGTTCCAGATGAACGTGGACCGCGAATACGAGCGCAACATGGAGCGCTATCAGTTCCTGAAATGGGGCCAAGGTGCGTTCAACAATTTCCGCGTTGTGCCCCCCGGCACCGGTATCTGCCACCAGGTGAACCTCGAATATCTGGCGCAGACCGTCTGGAGCGATACGGATCAGAACGGCGACATGGTTGCCTATCCGGACACGCTTGTGGGCACTGACAGCCACACCACCATGGTCAACGGCATGGCCGTTCTGGGCTGGGGTGTTGGCGGGATCGAGGCCGAAGCTGCGATGCTGGGCCAACCGATTTCGATGCTGATCCCCGAGGTTGTTGGTTTTGAGCTGACCGGCGCGATGCTTGAGGGCACCACCGGGACTGACTTGGTGCTGAAAGTGGTTGAGCTGCTGCGCGCACGAGGCGTTGTTGGCAAGTTTGTTGAATTCTACGGTGAAGGGTTGGATCGTCTGCCATTGGCCGACCGTGCCACCATTGCCAACATGGCACCAGAATACGGCGCGACCTGTGGTTTCTTCCCGATCGACGATGAAACACTGCGGTATCTGCGCAGCACCGGTCGTGACGAGGACCGCGTTGCATTGGTCGAAGCCTATGCCAAAGAAAACGGGTTTTGGCGCGGTGCGGATTATGCGCCGATCTACACTGACACCCTGCATCTGGATATGGGCACCATCGTTCCGGCTATCTCCGGCCCGAAACGCCCGCAGGACTATGTTGCGCTGACGGATGCCAAATCTGCCTTCACGCGTGAGATGGAAGAAACCTTTAAGCGTCCAATGGACAAAGAGGTTGCTGTTGCGGGTGAGGATTACACCCTGTCATCGGGTGATGTTGTGATCGCCTCGATCACATCGTGCACCAACACGTCGAACCCCTATGTGATGATCGGCGCGGGCCTTGTGGCGCGCAAAGCCGCAGCACTGGGTCTGGACCGCAAGCCTTGGGTCAAGACATCTCTGGCTCCCGGTTCACAGGTTGTGAGCGCCTATTTGGAGGCCGCAAACCTGCAGGAGGATCTGGATAAGATCGGGTTTAACCTTGTCGGTTATGGCTGCACCACCTGTATCGGCAACTCTGGCCCGATCCAAAAGGAACTGTCCGAGGCGATTGCCGAGGGTGATCTGGTGGCAACGTCCGTTCTGTCGGGCAACCGTAACTTTGAAGGCCGGATCAGCCCGGATGTACGCGCCAACTATCTGGCGTCACCTCCGCTGGTTGTCGCCTATGCGCTGGCAGGTACAATGGACATCAATCTGGCGACAGATCCAATTGCCCAGACACCTGAGGGCAAAGATGTCTACCTGAAAGACATCTGGCCCACATCGCAGGAAGTGGCGGAACTGGTTGAGCAGACCGTGACACGTGAGGCGTTCCAGTCGAAATATGCGGACGTCTTCAAGGGGGACGACAAGTGGCAGGATGTTGAGACATCCGAGGGTGAAACCTATGACTGGCCTCCCCAGTCAACCTATGTGCAGAACCCGCCCTATTTCCAAGGCATGTCCAAGGAACCCGGCACCATCACCAATATCGATGGCGCGCGTGTTCTGGCATTGCTGGGCGACATGGTCACAACCGACCACATCAGCCCGGCTGGATCGTTCAAGGATACCACCCCTGCCGGTCAATACCTGACCGACCGTCAGGTGCCTGTACGTGAGTTCAACTCGTACGGTTCACGTCGTGGCAACCACGAGGTGATGATGCGCGGCACCTTTGCCAACATCCGGATCAAGAACGAGATGCTGGACGGCGTTGAAGGTGGCTATACCAAAGGCCCCGATGGCGGCGAGACCTCGATCTTTGACGCCGCGATGGCCTATCAGGCGGCAGGCACGCCGCTGGTTGTCTTTGGAGGCGAGCAGTACGGCGCGGGTTCATCGCGTGACTGGGCGGCCAAAGGCACGGCGTTGTTGGGCGTGAAGGCCGTGATCGCAGAAAGCTTTGAGCGTATTCACCGCTCAAACCTGGTTGGCATGGGCGTCATTCCGTTTGAGTTCACCGGCGGCGACAGCCGTACATCACTGGGCCTGACCGGCGCAGAAACGGTTGCCATTTCTGGCCTCGATACAATCCAGCCGCTGCAAGAAGTGCCTTGCACGATAACTATGGCGGATGGCACTGAGAAGACCATCCAACTGAAGTGCCGGATCGATACCGCGATCGAGATCGAATACATCGAGCACGGCGGCGTGCTGCACTATGTGCTGCGTAATCTGGCGGGCGCGGCCTGAGCCACTCTATCTAGTTAAGATTAAAACAGCCCCTCTTGGGGCTGTTTTTGTTTTTGAACACCAAGAGGGTCAGGCGTGGCCCGGACCTGCGGTCCGAGCTACATATGTTGCGTGATTACCGCTGAGCTGTTTTCCACTCAGGGTGCATCCAAGGTTCGGAGTTATCCGCGGCCAATGGCGTGCGATCCAGCACGTGGTCGGCGATTTTTTCGCCGGTCATGATCGATGGCGCATTCAGGTTGCCGTTGGTGATACGTGGGAAGATACTGCTGTCAGCAACGCGCAGATTGTCGACGCCGATGACACGGCCGTGCGGATCAACCACGGCGTTAGGATCATCCTTGGCACCCATTTTGCATGTGCCGCAAGGGTGATAGGCGCTTTCGGCATGTTCGCGTATGAAGTCATCTAATTCATCATCGCTTTGCGCAGCAATCCCCGGTTGGATCTCGTGTTTGCTGTAGGGTTTGAACGCGTCCTGCGCGAAGATCTCACGCGTCAGGCGGATACATTTGCGGAAATCAACCCAGTCGCTTTCTTCGCTCATATAGTTGAAAAAGATCTTTGGGTCATGCATCGGGTCGGCGTTGCGCAAGGTAACGGAGCCGCGCGATTCACTGCGCATCGGGCCAGTGTGGGCCTGAT
This sequence comes from Roseovarius sp. EL26, assembly GCF_900327775.1. Taxonomy (NCBI): domain Bacteria; kingdom Pseudomonadati; phylum Pseudomonadota; class Alphaproteobacteria; order Rhodobacterales; family Roseobacteraceae; genus Roseovarius; species Roseovarius sp. EL26. The sequence goes on from NZ_OUMZ01000007.1 coordinate 1,589,724, forward strand.
AGCCGTGACCTTCGGCGGCGACCTGACCGTCATAGCGCACGGCAATGGGCAGGAAGTGGTACTGCACATCCGGGTATTCGACGCCTGCGCGCGAGCGAATGAAGGCAGAGCTTTCGAACTGGTTGCTGGCGCCGGGGCCGGTTTTGGCAAAGAGCCACTGCGCCCCGACCCAGGCCTTGCCAAAGAGGTTCCAGTATTTGAACAGGCTGACCGGTTGGCTGGCGGCCATCTGAATATAAAGCTCAAGGTGGTCTTGCAGGTTTTGCCCAACGCCAGCGCGGTCGGCAACCACGTCGATGCCGTGTTCTGCCAGATGGGCGGCGGGGCCGATGCCAGACAGCATCAAGATCTTGGGCGAGTTGATGGAGGAGGCAGAAACGATCACCTCGGCACGCGCCTTGATCATCTGCTGCTGGCCTTTGACGGTGGCTTCGACGCCCACGGCACGCCCTTCTTCCATCACCACGCGGTGCACGAGGCCGCGCACCAGATCACAGTTTGGGCGTTTCAAAGCAGGTTTCAGATAGGCATTGGCAGCAGACCAGCGCTGACCATTTTTGACGGTCATATCAAAGGGACCAAAACCCTCTTGCTGATGACCGTTGTAGTCTCCAGTGGTTTGGTAACCGGCCTGTGCACCCGCCTCAACAAAGGCTTTGACCAGCGGGTTGTCACGTTTGCCGCGGCTGACATTCAGCGGGCCGTTGGTGCCACGCCAAGATGCATCGCCGCCGTGCCCCCCACTGTCCCAGTTTTCCATGCGCTTGTAGTAAGGCAAAACATCGGCATAGCCCCAACCATCAGCCCCCTGATCGCGCCAATGATCAAAGTCACAGGCGTGGCCACGCACATAGATCATGCCGTTGATGGACGACGAGCCACCGATCACCTTGCCACGGGGACATGCTAGACGACGGTTACCGAGATGCGGCTCGGGCTCGGTCTGGTAGCCCCAGTCGTAGCGTTTCATATTCATCGGATAGCTGAGCGCACCGGGCATCTGAATGAGCGGGCCCGCGTCGGTACCGCCGTGTTCGACAACCAATACGGATTTGCCCGCCTCGGACAGACGATAAGCCATGGCGCAGCCTGCGCTGCCCGCTCCAACGATCACATAATCTGCTTCCATGTCACTTCTCTCCTTGTCGCCCGGATTCGCGCCCCGGGTGGCTGGGGGCGCCCCCGATGGCTCGGGGGCGGTTTTATCTTAGAATGGCGCTTCTGAGGCGCCCATACGCACGTAGACCGACTTGATCTGGCTGTAATGCTCGATCGCGGCTTTTGAGTTTTCGCGGCCAATGCCGGAGGCCTTCACACCACCAAACGGCACCTCGACCGGTGCGTCGTTGTAGGAGTTGATGAAGCAGGTGCCTGCCTCAAAGCCCGCCACCATGCGGTGAGCGCGGGTCAGATCCTGCGTGTAGACGCCTGCCGCAAGGCCAAACTCAGTGTCATTGGCGCGAGCGAGGACTTCTTCTTCGGTATCGAAATCCAGCACACTCATGACCGGGCCGAAGATTTCTTCACGGGCGATGGCCATGTCGTCGGTCACATCGGCGAAGACGGCTGGGGTGATCCAACTGCCGGGTTGATCGATGCGAGTGCCCCCGCAGACGAGGCGTGCGCCTTCGGACTGACCTTTTTCCACGTAACCCAGAACGATGTTCAGTTGATTTTCACTGACCATGGGGCCAAAGTTTGTCGCCTCATCCATCGGGTCACCGATCACGGCTGTCGACAAGCGTTCTGTCAGGCGCTTAAGGAAAGCGTCTTTGATGCCCTTTTGCACAAAGACCCGTGTGCCGTTGGAACAGACCTGCCCCGAGGAATAGAAGTTGCCCAAAATGGCACCGCTGACCGCGTCTTCGAGATTTGCATCGTCAAAGACAACCATCGGGGATTTGCCGCCCAGCTCCATAGTGGCGTGTTTCATATCGGCCGCAGCGGCGGCGTAGACCTTTTTACCTGTGGGTACTGAGCCGGTGAGCGAGACTTTGTCGACACGCGCATCTGTGACCAGTGTGCCGCCCACTGCGCCCATGCCTTGGACGACATTATAAAGCCCTGCGGGCAGGCCAGCCTCGACCAGAATTTCTGCGACTTTCAGCGCGCAAAGTGGTGTGGTCTCGGATGGTTTGAAAATGATCGCATTGCCGCAGGCGAGCGCCGGTGCGCCCTTCCAGCAAGCGATTTGTGTAGGGTAATTCCATGCGCCCAGACCAACGCAGAGGCCCAGTGGTTCGCGCACGGTATAGGCCCAATCTCCGCCCGCAAGCGGGATATGTTCGCCGGTCAGGCTGGCGGCCAGTCCACCGAAATATTCCAAGGCGTCGGCACCACTGGTGGCATCCGCCACGCTGGTTTCCTGATAGGGTTTGCCGGTGTCATAGGTTTCGAGAATCGACAGATCGTGATTGCGTTCACGAATGATATCGGCGGCGCGTCGCAGGATGCGGCCGCGTTCAGTGCCTGAATATTTGGCCCATTCCTTTTGCGCGGCTTTTGCCGCAGTGATCGCCTCTTCGATGATGGCAGGCGTCGCCTCGTGAAGGCGTGCAATGATCTCGCCTGTGGCGGGATAAATCACATCCATCGGCGTACCGGCGATATCTTCGACATAACGGCCATTTACGAAATGGCTGGCAGTGGGTTGGGCTTTCAATTCAGTGCTTCCTTGTTGAAAGGCCGCCCCGGATGGCCGGGGCGGCAGGTATTATGTTGGCGGTTAATGGACTTCGTCGACCTTGTGGAAATCGAGCGAACGCCCGTCTGGTGAGGCTGTGATTTCCATCACTTCGCGGCGTTTGGTGACGAAGATGAACATAACACAAGCCAGATACAGGCCGATCACGATGGCACCAATCCACTGGATCTGCAGCCATTGGCTTTTGAACAGCAGCGTTAGGGTGAACAGCACCGCGACGTTGCCGATCACGTATTTGACCTTGCCCAGCTTTTCGACCGTCATCGACAGGTTGTCGGTGTAAAGACGGATCAGCGAGTCGAGCGAGTTGATCACAAAGGTCACGCCGACAGCGATCATCGCGAGGTTCACGATGCCAGCCGTGCTGATTTCGTTCAGGTGGTAGTAGTAAAGTACCGAGAACCAAACAGCCAATGGGATGGACGGGAACACCAGCAATGCGATGAACAGCTGCCAGGTTTTCATGCCACCGACAAAGCGCGAGGTGAACTGACCAATCATGATCGACCAAGCGAACCACCAGAACAGGTAGAAGGCGTGATAGTCGGTCAGTGGCAGGGCGAATTTATGCAGGTTGGCAAAGTAATCCCCCAACAAGCTCATGTTGGAGCCGAACGCGCCCATTCCCATACCGGCGTAGATTGCCATACCTGCGATCAACGCAAAGAACAGCACGGTTGAACCAACCGATAGAATGCGGACGTATTTCAAATCGGTCGAGGAATAAGCCGCAGCCAAAATGACCACGAAAACGATCACATAGAACGTTGTGACCACTGATTCACCGTCGCCAATTTCTGGGATGTAGCCCGGCAGGTAGATCAGGAAGAGGCTGGCCGTAAAGGCGCAGGTGCCGATTATGACGATGTTGTTGATGATCTTGACCACTGGGATTTCAAAAAACTTCACACGCGGTTCGATGACGCAGAAATAGAACGCAGTCAGGAAATAGAATGCCCAGATCAAAAAGCCCCAAAAGCCAAATTCAATCGCTAACGGATTGGCAAAGGCATAGGCCGGGTCATCCGCGTAACCTGCGAATTCGGTCAGTGGGAACATGATCAATCCAACATCGAGGCCGGATGTGAACAAGATCGCAATGAAGGTGAACAAATGCACCGGCGTTACACCGACACATTCCAGATTTCGCCATTTGATGACGCAGAATATCACCAACGCAAAGGCCAGCAAGATCCCGAAAGACAGTATCATATTGAGCATTTTATATCTCTCCCTGTTCGCAAACACCGGCCCCAAAGCACGGTGCTGGCAGCGCGGTAGCACAGGTTTTCGAAATCTCTAAACAATTTCTTAAACGAGTATTTAATTTATTCAATAGTGAAATCACATTGCAACTCGCGGCTTAGATGTGATTATTGCCATATGAAACGCAAAACCATTCGCGACATCCGTAATGAAGAGCTGATTGAAGCAGCGATTTCCGCCATACATTCCAATGGCTTCTTGTCTGTCACCATGACTGAGATTGCTAAGGAAGCCGGAGCAACTGCGGCCTCGATCAGCTATTATTTTGGCTCGAAAGACAAATTGATGGACACGACCATGCGGCGGCTGTTGTCGTTGTTGCGCGAACGGTCGCTGCACTGCCTGGCTCAGGCGAAGACCCCGGAAGAACGCCTTTATGCCATTATTGATGCAAACTTTGACGATTCGCTCTTCACGAAAGAGAAATGTTCGGTCTGGATGCAGTTCTGGGCCAGCGCGCCCTATGTACCCAGCCTGGCGCGACTGCACCGGATCAACCGTTTGAGGGTACAAAGTAACGTTCGGCGCGAGCTGCGCTCGTTGGTGCCCGATGAATTGTTGGAACCGGTCCGCGAATCGGTGCAGGCTTATATGGACGGCATCTGGATCGAAACGGCCCAAAGCGACAAGCCGGTCGACCCTGCTGCCGCCCGTGATACAGCGCGGCAGGTGGTTGCAACCTTGATCGAAGGGGCGTTGGCGGGCAACACCCCGAAGTGAGCGTTTATTCCCCACGCGGGAAGCGTTGATTTCCCTCAACGTCATTCAAGTCCATGTGATTGCGCATGTAGCGCTCGGAGGCTTTCTGCAGCGGTTGGTAATCCCAAGGGTAGTAGCCACCCTTGCGCAGTGCCTCATACACCACCCAGCGACGGGCCTGACTTTCACGCACCTGCGCATCAAAGGCATCCAGATCCCAACGCGCGTCGGCCTTGGCCTGAAGCTGGGCCAGCGTTCCGGCATGGGCCGGATCATCGGCGAGGTTGATCAGCTCGTGCGGGTCCGCCTCCATATCAAACAACTGATCAGGATCAAGTGAACAGCGGTTATACTTCCATTTGCCATAGCGCAACGACACCATCGGCGCGTAAGAGGCCTCAGCCGCGTATTCCATTGTAACAGGTTCATCACGCGCGCCTCCCTGCCCCAGATAGACCAGCGATTCACCGGCGACCCACGGCATGACCTCCTCCATGCTGACCCCTGCAAGATCGCAAAGCGTCGGGCAAACATCGATGTTACTGACCGGATCGGTAACCAGACCGGGTTCCATATCCGGGGCCGAAACCATCATGGGCACGCGGGATGATCCGTCATAGAAGCTCATCTTGAACCATAGACCACGCTCGCCCAGCATATCACCGTGATCAGACACAAACAGAATCACCGCCTCTTGCCGCGTGCTTTCCAGCGCCTCCATCACCTCGCCAATTTTATCGTCGAGATAGGAGATATTGGCGAAATAGGCGCGACGGGATTTTCGAATATCTTCTTCTGTTATATCGAAGTTACGCCAATCGTTCGCATCGAATATACGCTTGGCGTGGTTGTCGTGGTCCTCATAATCCATCGCCGGAACGCTGGGCAGCAGGTACTCGCACTCTTCATATAGGTCCCAATATTTCTTGCGCGCCACATAAGGGTCATGCGGATGAGTGAAGCTGACGGTCAGGCACCACGGGCGTTCATCATGGCCCCGCGCCAGATCATAAACCTTACGAGTGGCGTTGTAAGCGACCTCGTCGTCATACTCCATCTGGTTAGAGATTTCGGCCACGCCTGCGCCAGTGACCGAGCCCATGTTGTGATACCACCAATCGATGCGTTCACCGGGTTTGCGGTAGTCGGGCGTCCAGCCGAAATCAGCCGGGTAGATGTCAGTGGTCAGGCGTTCCTCAAACCCGTGCATCTGGTCGGGGCCGACAAAATGCATCTTGCCGCTGAGGCAGGTTTGATATCCTGCACGGCGCAGGTGATGGGCATAAGTGGGGATATCGGCGGCAAATTCAGCAGCGTTGTCATAGACCCGGCTACGCGAGGGCAGCAGGCCAGACATGAAGCTGGCGCGCCCCGGTGCACAAAGGGGACTGGCTGTATAGGCGTTCTGAAAGCGGGTGGAACGGGCCGCCAGTTTTTTAAGATTGGGCGCGTGCAGCCAGTCTGCCGGGCCATCCGGGAACAAGGTTCCGTTGAGCTGGTCCACCATAAAGATAAGGATGTTGGGCTGTGTCATTGAGGGGGATCCTGTTTCAATGAGGTGTCAAGATAATGAAACAGCACGTCGATGGCTGTTCCGGGGGTAATCATGTCATCGCGTAGCGCCTGGCGGATATAGAGCCCGTCAATCATCGCGGCCAATCCACGTGTGAGTGTCCGTGCCTCGCCCGCCGGGGCGATTTGACGGAAGGCATGGGCGAGATTTGAACGCAGACGACATTGGTAGATGTGCAACAAGCGTCTGGCCTCAGCCGACTTTTGCGCTTGCACATAGAAGTTAAGCCAGGCCGAAACCATATGCGGCTGGAACTGAGCTGGTTTAAAACTGGCGCGAATGATGCCTTCGATTCTCGCTCGGGGAGATTCTGTTCGCCGCAGAACCGAAAGCACATCTTGAGCATAGGCCGCGAGAATGTGTCGCATCGCAGCAGAAAAGATCTGTTCTTTGGAACCAAAGTAGTGATGCGCCAAAGCACTGGACATGCCCGCCCTTTTTGCGATCTGGCTGACCGTCACATCCAAAGAGCCCGCCTCGCCGACCTCTTGAATCGTGGCTTTTACCAGAGCAGCACGGCGGATTGGTTCCATTCCCAACTTGGGCATTTTGATGAGTCCAACAGCTAAAAGTCATAGGATTGCTATTGATCTTTAATTGACTCGTCAATCAATATAAGCGTACATCAAATCGCGAAACGGGGGCTTTACTTGTTTCGCAATTTGAATGAACTATATCGTCACGGCACAAACCGCTTTCAAAGCGACGCTTGTGATAACAACGAAAAGGCTGTCGCACACGTGAACAATATCACGGAAAAAATAATGACACGCCCGGAGACCTGATAACGGCGTCTCCGAATGCCAGACATGGCAAACACTTCATAATGATCTACAACAGGGAGAATTAAATATGTCGATCATCAAAGGAGGTCTTTTGGACCGCCGTGGTTTTCTAAAGACCACCGCCGCAACAGCAATGGCTGCCTCAATGCCGCTGGGCATGGCACGTGCATCAAGTGGTCACCTTCGCGTAGGTAAGGCGCACGGCCAAACCACCGATACGCTGAACCCGGGCACTTGGGAAAACGGCTTTACCATTTCACTGGGCCACGCCGTTTATGGTCGCCTGACCGAAGTTGCTGCCGATGGCTCGCTTCAGCCAGAGCTGGCTGAAAGCTGGGAAGCTTCCGCAGATGCGGCCGAATGGCGCTTCAAGCTGCGTCAGGGTGTGACATTCCACGATGGCAAGCCGCTGACACCGCAAGATGTGATCAATTCGATCAACTTCCACCGTGGTGAAGATTCAACATCAGCCGCTGGTCCGCTTGTTGCTCCGGTAACGAATATTGCAGCAGATGGCGATGACACCGTTGTCTTTACGCTTGATGGCGGTAACGCTGACTTCCCATTCATTCTGTCAGACTATCACTTGACTATTTGCCCAGCAAAAGACGATGGAATCGACTGGGAATCTGGCAATGGCTGCGGCAGCTATACGCTGAAAGACTTCACACCTGGTGTGTCTGCAACGTTTGAGAAGAACCCAAATCACTGGCGCGATTCAGCTGGCTTTGACAGCATCGAAATGCTGGCACTGGTCGACCAAAACGCACGTACAACGGCACTGGTTTCCGGTGATGTTGATGTGATTGACCGGGTTGATCTGAAAACTGCCGGCCTTCTTGGTCGCAAGCCTGGTGTCAACATTCAGTCGGTTGCGGGTACTCAGCACTATACATTTGCGATGAACACCACCGCAGATCCCTATAGCGACAACCACGTGCGTCAGGCGCTGAAATACGCGATCAACCGCGAAGAACTGGTTGAAAAGATCCTGTTCGGTTACGGCTCGGTCGGTAACGACCACCCAATCGGACCCGGTCAGCGTTTCTTCAACACTGAGCTGGAGCAAAAGACATACGATCCGGACAAAGCTAAATTCCACCTCAAAGAGGCCGGACTGGACAGCGTTTCGGTTGATCTGTCTGCTGCTGACGCGGCCTTTGCTGGCGCGGTTGATGCGGCCACACTGGTACAAAACTCGGCCAAGGGCGCTGGTATTGATCTGAAGGTCACACGTGAGCCAAACGATGGTTACTGGTCTGACGTCTGGATGAAAAAGCCATTCTCAGCTGTGTACTGGTCCGGCCGTCCCGTCGAAGATCAGATGTTCGCCACCGCCTATTCTTGTGGCGCGGCATGGAACGACAGCTTCTGGTGCCACGACAAGTTCGAGGCGATGATGGTCGAAGCCCGCGCTGAGCTGGACGATAACAAACGTCGCGAAATGTATTTCGAGATGCAGGACATCGTATCCAACCAAGGCGGCGTCATCATCCCGATGTTCGCGAACTATGTTTTCGCCACCTCCGATAAAGTTGCGATCCCAGAGCAAATGGGTTCGAACTGGGATATGGACGGCGAGCGCTGGATGGAGCGTTGGTCCTTCGCATAAGTCTTGCGAAAATGACTTCGAAAGGGCCGGTTCTCCGGCCCTTTTTTATGTCCTTAACCCAATGAAACAGTCTTACAGTGCACAAGCGAAACCCAATCACCTGACGCGTTGATTGTTCACCTCCTCCGACTTTAATAATATTTGAAACTTGGCTTTTGCCCTTTTTTTGTGAGGTGAACACGTCCATATCTCCTTAGATCAAGCAGCGCTTAGTGCTTTTTCAAATCGATCCGATGAGATATTCCTGTGATATGAAGATTTTACTGGCAGAAGATGATCCGAAATCGGCCGAGTACATTCGGAACGGTTTGGTTGAGCAGGGTTTTGCCGTAGACTGGGTCACGGATGGGCGCGAGGCACTGACTCACTGCCTGTACAACGAGGTGGATCTGGCCATTGTTGACCGGATGATGCCGGGCATGGACGGGCTATCGGTGGTCAAGGCACTGCGCGTGTCAAAGAGCGCCTTGCCGGTAATTTTCCTCACTGCACTTTCCGATGTCGATGATCGGGTTGAGGGGTTGATGGCCGGTGGTGATGACTATTTGGCCAAGCCATTTCATTTCTCTGAGCTTCTTGCCCGGATCACCGCACTGTCGCGCCGCCCGCAACAAGCCACGCAGAAAACTGTTCTGAACGTGCATGATCTGGAGCTGGATCTGCTCAGTCGTACAGCCACTCGACAGGGGCAATTGATTGATCTGTTGAACAAAGAGTTCGCCCTGCTGCAGTTGCTGATGGAAGCCCCCGGCAGGGTGATCAGTCGGACGATGATTCTAGAAAAGGTTTGGGATTTCACGTTTGATCCCGGCACCACGGTGGTTGAAACCCATATCAGCAAGCTGCGCCAGAAGGTCGACAAACCGTTTGATACGCCTTTAATCCAGACCGTTCGCAACATGGGGTATACGATCCGTGCGCCTCGCTAGTCTGGTCACCGGCGAGCCGTTCAAGGCCGCAATCCGCGTTTGGGTGGTGTTTGTCGCCCTCTATGCGTTGAGCGGGTTTGTTCTGGTACGGGCCGTAGAAAACACCCTGAGATCAGAACTGGTTGGGCAGACGCGGGCTGAAACGTTACTGTTGCAGGACATCTACCAGACCAAGGGTCGCCGCGGGCTGGTGCGTGCGTTGCAAGATCTGGAGCGCAGCATCCAGATCCCTGATCATGCCGCTGGATTGTTTGACGAAAATGGTATCCGCCTGACCGGTGCGATCTCAGTCTTTCCGGACTTTGTCGGTGTTGAGCGGCGCGAATTACAGACATTAACGCGCGGGCGATTGACAGGTCAGTATTTTTTGAATGTGCAGCAATTTGACCGGCTGACATTGGTTGTTGGCCGCAATGGGCAAATTGTCGATAAGGCCGAAGAACGGTTGACGCTTTGGTTAACGCTCTTTGGGGTGGTTCTGTCATTAATCATCTTGACCTTTGGGCTATGGGCCAGCCGAACCTCTCTCAGAAGGTTGGAGGGGATGGAGCAGGCCCTGCGACAAGTATCAGATGGCAACCTAAAGGCCCGCCTGCCTGTACATCAGCGCAATGACCAATTTGACCGCATCGCAGTGCAGATGAACCAGAATCTTGATCGGCTGGCGCGGTTAGTGACTGGAATGAAGTCAACGGCCACGGCAATCGCGCACGATTTGAAAACACCGCTATCGCATGTGCAGATTGCTCTGATGCAAGCCGTAGACAGTGCCGAGGCTCAACGTGATCCTCTGCCAGAGCTTGAAGCCGCCTTGTCAGAGGTTGAGGCACTCAATTCTGTTTTTGAAACCGTCTTGCGGATTTCCCGCATTCAAGCAAACTCGGACCAGAGCCGATTTAAAAAAGTTGACCTGTGGGTGCTGGTTGAAAAGCTGCGCGATTTCATGCTGCCCGCAATTGAAGAACGCAATCAGACGCTTACCTGCACCGGCGACAGTGTAATAATTTATGCGGATATGGATATGATCCAGCAACTACTGGTCAATCTGATCGAGAATGCTTCGGTACATTCACCGAAAGGCACACAAATCACCCTCATCGCTCAGCAAAAGGAAGGGGTCGCCACCCTCTGCGTATGCGATACGGGTCCCGGAATCCCCGAACATGATATCGATAAGGTTCTGGATCCATTTGTGCGCCTCGACAGTGCGCGCACCAGCGGCGGCAGCGGCCTCGGCCTAGCGCTGGTGCAAGCCATTGCTGAGCACCATAACGCCATGCTTACGCTCTCTAACTTGCACCCCGGCCTGCGGGTTGAATTGCGTTTTCGAAAGCAGGGCATCCGATCACAATCCATTTTGCATAACCCTTAATCCGGACATCACATGAAGATTTTCAACCCTGACAGCCATACGTTCAGCGAGCGACATAAAGCCATCTACGCCTATTGCGAACTGGCATACACTATTGTTGATTTTTCTGCGGCAGCTCTCTTTGTCATTGGCAGCATTCTATTTTTTAGTGAAGCAACAACATATGTTGGAACCTGGTTATTTTTAGTTGGTTCAGTTTTGTTTGGGTTACGCCCGACAATCAAACTGTATCGGGAATTCGCATATATACGCGCAGGCCAATATCAAAAAGTATCTGACAACTGATGCGTATTACCAGCTATAACATCCGCAAGGGTTTCGGGCTGGATTGGCGACGTGATCCAGATCGGGTGGTG